>NZ_JBHXSL010000075.1:0-27356 GCF_042714725.1 Streptomyces sp. NPDC058685
CGCCGGTTCCTGTGAACCGGCGCGCCGCCCTCGCTCGTACCCGAAGTGCGGGAGGGACCTCAGGCCTTCGACTCCCCGCCCAGGTGGTGCACCCGCACCATGTTCGTCGTGCCCGGCACGCCCGGAGGTGAGCCGGCGGTGATGATCATGATGTCGCCCTCGTTGTACCGCTGGAGCTTCAGCAGCTCCGCGTCCACCAGGTCCACCATGGCGTCGGTGTTGTCGACGTGCGGAGCGACATAGGACTCCACGCCCCAGCTCAGCGCGAGCTGGTTGCGTGTCGACTCGTCCGTCGTGAACGCCACGATCGGCTGCTCCGCGCGGTAGCGGGACAGACGGCGGGCCGTGTCACCGGACTGGGTGAAGGCGACCAGGGCCTTGCCGCCCAGGAAGTCCGCGATCTCGCAGGCCGCGCGGGCCACCGAGCCGCCCTGGGTGCGCGGCTTCTTGCCCGGTACCAGCGGCTGGAGGCCCTTGGAGATCAGCTCCTCCTCCGCGGCGACCACGATCTTCGACATCGTCTTGACCGTCTCGATCGGGTACGCGCCGACCGAGGACTCGGCGGAGAGCATCACCGCGTCCGCGCCGTCCAGGATCGCGTTCGCCACGTCGGACGCCTCGGCACGCGTCGGGCGGGAGTTGGTGATCATCGACTCCATCATCTGGGTCGCCACGATCACCGGCTTGGCGTTGCGGCGGCACAGCTCGATGAGCCGCTTCTGCACCATCGGGACCCGCTCCAGCGGGTACTCGACGGCCAGGTCGCCGCGCGCGACCATCACGCCGTCGAACGCCATGACGACGTCCGTCATGTTCTCGACGGCCTGCGGCTTCTCCACCTTGGCGATGACGGGGACCCGGCGGCCCTCCTCGTCCATCACCTTGTGGACGTCCTTGACGTCGCTCGCGTCGCGGACGAAGGAGAGCGCGACCATGTCGCAGCCCATCCGCAGCGCGAAGCGCAGGTCCTCGATGTCCTTCTCGGACAGGGCCGGGACATTGACCGCCGCGCCGGGGAGGTTGATGCCCTTGTGGTCGGAGATGACACCGCCCTCGACGACGATGCTCTTCACCTGCGGGCCGGTCACCTCGACCACGCGCAGCTCGACGTTGCCGTCGTTGATGAGGATCGGGTCGCCCTTGGAGACGTCGCCCGGCAGGCCCTTGTACGTGGTGCCGCAGATGGACTTGTCACCGGCCACGTCCTCGGTGGTGATGACGAACTCGTCACCGCGGACCAGCTCGACCGGTCCCTCGGCGAAGGTCTCCAGGCGGATCTTGGGGCCCTGGAGGTCGGCGAGCACGCCGACGGCGCGGCCGGTGTCCTCGGCGGCCTTGCGGACGCGGTGGTACCGCTCCTCGTGCTCGGAGTGGGTCCCGTGGCTCATGTTGAATCGGGCCACGTTCATACCGGCCTCGATGAGCAATTTCAGCTGCTCGTACGAGTCGACGGCGGGGCCCAGCGTGCAGACGATTTTGGAACGGCGCATAAGGCGGATCCTATCGGTTTGTTTCGACTCGGAATATTCCGTCTGGCGGAAAGTACAAATGGGCGGGAGTCCGCTCAGTCGATACCTGGCGGGTAATCAGGGATTTCCCGTCCGGGAACCGCTCGTGACCAGGGCGAATGTCTGCCGCGCGATCTCCAGTTCCTCATCAGTCGGAACCACGGCGACCGCGACCCGCCCCTCGGACGACGAAATAATCCGTGCCTCGTCGGAACGGGCGGCGTTCCGCTCACGGTCCAGCGTCAGACCGAATCCCTCCATACCTGCCATGGCAGCCTCCCGCACCGGCGCCGCGTTCTCGCCGACCCCCGCCGTGAACGCGATCGCGTCCACCCGGCCGAGTACCGCGAAGTACGAGCCGATGTACTTCCTCAGACGATGGATGTAGATGTCGAAGGCGAGTCGCGCCCGCTCGTCCCCCTCGTCGATCCGGCGGCGGATCTCCCGCATGTCGTTGTCGCCGCAGAGCCCCACCAGACCGCTCTTCTTGTTGAGCAGCTCGTCGATCTGGTCCGCCGACATCTCCGCGACCCGCATCAGATGGAAGGTGACCGCGGGGTCGATGTCACCGGAGCGGGTGCCCATGACCAGCCCCTCCAAAGGTGTCAGCCCCATCGAGGTGTCCACGCACCGGCCGCCGGCGACCGCCGAGGCGGACGCGCCGTTGCCCAGGTGCAGCACGATGACGTTGACCTCGGACGGCTCCTTGCCCAGCAGCTCCGCCGTCCTGCGCGAGACGTACGCGTGAGAGGTGCCGTGGAAGCCGTAGCGGCGGATGCGGTGGGCGTCCGCCGTCTCCACGTCGATGGCGTAGCGGGCTGCCGCCTCCGGCATCGTCGTGTGGAAGGCCGTGTCGAAGACCGCCACCTGCGGCAGATCGGGACGCAGCGCCTGTGCCGTACGGATGCCGACGATGTTCGCCGGATTGTGCAACGGCGCCACCGGGACCAGCCGCTCCACCTCCGCCAGCACGTCGTCGTCGATCACCGTCGGCTCGGTGAACCTCAGGCCGCCGTGCACCACGCGGTGGCCGATCGCCGCGAGCTCGGGGGAGTCGAGCCCGAGACCGTCGGACGCCAGCTCGTCGGCGACCGCCTTCAGTGCCGCGCCGTGATCCGCGATGGGACCGGTGCGCTCGCGCTTCTCGCCACCGACGAGCGGGGTGTGGACGAGCCGGGACGTCTCCTCGCCGATCCGTTCCACCAGTCCGGCGGCCAGCCGCGAACCGTCGTGCATGTCGAGCAGCTGGTACTTCACCGACGACGAGCCGGAGTTGAGGACGAGGACGCGGGTCGCGGTCACAGTCACGGAGCCTTCTGTGCGGGGGGCGGTCATACGGATGCGGGCCGGCCGGCCGGTGCGTCCGGCTCGCTCGGGGCGGGCCGCGCCGACGGTACGGGCTGGGCCTGGATGGCCGTGATGGCCACCGTGTTCACGATGTCGCTGACGAGCGCGCCCCGCGACAGGTCGTTGACGGGCTTGCGCAGACCCTGGAGCACCGGCCCGACGGCCACGGCGCCGGCCGAACGCTGCACGGCCTTGTAGGTGTTGTTGCCGGTGTTGAGGTCCGGGAAGATCAGCACCGTCGCCTGGCCCGCCACCTCGGAGTCCGGCAGCTTCGTCGCCGCGACGGACGGCTCGACGGCCGCGTCGTACTGGATCGGGCCCTCGATCCTCAGCTCCGGCCGGCGCTCCCGCACCAGCTTGGTCGCCTCGCGGACCTTGTCCACGTCGGCTCCGGAGCCGGAGGTGCCCGTCGAGTAGGACAGCATCGCGATCCGCGGGTCGACGCCGAAACGGGCCGCTGTCGCCGCCGACTGGACCGCGATGTCCGCGAGCTGTTCGGCGTTCGGGTCCGGGTTGACCGCGCAGTCCCCGTACACGAGCACCCGGTCGGCGAGGCACATGAAGAAGACGGACGAGACAATTGAGGCTTCGGGCTTCGTCTTGATGATCTCGAAGGCCGGGCGGATGGTGGCGGCGGTGGAGTGCACCGAGCCCGAGACCATGCCGTCGGCCAGCCCCTCCTGCACCATCAGCGTGCCGAAGTAGTTCACGTCCGCCACGACGTCGTGCGCCAGCTCCACCGTCACACCACGGTGGGCACGCAGTTCGGCGTACCGCTCGGCGAAGGGCTGGCGGAGCTCGGAGGTGACCGGGTCGATCAGCTGGGTCGAGCTGAGGTCGATGCCCAGGTCGGCGGCCTTCTTGCGGATCACCTCGGTGTCACCGAGGAGGGTCAGGTCGCAGACGTCCCGGCGGATCAGGACGTCGGCCGCGCGCAGCACACGCTCCTCGGCGCCCTCGGGCAGCACCACCCGGCGGCGGTCCGTCCGCGCCTGCTCCAGCAGATCGTGCTCGAACATCATCGGGGTGACATGGCCGCTGCGCCCCACGGCGAGCCGGGCCAGCAGTTCGCCGGTGTCGACATGACGCTCGAACAGGCCGAGTGCCGTCTCCGCCTTGCGGGGCGTGGAGGCGTTCAGCTTGCCCTCCAGCGCGAACAGTTCGGCGGCGGTGGGGAAACTGTTGCCGGCGACCGACACCACCGGGGTGCCGGGCGCGAGCCGGGACGCGAGGGTGAGGACCGTGTCGCTGGGCCGCTCGTTGAGGGTGAGCAGCAGGCCGGCGATGGGCGGGGTGCCGGCGGAATGGGCGGCCAGCGCGCCGACCACCAGATCGGCACGGTCTCCCGGGGTCACCACCATGCAGCCGGGCGTCAGGGCGTTGAGGAAGTTCGGCAGCATCGCGCCGCCGAAGACGAAGTCGAGTGCGTCGCGCGCGAGCCCCGCGTCGTCGCCCAGCAGTACCGTGCCGCCGAGCGCGTGCGTGATCTGGGCGACGGTCGGGGCGGCGAGCGCCGGCTCGTCGGGCAGGACGTAACAGGGGACGGGCAGGCGGGCCGCCAGTCGTTCGGCGATCTCGGCGCGCTCCTCGGGGGCGACCCGGTTGACGGCCATGGCGAGGACGTCGCAGCCCAGAGCCTCGTAGGCGCGGTGGGCGTTGCGCGTCTCGGCCCGTACGGACTCCGCGCTCTGGCCCTTGCCGCCGACGACCGCGATCACCGATGCGCCGAACTCGTTGGCGAGCCGTGCGTTGATCGCGAGCTCGTCGGGGAGCTGGGTGGCGGCGAAGTCGGTACCGAGGACGAGGACGACCTCGTACTCCCGCGCGACCCGGTGGAAGCGGTCGACGAGCTCGGAGACCAGCTCGTCGGTACCCCGCTCGGCCTGGAGGGTGGAGGCCTCGTGGTAGTCCATGCCGTACACGGACGCCGGATCCTGCGACAGCCGGTAACGGGCCCGCAGCAGGTCGAACAGCCGGTCCGGGCCGTCGTGCACCAGCGGGCGGAAAACACCCACCCGGTCCACCTGGCGGGTGAGGAGCTCCATGACTCCCAGCTCGACGACCTGCCGGCCGTCCCCGCGGTCGATCCCGGTCACGTACACGCTGCGCGTCACGCGTGCTCTCCCGTCCATGCTCTCTGGGGTGCGAAAAGGTCGGTACGAAAAAGGTGGTACGTACAAAAAAACCGCTGAGGGCGGCCTTTCCCTCTTGACAATACCTCCGTGGATGGTTAGGGCGCCCGGCGGACCGGGGGCGGTCGGAGGCGTCCCTCACGAGGGCCGTACGCCGTGCCTCGGAGCAGCCGGGAGCGCGGGTTCTCCGGGGTCCGTGGAACAATCGAACGTGGGCTCACCTGTCCCACTGACGAGCAGGAGACACAGCACGATGCGCATCGGAGTGCTCACCGCAGGGGGCGACTGCCCCGGACTGAACGCTGTGATCCGGTCGGTCGTGCACCGTGCCCTCACCTTTCACGGCGACGAAGTCATCGGCTTCGAGGACGGATTCAAGGGGCTCCTCGACGGCCACTACCGTCCGCTCGACCTCAACGCGGTCAGCGGCATCCTCGCCCGTGGCGGCACGATCCTCGGCTCCGCCCGTCTGGAGCGCGGCCGGCTGGCCGAAGCCTGCGAGAACGCACCGGACTTGGCCCGGCTGCACGGCATCGACGCGCTCATCCCGATCGGCGGGGAAGGCACGCTCACCGCGTCCCGGATGCTCGCGGACGGGGGGATGCCCGTCGTCGGTGTGCCGAAGACGATCGACAACGACATCTCCGCCACCGACCGCACGTTCGGCTTCGACACGGCCGTGACGGTCGCCACCGAGGCCATCGACCGCCTCAAGACGACCGCCGAGTCGCACCAGCGTGTGATGGTCGTCGAGGTGATGGGCCGGCACGCCGGCTGGATCGCCCTGGAATCGGGCATGGCGGGCGGCGCCCACGGCATCTGTCTGCCGGAGCGGCCGTTCCAGGTCGAGGACCTGGTGAAGATGGTCGAGGAGCGGTTCTCGCGGGGGAAGAAGTTCGCGGTCATCTGCGTCGCCGAAGGTGCGCACCCGGCCGAGGGCTCGATGGACTACGGCAAGGGCGAGATCGACCAGTACGGCCACGAGCGCTTCCAGGGCATCGGCAACCGCCTCGCCGCCGAGCTGGAGCACCGCCTCGGCAAGGAGGCCAAGCCGGTCATCCTGGGCCACGTCCAGCGCGGCGGAACCCCGACGGCCTACGACCGGGTGCTCGCGACCCGCTTCGGCTGGCACGCGGTGGAGGCGGCGCACCGCGGCGAGTACGGCATGATGACGGCGCTGCGCGGCACCGTGGTGAAGATGGTCCCGCTGGCGGAGGCGGTGACCCGTCTCAAGACGGTCCCGGCGAACCGGATGCACGAGGCGGAGTCGGTGTTCTGACCGGCGGGGGGCCGGTCTTCGCGGTCGGTCGTGCACCCCGCTGCCGGATGCGGTCTCGTCCGAACGACAGACCGGGCGGGTGTACGGCTCAGCTCCGCGCCAGGTCCCAGAAGTGGTCGGCTATGCGGTCCAGGAACTCACGGCCCGCGCTGCCCGTGTCCTCCGTCGTCGAGCCCCAGCTGAGCGTCGCCACCATCCGCGACTGGTAGGCCGCGTGCAGCTCCTCCAGTGCCGCTTCCAGCCGGGGGCGCTCCATCGGGACCAGTTTCGAGACCGGGCGGACGTACGCCTGCCAGCGTGCCGCGACCGCGCTGCGCAGCAGCTCCGCGAGATCCGCCTCGCGGCCCGTCGCGATCAGCAGTTCGCGCGGGCCCAGTTGCAGGGCCTCGGCGAGCGCGGCCGTCTGGCGTTCGGTGCCGCGCCAGCGGCCCGACTCCTCCATGCGCAGATAGCCGTCCGGGTCCACGCCGAGGCGCCGCGCCAGGTCCGCGGGTGCCCATCCGTGTGCCAGCCGGTGTTCGCGCAGGCTGGAAGCCTCGGTGAGGAGGTCGTGCGGCGCGCACCACAACACCCCGGCCAGTGCGGTCAGTTCACGGGACCCCGGGGCGAGGAGCCCGCGTTCCCAGGAGACCACCGTGTCCGGTGAGACATGGAGCCCGTACTGGGCGCGGAGACCGTACGCGACATGGCCGGGGGCCATTCCGAGGGCTTCGCGCAGCCGGCGGGCGGCGGGGGCGTTGAACGGGGGCGTGGGAGCGTGGTGCACGCGGCAACGCTAGAGGCCGGTGGGGCGTGGCGACTACGGTGCGTTCACCCAACGCCACTTGTCGTAGGAACGTCCGAGCTGATCGCTACCACTTGGTAACGTGCAGTGATCGCGCCGCCCCGGGGCGCGGACCGGGCGTCATCCCTTGACCGCCCCGCCCAGTGCGAACCCGCCCCCGAGCCGGCGCGAGATCAGGACGTACAGCACCAGCACCGGCGCCGAGTACAGGATCGAGAACGCCGCCAGCTGCCCGTAGATCACCGAGCCGTAGTTGCCGAAGAAGGTGAAGATCGAGACCGAGGCCGGCAGCTGATCCGGCGTCAGGATCAGCATGAACGGGACGAAGAAGTTTCCCCAGAGCTGGATGAAGGTGTAGATCGTCACCACGGTCAGGCCCGGCCCCATCAGGGGCAGGACGACGCGCGACAGCGTCTGGAGGTTCGAGGCGCCGTCCGTCCAGGCCGCCTCCTCCAGGACCATCGGGACGCCGTCCATGAAGTTCTTCATCAGCCAGATGGAGAAGGGCAGTTGGGACGTGGCGAGGAACAGTCCCGTGCCGTACATCGTGTCGATCAGATCGACCTGCACGAACAGGCCGTAGACCGGCACCATCACCGCCGTGATCGGCAGGCACGTCGTGAACAGGATCGTCAGCAGGAACGGGCGGTTGAAGCGCGAGCGGTGCCGGGAGAGCGGATACGCCGCGAGCGCCGCGCACACCACCGTCAGCAGCGTCGCCCCGCCGCACAGCAGCAGGCTGTTCAGCATCGGTGTGAAGGTGATCTCGTCGGTGAGCACCGCGTCGAAGTTGTCCCCGGTGACCGACGACGGAACCCGCACCCGCAGGTCCGCGTTCGCGTCCACGGACGACAGCAGGAGCCACACCAGCGGCAGGGCGAACGCGGCAGCCGTCACCAGCAGCGCGGCGTTGGCGGCGAGCCGGGCGCGGGTGGACCGGCGCATCACACCTCCACCTTCATCAGACGCAGATAGACGATCGAGAACAGCGAGCCCACCAGGAGAAGCAGCAGGGCCACCGCGGTGCCGTACCCGATCAGGCTCTTGAGGAACGCCTGGTCGTACATGAACACCGGCAGCGTCTGGCTCCGGTTGCCAGGACCGCCCCGGGTCATCGCCCAGATCAGCCCGAAGACGGAGAGCGTGGAGAGTGTGTTCAGCATCAGATTGGTGCCGATCGAACGGCGGATCATCGGCAGGGTGATGTGCCAGACCCGCCGTGGACCGCTCGCCCCGTCGACTTCCGCGGCCTCGACGACGTCCCGCGGTATCTCGGAGAGCGCCGCCGAGTAGATCAGCATCGAGAACGCGGTGCCGCGCCAGACGTTGGCGAACGACACGGCGAGGATGGGCAGGGTGAACAGCCAGTTCTGGGACGGCAGATGGAGCCAGTCGAGCAGCGCGTTCAGCGTTCCCTCCCGGCGGAAGAACGTGTACAGCAGGAACGCGGCGACGATCTCCGGCAGCACCCAGGCGGTGATCACCAGCGTGCCCGTGACGGTTCTGACCGGCCGGGACGCGGCCCGCATCAGACCGGCCAGCGCCAGACCCAGGGTGTTCTGGCCGACCACCGCCGAGACGAAGGTGAAGACCAGCGTGAGCCAGACGGCGTTGCGGAAGTCCTCGTCCGCGAAGGCCCGGCGGAAGTTGTCGAGGCCCACGAAGTCGGCACCCGAGGCACCGGTCAACTGGGTGTCGGTGAAGGCGATCCAGACGCAGTAGCCGATCGGGCCGGCCAGGAAGAGCAGCAGCAGGAGGGTGGCGGGGGCGATGGGCAGCCACCGCCACACCCCTCCTCTCGTCGTGCTCACCTGCTGACGACCGCGCCGTCGACGACGGTCTTCAGCTGCTCGTCGTACGCCTTCGCCGCCTCCGCGGCCGAGGCGTCGCCCGTCGTCACCTTCTCCATGGCCTCACCGATGGCGGTGGAGACCTGCGGATAGACGGGCAGCGCCGGACGGTAGTGCGTGTACTGCACGAGCCCGGTGAAGAACTCGATGCCCGGCATGGACTTCAGATACTTCGGGTCGGCGGCCACGTCCTTGCGTACCGCGATCTGCGCGGCCACCACGCACCACTGCGTCGCGTTCTCGGCCGTCTGGAGCGTCTTGATGAACTCGAAGGCCAGATCGGCGTTGTCCGCCTTCTGCGGGATCGACCACGCCCAGCCGCCGGACATGGACACCTTGCCGGGCGCCTGTCCGTTCTGGGTGGGCATCGGGGTCTGGGCGAGGTCCTTGCTCCAGTCCGGCCACTCCTTGGGGCCCTTGTTGATCCAGTTCTGGCCCATCCAGGAGCCGTCGAGCGAGATCGCGAGCTTGCCCTCGGGGAACCACTCGGTGGCGACCCGCGTGCCGACGTTCGGGTCGAGCGCGTCCGAGACGTCGGGGCCGAGCTTCTCCGTGTAGACCGTGCGGACGAAGTCGAGCGAGTCCCGGAAGCCCTTGGTGCCGGTGACCCACTTCTTGGCCGATTCGTCGTAGAGCGGATCGGCCCCGGTGCCGTACAGCAGCATCTCGAAGCCCTGCATCACGGCCGCCTCGCCGGGTCCCTTGCCGGTGTAGACGTTCAGCGGGATGACGCCGGGGACCTTCTCCTTGACCGTGCGGGCCGCGTCCAGGACCTCGGCCCAGTTCTTCGGCTGCCAGTCGGCCGGCAGACCCGCCTTGGCGAAGATCGCCTTGTTGAACCAGAGGCCACGGGTGTCGGTGCCGTCCGGGATGCCGTACGTCTTGCCGTCCTCGGCCTTGGCCGCCGCCTTCGCCGTGTCGACGAACTGGCCCCACTGGTCCCACTGCGGCAGATAGGAGTCCAGCGGCTTCAAATACCCGGCCTTGATGTCCGAGTTGATGCGGAAGGTGTCCTCGTAGACCAGGTCGGGCGCGGTCTTGGGGGACCGCATCATCTGCTGCGCCTTGGTGGCGTAGTCGTTGTCCGGGGCCTGGATCGGGACGAGTTCGACCTTCTTGCCCGGGTGCTCCTTCTCGAACTGCTTCTTCGCCGCTTCGAGATGCTGGTCCTTGAAGCGGATCTTGTTGTCCGTCGAGCGGTTGTAGACGACCTTCACGGTGTCGGGATCGCTGCCCGAACCGTTGCCGCAGGCGGTGAGCGTTGCCGCGGCGAGAGCGGTGACGGCGGTGACGAGGATCAGTGGGGCGTTGGGGCGCACGGGCACGACCTCCTCCGAGCCGGAGTCCGGGCCGAGGGCCCAGGGGGCTGCCGTGACCGTAGGACCGGCTCGCTGACAAGGTCAATGCCCGTGCAGGGAGGGGTCGTTGAAGGGTGCAACGATGTGTGCTTTGCGTGGGTACGGCCGCCGTCGGTGGGCGGCCGGCCACTGCCTTGCCCGTCTCCGGCACATGTGCCCACAGGTACCGCACGCGAGGCCTCGGGTGCGTGCCCGTGTACGGATACGCACCCGGGCCGAACCCGCACGCGTCGTCAGCGCAGGGGGGCGAACGCCGCCCGCATCTCGGCGGAGAAGAGGTCCGGCTCCTCCCAGGCCGCGAAGTGTCCACCCCTGTCGACCTCGTTGAAGTACGCGGGGTCCGGGTAGACCGTCTCGACCCAGCTGCGCGGGGCGGCCCAGATCTCGCCCGGGAACGACGTGAAGCCGACCGGGACCCGGACCGGCGGAGGAGCCTGGCCGCCGGCGATCTCGCGTCCGAACTCCCAGTACCACCGGGCCGCCGACGCGCCGGTGCCCGTCAGCCAATACATCATGATGTTGTCGATGATGTGGTCCCGGGTCAGATTGCCCGCGGGGTGGCCGTCGAGGAAGGCGCCCGAGATCTTCTCGTAGCTGTCCGTGTCGTGGTCCAGCATCCAGGCAGCCAGCCCGATGGGTGAATCCAGCAGGGAGTAGCCGATCGTCTGCGGCCTCGTGGTCTGCTCCAGGAAGTAGCCGAAGCCGTCGGTCGTGAAGACGTTCAGCGCGTCCATGGCCGCCCGTTCCGGCCCGGTCTCCTTCGGCAGGTGGTCCTTGATCCCGATCGCCCCGGCTAGCAGGCTCACATGGATGCCGAGCAGACCCGCGGGTGCCTGGCGGCCCATGGCGTCGGTGACGGCGGCGCCCACGTCTCCGCCCTGGGCGACGTAGCGCGGGTAGTCGAGGCGGTTCATCAGCTCCGCCCATGCGCTCGCGATGCGCCCGTTGCCCCAGCCGAGTTCGGCCGGCTCGCCCGAGAAGCCGTAGCCGGGCAGGGACGGCAGCACCAGATGGAACGCGTCCTCGGGAGAGCCGCCGTGGGCGGTCGGGTCGGTCAACGGCCCGACGGTCTCCAGCAGCTCGACGACCGAGCCGGGCCAGCCGTGCGTCATGATCAGCGGCAGGGCGTTCTCGTGCGGCGACCGAACGTGGACGAAGTGGATGTCGACGCCGTCGATCTCGGTCGTGAACTGCGGCAGCGCGTCCAGTCTCGCCTCGCACCTGCGCCAGTCGTAGTTGATCATCCAATAGCGGGCGAGCGCCTGGAGCGTTGCCAGCTGCACCCCCTGCGAGCGGTCGGTGACGAGCTCCTTGGAGGGCCATCGCGTCGCTTCGATCCTGCGGCGCAGCTCGGTGAGCTGGTTCTCCGGAACCTCGATCCGGAACGGGCGGATGTCCGTTGCTTCGGCCGTGACAGACATGGAGGGACTCCTCGGATCACTGACGGGCGGAAAGCCGTGCCCGGATGTCAGCGCGTCGCGCCCGTGCCTCATGGTCTGCGCTCGGTCGGCGCTGACCTCTCCACGCTACTCCTGCCGAACGAAGGGTACGAAGAGTGCCGAATCGACCGATCCGGCGTCCGGTCGACGGCCCGGGAGGCGGACCGTGACCGCGGGGACGGTCCCATCAAAGGCGTCGATTGCCCTGAGGGACACCGCCGTTGAGCGACACCGCGCGGACAGGGCGCCGTCAGTGGGTCGCGGGGATCCAGCGGTACTGGAGTTCCGGGCGGCCGATCTGCCCGTACTGCGGGCTGCGCGCCGCCCGTCCCGCGGTGACCAGATGTTCCAGATAGCGACGCGCGGTGATCCGGGAGATGCCCACCGCGATGCCCGCCTCGGCGGCCGTCAGCCCCTCCGGCGCGTCCCGCAGCGACCGGGTGACCGCCTCCAGCGTCGGGCCGCTCAGCCCCTTGGGCAGGCCACCGCCCTGCGGGGCGCGCAGCGCGCCGAGAGCGCGGTCCACCTCGTCCTGGCCGCTCGCCTCACCGGCCGCGGCGCGGAACTCCGCGTACCGGCCGAGGCGGTCGCGCAGTGTCGCGAAGGTGAACGGCTTCAGCACGTACTGGACCACCCCGAGCGACACGCCCTCCCGCACCATCGCGAGGTCGCGGGCCGAGGTCACCGCGATGACGTCCGCGGAATGACCCGCGGCGCGCAGCGACCGTACGAGCTGGAGGCCGTGCCCGTCGGGCAGATAGAGGTCCAGCAGCAGCAGGTCGACCTCGGTCCGCTCCAGTGCACGGACCGCCTCCGAGCGCGAGTGCGCCACCCCCGACACCGTGAAACCGGCGACGCGGCCCACATAGAGGGCATGCGCGTCGGCGGCCACCGGATCGTCCTCGACGACCAGCACTCTGATCGGATCGCCGCTCATGCCGGTACCCCCGCGCCCTCCAGCGGCAGCCGCACGGTGAAGTCGGCCCCGCCGTCCGGGCCCTTCGCCAGGACCACCGTGCCCCGGCTGCGGTGCACCGTCTGCCGGACGATCGCGAGCCCCAGCCCCCGTCCCGATCCGTGGGTGGACCAGCCGCTGCGGAACACCTCGTCCGCGGACGCCGGGTCGATTCCCGCGCCCGTGTCGTGCACACGGATCAGCAGCTCGTCCCGGTCGGCCCGGGCGACGACCGTGACGCGGGCCCGCCCGGGATGACCGGCGGGCTGCGGTCCGCCGTCGCGGCCGGCAGCCGCCTCGGACGCCGCGTCCACCGCGTTGTCGATCAGATTGCCGAGGATCGTCACCAGGTCGCGGGAGGGCAGCGACGGCGGCAGGACACCGTCGTCGATCCGGCTGTCCTGCGCGAGCACCAGCTCCACACCCCGCTCGTTCGCCTGCGCCGCCTTCCCGAGCAGCAGCGCGGCCAGTACCGGCTCGCCGACCGCGCCGACCACCCGGTCGGTGAGGACCTGGGCCAGTTCCAGTTCGGCGGTGGCGAAGTCGACGGCGTCGTCGACCCGGCCGAGTTCGATGAGCGAGACCACGGTGTGCAGCCGGTTGGCCGCCTCGTGCGCCTGGGAGCGCAGGGCCTGGGTGAAGCCGCGCTCGGAGTCCAGCTCGCCGGCGAGGGCCTGGAGCTCGGTGTGGTCGCGCAGGGTGACCACCGTGCCGCGCTGTTCGCCGCCGACGACCGGGCTGGTGTTCACCACGACGACCCGGTCACCCGTCAGATGCACCTCGTCGACACGCGGCTCGGACGCCAGCAGCGCGCCGGTCAGCGGGGTCGGCAGTCCCAGCTCGGCGACCGGCCGGCCCACCGCGTTCTCGTCGAGGCCGAGCAGTTCCCGCGCGCCGTCGTTGCACAGGGCGATCCTGCGCTGCCCGTCGAGCATGAGCAGTCCCTCACGCACCGCGTGCAGCGCGGCCTCGTGGTAGTCGTGCATCCGGCTCAGCTCGGCCGCGTTCATCCCGTGCGTGTGCCGCCGCAGCCGGGTGGTGATCACATACGTCCCCAGGCCGCCCAGCGCCAGAGCCCCGCCCGCCATGGCGAGCAGCGCCACCACCTGCTTGCTGACCTGCTCGCTGATCTTCTGGATGGTGATGCCGGCGCTGACGAGCCCGACGATCTCCCCGCGGTCGACGACGGGCACCACGGTCCGTATCGAGGACCCGAGCACCCCCACGTACCGCTCGCTGTGGATCTCGCCCCGCAGCGCCTGCTCGGTGTGGCCGAGATACGTCCTGCCGATCTCGCCCGGCTCGGGGTGCGTCCACCGCGTGCCGTTCGGGGCCATGATCACGATGAAGTCGACACCGGCGTCGCGGCGCAGGCCCTCCGCGTACGGCTGGAGCGTCGCGGAGGGGTTCGCGGACCGCGCCGCGGCGATGACCGACGGCGATTCCGCCACCGCGGCCGCCGTGGCCCTCGACTGGAGGCGCGCGGTCTCCTCGGCCTGAGAGCTGTCCTTGAGATACGTGAACAGGGCGCAGCCGGCCACGATCGCGGCCACCAGGACGACCTGCATCGCGAAGAGCTGGCCCGCGAGGCTGCGCGGGCGGGGTATGCGCATGGGCCCATATTGCCTGGCCGGATTTGTATGAACGAAACGAACGCAAGGGTGACCGGCATCACAGGGTGGTGGATGCTCACGGCAATCCATAGGGACATGGACCGGTAACAAGGAGGAAACCCGTGGCTGCTGGAGCCGTCAGGCGGGACCGCACGCACTATCTCTACATCGCCGTGATCGTCGCGGTCGTACTCGGTATCGCCGTGGGGTTGGCCGCCCCCGAGTTCGCCACTGAGCTCAAGCCCCTCGGTACCGGTTTCGTGAACCTGATCAAGATGATGATCTCGCCGATCATCTTCTGCACGATCGTGCTGGGCATCGGTTCGGTACGCAAAGCCGCCAAGGTCGGTGCCGTCGGCGGTATCGCGCTCGGCTATTTCATGGTCATGTCGCTCGTGGCTCTCGCCATCGGCCTGGTCGTCGGCAACATCCTCAACCCGGGTGACGGGCTGGCGGTGACCGACGCGGTCAAGGAGGCCGGCCAGGGGCAGGTCGGCGAGGAGGCCAAGGACACGGTCGAGTTCCTGCTCGGCATCATCCCGACGACGATCGTCTCCGCCTTCACCTCGGGCGAGGTTCTTCAGACGCTGCTCGTCGCGCTGCTGGCAGGCTTCGCCCTCCAGGCGATGGGCTCGGTCGGCGAGCCCGTGCTGCGCGGTGTCGAGCACATTCAGCGCCTCGTCTTCCGCATCCTCGCCATGGTGATGTGGGCCGCGCCGATCGGCGCCTTCGGTGCCATCGCGGCCGTCACCGGCTCGGCCGGTCTGGACGCCCTGAAGAGCCTCGCCGTGCTGATGCTCGGCTTCTACGTCACGTGTTTCCTGTTCATCTTCGTGGTGCTGGGCGCGCTGCTGCGTGTCGTGGCGGGCCTCAACATCCTCACGCTGCTGAAGTACCTGGGCCGCGAGTTCCTGCTGATCCTCTCCACCTCCTCCTCCGAGTCCGCGCTCCCGCGGCTCATCGCGAAGATGGAGCACCTGGGCATCAGCAAGCCGGTCGTCGGCATCACCGTCCCGACCGGCTACTCCTTCAACCTCGACGGCACCATGATCTACATGACCATGGCGTCGCTCTTCATCGCCGAGACGATGGGCGACCCGATGTCGATCGGGGAGCAGATCCCCCTTCTCCTCTTCCTGTTCGTCGCCTCCAAGGGCGCGGCGGGCGTCAGCGGCGCCGGTCTGGCCACCCTGGCCGGCGGTCTGCAGTCGCACCGGCCGGAGCTGGTCGACGGGGTCGGCCTGATCGTCGGTATCGACCGCTTCATGAGCGAGGCGCGTGCACTGACCAACTTCGCGGGCAACGCGGTCGCGACGGTGCTCATCGGCACCTGGACGAAGGAGATCGACAAGGTGCGGGTCGACGAGGTGCTCGCCGGGCGGATCCCGTTCGACGAGCAGACACTGCTCGACGACGGCCACGGCGCTCCCGCCGACGACGCCGACGGCGTCCGCCTGGTCAAGGGTTCCGCGTCCGGCGCGACGGTCGTCGGCCAGGAGCCCCGGGACGGGGAAGGGGCCGTCTCCAAGGTCTAGAGACGCTCCCTCTCTCCCCACGGCGGTGCGCCGGCTTCCCCCGTGATTCCACCTGGCGGCGTACCGCCGGTTCCCCGGGCCCCTGAGGGCGCCCGGGGAACCGTCGTTTCCGTCCGTCACCGCTGTCACTGCTGGATCGGACTGCCGTCGGTCCCGCAGATGTAGCCCGCCACGATGCAGTCGGCGACGCGCCGCTTCAGCTCGGATTCGTTCCACGCGTTGAAGAAGTCCCCGTGGAAGGTGTAACCGGGCTGATCCGTGACGTTGGTCCCGTTCCTGGTGCCCGCGAGTGTCAGCCCGCCGCCGTTCACCGGCCAGGTGATCAGCAGTTCCAGGCGCGGCACGACGACCGGATGCGAGGCCGGACAGGTCTGTCCGGCCGCGTACGCCATGTGGTCGCGGTGGTTGGCGCTGTCCAGGTTCCGCCCGTCCCAACAGGTGGGGAAGTCAAGGTAGTTCTCCAGCTTCGTGCCGGGCGGGCAGTTCACGAAGTCCCGGCCCGACTCAGGCCGGCCCACGCACGACCAGCGTGCGGCGGGATTCTGATCGGGCGAGGTGGCGGTGGCGTTGCCGACCACGTACCGCAGGCCGCGGGGATGCGCGACGGCACGGGTGTGGTCGGTGATGCCCTGGTAGTAGACGGTGACCCGCTCGGGGGCCACGGGGGCTCCGTTCTTGTAGAGGGTGGGCGTCCAGTACGAGGAGAGGTCCACCGACGGCGAGCAGTTGGTGGTGCCGGCGGCCAGCGACTGGAGCGTCGAGGACGCGTTCGCCGTCCGGTTCCCGTAGAACTCGTGGATGTGCGAGCGGCCCGCCTGCCCGGGGAAGACGATCGGGTCGTCACCCCGGCGATGGCTGGAGAAGCACTCCGCGCGGAACTCGCTCCCGCGCAGGGGTGCCGCCGCCTGCGCGACGATCGCGGCCGCCTGCGCCGGGCTGAAGGTGTGGTGGTGTGCTGTGTGGCCGGCGCGCGCGTGGCCCGGCGCACCGTGGTCGTCCGCGGAGCCGGACGCCGGTGAGTGGTTCCCCGCGGTGACCCAGCCCGCGGTGATCAGGAAGATCACGGCGGCCGTGCTCGCGAGCAGTCGGCGGAGCATGGGGCCTCCTGTCATGTCCTTCGTGCTGCCGCTTCAGTCGAACGGGATACGGACGACGGACTGGTTGCCGACGCCCACCGTGCTCGCGCCGTTGCCGATGGCGTTCCAGACCTCGACGCGGACCCGTCCGTTGCTCAGATCGCCGAGTGCGCCCGTCGCCGACTTGAGGCCCTTCGCCTGGGTGTAGTGCTCGTAACCCGGCACGGGGTCCGTGGCGAAGTAGTGGTACGTCTCCGTCCGGTCCCAGCCGCCGTCGCCCGTCCGGTCGTAACTCACCCTGACCTGCTGCCCGTTGGCGACCGTCGATCCGGAGTCGGTGAACAGGTCGAACTGGGTGGCCCCGCCGTTGTATCTGCGGGTGATCCCGGACGAGGTGAAGACCTGCGGGTTGTGCGGGGTGCCGTCGTAGTTGGCGCCGCCCGCCGAGGAGACGCTCACCGAGCCGGCCGACGCGGCGGCGTCGCCCGCGCCGCCTCCCGTCCGCAGATACAACTGGGAGGAGCCGGACGGCGGCGGGGTGGTGGGCGGGGGAGTCGTGCCGCCGCCGCGGGTCCACACCGCGACGTAGTCGACGAGCATGGGGCGGCCGGGGACGGTGGCGGCCGTCGGGGTCCCGGTGCCAGCGACACCGTTGGGGAAGGCGCCGCCCATGGCCACGTTCAGCAGAATGAAGTACCCGGCGTGCTCGGTCATGTTGGCCCAGGTGCCCGCGTCGAAACGGTCCTGGCTGATGCTGTGGAAGAGCTGGCCGTCCACGTACCAGCGCAGTTGGTTGGGGGAGACGGAGCGGTCCCACTCGAAGCGGTAGGTGTGGAAGGCCGACTGGCAGGAGGCGCCGGGGCAGGCCCGGTTGGCGCCGATGCCGTTGGTCTCGTTGCAGGGGCCGCCGGGGTTCACACCGCAGTGCAGCACGGCCCACACCGAGTTGATGCCGTTGACGTTCTCCATGATGTCGAACTCACCGATGGCCGGCCAGTTCCAGTAGTTGCCCCGGTAGGGAGCGCCGAGGGCCCAGAAGGCGGGCCAGTACCCGAGCGCGGCCTGCCCGGTGACGTTCGGCATCTGGATGCGGCCCTCGATGCGCAGGGTGCCGCCGGCCGGGGCCTTGAAGTCGGCGCGCCTGGTCTCGATGCGGCCGGACGTCCAGTTGCCGGCGCCGTCCCTGAGCGGGGTGATCCGCAGGTTTCCGCTGCCGTCGAGACTGAGGTTGTCCGGGCTGGCGGTGTAGTTCTGGATCTCGCCGGTGCCCCAGTTGCCGGGGCCGCCGGGGTAGCCGTGGCCGAGGTCGATCTGCCAGTCGGCGGACGAGGGCAGGGTGCGGTTGGCGCCGTTGAAGTCGTCGCTCCACTGGAGATTCCAGCCGGGCGTGGGGGGAACGTCACCGCGCGCCTGTCCGGCGCCGGTGACGCCGACGAAGCCGGCGAGCGCGACGGCGAGGGCCACGACGACGGTGAGCAGGGGGGTGCGTCTGATGCGGCTCGTACTCACGGAACACCTCCGGGAGGATGGTGCCAAGGGTGTGTGAGAGCGCTCTCAGATAGTTTTGTAGTTGGAGCCGGTGGAGGCGTCAATGGCTCGGCATCGTCGATTTCCTGAAGGGACAGGGCAGTTGACCGATGCGGCTGGTCGGGTGCCCGGTCCCCGGAGTCCGTACGTCCGCGGGCCGGTGCCGCCGGGTCGGTACGGCGGCTACCAGATGGCCCGGACAGGCCGCGCGAGCCGCCCCGGCCCCGACGCGACGGCCGAGTACGGGCGGTCGGCGGGCGCGTCGGCATGGAGCAGTTCCCGCATCCGTGAGAGCCCGCGCAGTACGTCATCCCGGTGGCCGGCGGCCTTCATCCAAGCGGGCAGCCGCGTCAGCATGCTCATGTGCGGATGACCGTCGCGCCCCCGGAGGCCGGCGGCGAGACAGTGCTCCAGCGCGTCGATGTGGCGTTCGTTGTACGCCCACAGGACCTTGCCGCGGCACGGAGTGCGGAGCCAGAGCGGCCGCCCGAAGAAGGGTTCGTCGGGTCCGCCGAGTGTGGCGGCGATCAGCGCGCCTCCACGGCGTTCGGCCTCCCAGTCCCGCACCGTGGCGCAGCGACCGCACGCCAGCCGGCGCGGCCGGAACAGCAGTTCGGTGTGGTACTTCAGCTCCGGCAGGCCCGGCCGGGGCACCACGTCGGCCCGCCCGCCGCACCCCGGGCACACCACATGGATCAGATCGGCGTAGGACTCGATCCTGGCGCCCCGGTCGACCGAGCGCCGCGGACGCCCGCCGTCCGTCTCGTAGTTCGTCACCTCGGCATGGTGCCCTGTCCGGTGGCGGCGAGCGACCCGGCGGTGTCCTGTCCGGTACCGGTCGCGTCCGATCCGGCCGCGCCGCGCGAGCCGCTCGCGTCCAGTTCGGCCACCTCCTCCGCGCCCAGCACGAGGCCGGCCGCCGCCGCCGAGTCACGGATGCTCTCCGGACGGCTCGCGCCCGGGATCGGGACGACAGTCGGCGACTGCGCCAACAGCCAGGCCAGTGCCACCTGTTGAGGGCTCACCCCGCGCGCCCGCGCCACCCGGTGGAACGCCTCGTACGGACCCGGCGCCTGCGGCCCGCCCGCCGGACCGTCCAGCGCACTGCGTGAGATCCCCCCGAGAGGACTCCACGGCAGATACGCCATCCCCAGCTCCGCGCAGAGCCGCAGCTCGGCCTCTCCTTCGCGCACCGCGGGCGAGAACCGGTTCTGCACGGAGACGAGCCGGTCGCCCAGCATCTCCCGCGCCAGTCCGATCCGGTCCGCGTCCACGTTGGAGATCCCGGCGAAGCGGATCGTGCCCTCGTCCAGCAGCTCCCGGAGCGCGCCCACCGACTCGGCGAACGGGACGGCCGGATCGGGCTTGTGCAGCTGGTAGAGGCCGATCGCCGCACCGCCGATGCGGGCCAGTGAGGCATGGGCCGCCCGTCGGAGGCGCTCCGGTGCCGCGTCCACCGTCCAGCCGCCGTCGTCCGTCCGGCCACGCCCGCCCTTCGTGGCGACGAGCACCGCGTCGGTGTTCCCTCCGTACGAGGCGAGCGCCCGGGCGACCAGCAGCTCGCCCGCCCCCGGTTCGCCGCCCGGCGCGTAGTAGGAGTCGGCCGTGTCGATCAGCGTCACGCCCGCGTCCAGCGCGGCGTGCACGGTGGCGACGGCCTGGCGCTCGTCGGGGCGCCCCTCGATGGACAGCGGCATCGCGCCCAGTCCGACGGCCCCCACCCGCAGTCCGCCGACTGTGCGGTACCGCATCACCGCACCTCCTGGCGCGCCGCGAGAGTCTCCGACACAGCCTGCTGAAGCCATTCCGACGTATGCCGGAAGGTGTATCCGAGGGCTGTGGCACGGGAGTTGTCCATGGCGTAGGCGCGGGCGAAGGAGAACGGCGATGTCTCACCCCCGTGTACCGGGGCGAATTCCACCCGGCCGCCCGTCTCCCGCTCGATCGCGGCGCAGATGTCCTGCGTCGTCAGCGGACCGTTCGCATGCGCATTCACCGGTCCGGTGAATTCCTGCCCCGTCGTCCAGGCGAGAAAGTCCGCGATCTCCTCGACATACACATAGGTGGCGGGATGGTTCTTCTCCGGAACGGCGATCGGCTCACCGGCCCTGATGCGTTCCGCGTAGTGGTCCACGCGCGCGGTGAAGTCGTCGTGTCCGCCGAGGACATGGGCGACGCGCACCGCCACGGACGGGAAGCCGGCCGCGGCCGCGAACACCGCCTCCGCCTGCCGCTTTCCCTCGCCGTACCGCTCCTCCCGGAAGGCGGGGTCGTCCCAGGGCAGGGCCGTGTCGACAAGCACCGCCAGCGGGTCGACCGCGTCCTCGCGCACCGGCTCGGCGGAGTTCTCGTACTCGTAGACCTCGACGGTGGACGTCATCACATAGCGGCGGGTCCGCCCCGAGAACACCCGCACCGCGATCTCCGCCTGGCGCGGCGTGTAGCAGACCTGGTCGACCACCACGTCGAAGGAACGTGAACCGATCGCGGCCCGCAGGGAGTCCTCGTCGTCCCGGTCCGCGACCAGATGCCGCACTCCGGCGGGCGGCGCGGACGAACCGCGGTTGATGACGGTGACCCGGTCCCCGGATTCCAGCAGGCGGGCGATCAGCCGCTTTCCGACATAGCGGTTGCCCCCGATGACGCATATCTCGCGCATTCCTCAACTCCCTGTCGCTCTACGGCAAGTGTTACGTTGTCGGGCCGCAGCCTGAAGGGGGAGTCATGGGAGATCCGGCCTCTTCGCCGAAAGAATCTCGGTATTCGCGTCCGCCCGCCGTCGAAACGTCGGCGGCTGGTTTCGACCGTATCGACCGGCAGATCCTGGAGCTCCTCCAGACGGACGGCCGCATCAAACTCAGCGAACTGGGCCGGCGGGTACGGCTGAGTCCCGCGGCCGTCACGGAACGGGTCCGCCGTCTCGAAGCCTGCGGCGCCATCACCGGATACGGCGCGCATGTCTCCCCGGCCCGGCTCGGCCACGGGATCCAGGCCTTCATCCGCGTCGATCCGCACGGCGGCTACACGCTGAGGCACCCGCGGACGCGCGAGCTGCTGGAGCGCCCCGAGGTGACCGAGGCGCACCATGTGGTCGGCGAGGACTGCTGGATCATCAAGGTCGCCGTGACGGACACGGTCCACCTCGAAGAGGTCCTGGAACTGGTGTCGGCGCTGGGGCGGACGACGACGTCGATCGTGCTCACCTCGCCGCTGGAACGGAAGCCGCTGCTGCCCCCGTCGTGAGCACCGCGAGTGAGTCCGGCCGCGAGCACCGTGATGCGGCACCGCGAAGTACCGCATCGATCACTGCTCTGACCAGGATGCTCACCTTTTGGTGAGTATCCCACTTGAGAGTCGGTACTTGTGGGGGAGTTCGCGGCGACGAAGCATGGTGTGCATGTCCACCACGCAGAGTCCCCTCATTCCTGTCACTGTCATCGGCCTCGGCGCCATGGGCCGCGCGCTGGCCGGCGCCCTCCTCGACGCGGGCCTCCCCACCACCGTCTGGAACCGCTCTCCGGGCAAGGGGGACGACCTCGTCGCCCGCGGCGCCGTCGAGGCCGCGAGCGCCGAGGAGGCCGTCCGGGCAGCTGAGTTGATCATCGTCTGCGTCGTCGACCACGACGCCTCGGACGCGATCCTCGAACCGCTCGGTGAAGCCCTCCGGGGCCGGGTGCTGCTCAATGTCACCTCCGACGTCCCGGAGCGCTCGCGACAGGCCGCGGCCTGGGCGGCCTCGCACGGCGTCGACTACCTCGACGGCGCCGTGATGGTGCCCACCCCGCTCGTCGGCTCACCCGACGCGCTGCTCTTCTACGCCGGCTCCCGGGAGTCGTACGAGCGGCACGAGTCGACGCTGAAGACCCTCGGTGGCCGGGCCGCCTTCGTCGGTACGGACCCCGGGCTCGCCGCCCTGTACGACCTGGCGCTGCTCGACTTCTTCTACGGCAGCATCTCCGGTCTGGTGCACGCCTACGCACTGGCCACCGCCGACGGTGTCAAGGCGGCGGACATCGCCCCGTATCTCGACTCGATCGTCCGGATCCTGCCGCCCATCGCCCAGTACACGGCCGAGAACATCGACGCGGGCAGCTACCCGGGACAGGAGGCGGGCCTCGGCATGATGGCGTCGGGCGTGAGCCACATCCTGCACGCGGCGCGTGCGCGGGGCCTCGACGTCTCGCAGCTGGAGTCGGTCAAGGCGGTGGCGGACCGGGCGATCGCTCGGGGTCATGGTTCGGACGACTGGGCGAGCACGGTGGAGGCGGTGCGGTCCGCGTCCTGACCGGATCGGGGTGCGTGCGCGCCTCACGTCGGCGGCCGTCGCCGCCGTACATCAGCCGTCGCAGCACCGCTTCGGCGGGGCCGCGGCGGCCGGCGCGTTCCAGGGCGTATGCCCCGGCCACCGTGAGCAGCCAGACGCCGGTCGCGAACAGCAGCATGGTGGCGCTGGTCAGGTGCTCACCGAGACCGAGCCCCCAGGCCGCGAGCACCGGCGCGAGGACCAGCGAGTGCGCCAGGTAGCAGGACAGCGACCGCTTGCCGACGGCGGCCACCGCCGTCACCACACGCGCACCCCGCCGTTCCGGGCGCCCGCTCCACCAGTGGGCGAACAGGGCCACCGCGGCCACATAGCCGAGCCCGGCCGCGTTGCCGGTGACGTCCCGGAGCAGGGTGAGCACCCCCGACTCGCTCTGTGCCGCGTCGGGCACCCGCAGGACGCCGATGTGCGCGAGCGCGGCGGGCAGTCCGCCGAGCCAGCCGACCGTGATGCCGATGACCGCGGTCCGGCGCAGCAGCGGAAGGTGACGGCCGCTGTCCTCCAGGACCCGGCGGCGCGCGGCCCAGAAGCCGAGCAGGAAGATGACGTAGGCGCCGCCGAGCAGGGAGAGCGGCGCTGCGGCGAAAGTGACGAACAGCCCGGTGGTCAGCCGGATGCCGGCGGCGGTGAACCAGCTCTCCTCGCCGGCCGCGTAGGCCTCGTTGCCCGGCTCCGCCGAGGCGTCCCCGTACGAGCCCAACTCGCCCTGGAACAGGGCGGGCAGGACCGGTCCGACGGTCAGCAGGACGAGCTGCACCGTCGCGATGGCGATCCACCACCCCAGCGCACGGTCGCTGCGGCGCAGCACGAGCCATCCGAGGACGAGGCTCGTCAGCCCGTAGAAGCCCAGGATGTCGCCGGCCATCAGCAGGGTCGCGTGCGCCAGTCCGATGACGATCAGCCACAGACTGCGCCGGCGCAGGATCCCGACCGCGTCCTTCTCGGAGCTGCCCGCGGCCCGTTGGCGCAGATAGAGCCGCGTCATGCCGTACCCGAAGAGGAAGGCGAAGAGGGGGTACACGCGCAGATCGAGCACGGTGATCATCGTGAACTGGACGGCACGGTCGAGCCACGACCCGTCCACGGGCTGCCAGCCCGAGGGGCCGCGCCGGGCGGCCCACAGATGGAACGCCGTGTTGGACGCGGCGATGAGCAGGAGCATGATGCCGCGCGAGAGATCGGGCGCGAGCGCCCGCTCCTGAGGTCGCACGGCGCCCCGCCGCGCAGGCGGCGCCTCGGATTCGACGGTCATGCCGTCACGTTAGGAAGGCCGGGTGGGTAGGCGGCATCCGTCTTCGGTCCATGACCGGCCGACCAAAGGAGCCCGGTCCGCGCCGACCGGCGTACAGCGGCCGTGATCGGCCTCCCCCGCCGGGCTTTCCTTCACCCCGACGTCAAGGATTACCGTCGAGGACATGCGAATCGGCGAGCTGGCGGAGCGGGCCGGGACCACCACACGGACCCTGCGCTACTACGAGACACGGGGGCTCCTGCCCGCACGGCGCGCGGGGAACGGCTACCGCACCTACGACGAGGACGATCTGCGCCTCGTCCAGCAGATCAGGACCCTCCAGGACTTCGGGTTCGAGCTGGAGGAGACACGGCCGTTCGTCGAGTGCCTGCGGGCCGGGCATCCGGCGGGCGACTCCTGCCCCGCCTCGCTCGCCGTCTACCGGGCCAAGCTCGGTGAACTGGACACCCTCATCGGGCAGCTCCAGTCGGTACGCGCCCAGGTGGGCGCACAACTCGCGAAGGCCGAGGCGGACTTCGCGGAGGGTCCGGAACCACGATGCGAATTCGGAGGACACGCATGATGCGGGCAGAGGGTGTCGCGGAAGTGACCGACCAGGACTTCGACGCCGAGGTCCTGGGGGCGGATCTCCCGGTGCTGGTGGAGTTCACGGCGGACTGGTGCGGGCCGTGCCGGCAGCTCGCGCCGGTGCTGAGTGCGACGGCGGCCCAGGAGGCGGGCCGGCTCAAGGTGGTGCAGCTCGATGTGGACGCCAATCCGGAGATCACGGCCCGGTACGCCGTGCTGTCGATGCCCACGCTGATGGTGTTCCGCGCGGGGGAGCCGGTGAAGTCGATGGTGGGCGCCCGCCCCAAGCGCCGGCTTCTCCAGGAGCTCGAGGATGTGATCCGGCCCGGCGGGTGAGGCAGGAAGCGGGACGACCGTCCGGCGGAGAAGCTCACCGGCACACAAAAATACCCCGGTACCGAATTGACGGCCGGGGTGTTTCGCTGCGTATATTGAGTGTTTGCATGCTCGGTTTCATAAACCGATGCAGGCACTCAAGTAGCGACACCATATCGCGTCGGGAGCGGAATTGTCAACCGAGGAAATGCAGCATGAGCAGCAATTCGTCTCACTGCTCTACGAGCGCCTCGATGTGCTCCGTGACGAGGCCGAGGCCGCAGTCCGGTCCACGATCGGGCAGGTCAGTACGGGTCTCCAGGCCAAGCTGGAGCGCGATGTCGGTGTTGCCGAGCATTCCGCACGGCTCTCCGCCCTGAATGCCGTGGACGCCGGGCTCTGTTTCGGCAGTCTCGATCTTCAGGACGGCAGCCGTCATCACATCGGCCGAATCGGAATCCGCCGGGACGACCCGGAACACACACCGATGCTCGTCGACTGGCGTGCTCCCGTCGCCCGTCCCTTTTACCTCGCGACCGGCTATGAGCCGATGGGGCTCCGCCGCCGCCGGCACATCACCACCGAGGCGCGGACCGTCACCGCGCTGCACGACGAGATCCTCGATCTCGCCGACGCCACCCGCACCGGCTACGAGGACCCCGACGGCGACGCCGTCCTGCTCGCGGCGCTCGGCGCGGCCCGCACCGGGCGGATGGCCGACATCGTGCAGACCATCCAGGCCGAGCAGGACCGCATCATCCGGGCCCCGCGGCACGGCGTTCTCGTCGTGGAGGGCGGGCCCGGGACCGGCAAGACCGCCGTCGCGCTGCACCGCGCCGCCTATCTCCTCTACGCCCACCGCGAGCAGCTCGCCCGCCGCGCCGTGCTGATCGTCGGGCCCAACCCGGCGTTCCTCGGCTACATCGGCGAAGTGCTGCCCTCGCTCGGCGAGACCGGTGTGCTGCTGTCGACCATGGCCGAGCTCTACCCCGGTGTGCACGCCACCGGGACGGACACCGCCGCGGCCGCGGAGGTGAAGGGCCGAGCGGAGATGGCCGATGTGCTCGCCCGCGCCGTACGCGACCGGCAGGCGCTCCCCGAGACGGTGCCGGACGTCGACCACGAGGACGAGGGCACCCTGCCCGGGCCGGCGCTGGAGATCGACCACGAGGAGTACGGCGTCCTGCGGCTCGACCGGGAGATGGCCTACGAGGCGCGCGACCGCGCCCGTGCGACCCGGCTGCCGCACAATCCCGCCCGGCCCTACTTCGCCTTCCGGATCATCGACCTGCTGACCGAGCAGCTGGTGGACCGGCTCGGCGCGGACCCGTTCGGCGGCCCCAACCTCCTCGGGCCCGACGACGTCGCGCAGCTCGCCAAGGAGATCGCCGCCAGCGCCGAGGTGCACGCCGCGATCGACGAGCTGTGGCCGGTGCTCACCCCGGAGCAGCTCGTCGCGGACCTTCTCGCCCGGCCCGAGGAGCAGCTCCCGGACGAGGACGCCGACCTGATCCGGCGGGCGACCGGTCCCTGGACACCCGCCGATGTGCCGCTGCTGGACGAGGCCGCCGAACTGCTCGGCGCCGACGACAGCGCCGAACGCGCGAAGGCCGAGGCCGACCGGATGCGGCGGATCGCGTACGCGCAGGGGGTGCTGGAGCTCTCCCAGGGCTCCCGGACCTACGAGTTCGAGGACGAGGAGTCCGAGGTACTGGCCGCGCACGACGTCATCGGCGCGGAGGAGCTGGCCGAACGCCAGGAGGAGACCGACGACCGCAGCGCCGCCGCCCGTGCCGCCGCCGACCGCACCTGGGCCTTCGGGCACATCATCGTGGACGAGGCGCAGGAGCTCTCCGCGATGGCCTGGCGGCTGCTGATGCGCCGCTGCCCCACCCGGTCGATGACCCTGGTCGGCGACCCGGCCCAGACCGGCGACGTGGCGGGCCTCGGCTCGTGGGAGAAGATCCTCGGTCCGTACGTGGGCGACCGGTGGCAGCACACCCGGCTCGGGGTCAACTACCGTACGCCCGCCGAGATCATGGAGCTCGCGGCGCAGGTGCGCCGGGAGACGTACCCCGACTTCGAGCCGCCGCGCTCGGTGCGCTCGACCGGCGAGGGGCCGTGGACCGAGCGGGCGGCCGAGGGAGACCTCGGGCCCACGGTCCTCGCCGCGGTCGCCCGGGAGACGCCGAAGGAGGGCCGGCTCGCGGTCATCGCCCCGCGCGAACTGCACGGCGAGCTGTCCGCGCTCGGCAGCGGCCCGGTCGATCTCACCCGGTCCGTCGTGCTGCTCGACCCGCGCGAGGCCAAGGGCCTGGAGTTCGACTCCGTGATCGTGGTCGAGCCCCGGCTCTTCGGCGAGAGCGATCTGTATGTGGCGATGACCCGCGCCACCCAGCGGCTCGGCATCGTCCACCGGGGCGAGTTGCCTGCGGCGCTGACGCCCCGGGACTGAGCGGCGGGGGACGGCGCGGGAAAGGGGCGGCCGGGCGCGGAAC
>NZ_JBHXSL010000076.1:0-26417 GCF_042714725.1 Streptomyces sp. NPDC058685
GCCTCCGGCCAGGTGACAGCGCCGGGCAGGCGCCGTGGCCCCCGGCCAGGTGACAGCGCCGGGCAGGCGCCGTGGCCCCCGGCCGGGTGACAGCGCCGGGTCAGGCGCCGTGGGCTCCGGCCGGGTGACAGCGCCGGGTCAGGCGCCGTGGGCTCCGGCCGGGTGACAGCGCCGGGTCAGGCGCCGTGGGCTCCGGCCAGGGCCGGGCCACCGGCCGCATCGGGCCCGGGCCAGGCGGCCCGGCGAGCACCGGATGACCGGCCGCGCATCAATCCCCGGTCAGGCGCCGTGCCGTGGACCGGACGACGGTGGACCGGGCTGCGCGGCGTCCTTGGGGCCGTAGGCGTCCCACTCCGGCTCCGGGTCCCGTGGGCCGAACAGCGCCGTCAGTGCCAGATGGACCACCATCGCCGCCACCGGCCACGCCAGCAGCGCCCCGTGCGCGCTCAGCTCCAGCGGTGCGTCGAAGACGACGCCCTTGCCGACCTCGCGGGCGTGGGCGACCACGTCGTCCGTGGGGCCGAGCCACATGCCGATGCCCCAGGCCAGCAGTGAGCCGAGCAGGCCGCCGACCGCGAGCGCCACCACCAGCGCGATTCCGCCGCGCCTGCGCAGCAGGAAGAGCGCCGCCGCGCTCACCGCGCCGAAGGCGAGCGCGAGCAGGGCAAACGTTCCGTCTGCGCCCATCGCCTCTTCGCCCTCGGTGTCCCGCAGGAACACCGCCTTGCCGTCGGAGATCAGCGGCACCCGGGGCGCCAGCCACAGCCACAGCAGCCCCAGCGCGACGCCGGCGACCGCCACCGCGACCAGCACCACGGCGCTGTCCCGCAGATCCGTCCTGAGGTCCGGGTCGTCGGGGTGCGCCCCCTCGTGCCCCTCGGCCCCGTGGTGCGGGTACGCGGGTACGGGACCGGTCGGCGGCGTCTGCCACGGATCGTTCGGGGAGGGCTGATGCGGCGGTGTCAGCGGTGCAGTCACACCGCCATCGTGCCAAACGTGTTCGTCCGGCGCCTCACCGGACCGCCGCCCGCCGGTACGCCCACGTGGCGACCGTCAGCGAAACGACGCCCACGACCGCGCAGACCGCGAGGTCGAGCGCCACGACGGCCCAGTCGGGGCTCGCCTCGAACGTCCTGGCGAGGGCCTCGACGCCGTACGTGGACGGCAGCAGATCACGCGCGTACGAGATCGGCCCCGGCAGCCGGTCCGCCGGCAGCACTCCCAGCAGCAGCGCGGCCGACATGCCCAACTGCCCGAGCAGCGTGGCGAATTCCTGGCGCGGTGCGAGCAGACCGAGCGCCGCGCCGAGACCGGCGAGCGCGGCCCCGCTCAGCGGGATCACCGCCACGAGCACCCACAGATGCGTCATGGGCAGCTGGAACAGCACGCTGCCGGTGACCGCGGTGACGATCGTGCCGGGCACGGTGAAGGAGGCGTACGCCCCGGCCGCCCCGAGCACCACGGCCGCGGGCGGCACCGGCAGGGTCGCGTAGTGGTCCAGACCACCGGTGGCCCGCAGCTGCCCGAAGTACTGGGCGAGCAGATTCAGTGCGACGAACGCGACGACGAGGACCGAGGAGCCGGCCACGACGGCACGCGCCTCGGCACCGCCGTCCACGACGCCGCGCATCAGGACCATGATCCCGATGGACTGGAACGTCGCCACGAAGAGGAGCGGGATCCTGGCCACCCGTGCCCGCGACAGCTGCGCGCGGTACACGGCACCGAGGGCCGGCAGCAGCCGGGCCCGTGGTGCGAGCGGCGCGGCGGGTTCGGCCGCCGCGCTGGGGACCCTGATCTGTCCGGTCTTCCCGGACACCGCCTCCGCGGGAACGATGCTCACGCTTTGACCAGCCCCTTCGTCGCGTTCCCCCCGAGCGCCAAGTACACGTCCTCCAGGCTGGGCGTCGTCAGCGTGAAGTCGTCGAGTGCGGCGAACGCCGCTCCCCCCGTCACCGCGGCGACCGCGGCCCGCGCCTCGTCGGGCGCCAGTCGCAGCACCCAGCGGCGCCCAGACTGCTGCGCGAAGCCGCGCAGCGCGGCGACCTCGGGCACGTCCAGCGGCGCCCGGTCCCGCCACACCAGCTCGACCCGCACCTCGCCCGCGACCCGTTCCTTCAGCCCACCGGGGGTGTCGCAGGCGATCACCCGGCCTCGCTCCAGGACGGCGACGCGGTCGAGGACGGTCTCCGCCTCGATCACGTTATGAGTTACGAGCACGACCGTCGTTCCGTTCACGGCCCGGCGCCGGTCGACGGCCGCCCACACCGCGCGGCGCGCGACGGGGTCCATTCCGGTCGTCGGCTCGTCCAGGACCAGCAGCGGGCGCTCACCGACCAGCGTGGCCGCGAAGCAGGCGAGGCGGCGCTGTCCGCCGGACAGCTTCTTCAGCGGGCGCCCGGCGAGCGCGGTCAGCCCGAGCTCCTCCAGGACGGAGTCCCGCTCGGCCCTGGCGTCCCGGGTGGTCAGTCCGCGCAGCCGCCCGGTCGTCTCGGCGGCCAGCGCGACGGTCAGCTCGTCCAGCGCGGTGGACTCCTGCCCGAGGTACCCGATGAGCCGCGCGGCCCGCTCCGGGTGGCGTACGAGATCGTGGCCGAGCACCTCGACGCTGCCCGAGTCGGGCCGCATCAGACCGGTCAGCTGGCGTACGAGAGTGGACTTGCCGGCGCCGTTGGGACCGAGGAGACCGAAGATCTCACCGCCCCGGACCTCCAGGCTGATCCCGTCCGTCGCCCTCACCTCGGGCGTCGCGGGAACCCCCCGCCGGGCGCGCACGGCGGGGTACGTCTTGACCAGTCGCCGCACCACGCACACCGTACTCACGAGGTACGAGACTACGGGGTCGCCGGGGCTACTCCCCGGCCGGGGCGTGTTCCGCCGCCGCCCGGACGTCGATCTCCCGCCAGAATCCGGCCCGGATCGCATAGCGGTCGTGTTCGTCGATCTGGTCGTCCTTGTGCGCCAGCAGACCGAAACGTGCTGCGTAGCGCAGCAGTTCCCCGTCGATGCGGTGCGGGATACGCGGGTACATCGTCGACAGCTTCTGCACATGGCCGGCCTCCGGCAGTCGCGCCATCCAGCGCCGGGCGAACACCTGACCGACCTCGAAGGGGTCGCCGCCGACCGTCGTGATGTCCTCCTCGCGGTCGGCCCAGCGCTGCTCGGCACTGGTGAGCTGGGCCAGTGTCGGCAGCGAGGCCGTCTCCGGCGGCTCGCCCAGCGCACCGCCGGCCCGCTCGACCCAGCCCTTGTCGGAGGACCAGCGCAGGGTGGCGTTCGCCGGGTGGTGCGGGGGGTGCGGTCCTGGGGCCCGCAGGCTCGCGAGGTCCTTGGGCGTGGGGACGCCCTTGGAGGAGGCGGCCGGGGCGGGAGGGGCCGCGGCGCCGTTGTCGGTGGGCGCGGGCGGCGCACCGTTGCGCGCGGCCTCGGCGGCCCGCTCCTGGGAGGCGGCGAGCGCCGACTCGGGCAGCGGCGCGGAGAGGATCGCCGCGATCTCCGGCCGGGGGACGGGGGGCGGCGCGCAGACGCCGGTGAGTTCCTTGGCGCGTACGGCCCCGGTGATCCAGGCGCGGTCGAGCACCCGCCGCTCATCGGCCTCGGCGACGAGGTCCTCGGACTGGTTGTAGTCGCCGTCGGCGGCCTGCACCGCCCACAGGTGCACGGCCACGCCGTGCTCCTTGGCGGACATCAGGCCGGGCAGCAGATCCCCGTCGCCGGTCACCAGCACCACGTCGGAGCAGGCGCGATTTCTGGCCAGTTCGGTGAGCTCGGCGTGCATGGCCGCATCCACGCCCTTCTGCGCCCAGCGTCCGTCGCTGCGGGTCAGCGCACCGAGGCGGACCGTCACCCGGGGCATCACGCGCAGCCGGCGGTGTTCGGGCTGCGGCACGCGGTCAGGAGCTCCGTCGAACCAGTAGATACGCAACAAGGGGCGCTCGGTATCGGCCTCGGCGAGTTCGCGAAGGCCGTGAATAAGTGCGGAATGGTCGACAGTGATCCGGGAACGCGCCGGTTCCCCGGCAAGCAGGCTCGCGGCGGCGCCCAGCAGATATCCGGCGTCAACCAGGACAACGCAGCGGTCCACGCGTTCCACCTTCTTTCGGGAACTTCGGGAAATTCGGGAACGTCGGAATGCAAGAAGACTCCGGACCGGAAAAAGGTTCCGGACCGGGGATTCTCGCGGGTTTCCTTCGAGTCTGCCCGACCACGTGAGGCTTAACGGCCGGAACTCGATCATCGGCGTGGCGGATCCCGTGTCAAGGCCTGCGACATGGGGTCTTTACCCACCGCTATGATCCAAAATGCGGCGTATCGTCCTATATGTGAGTCTGATCGCGGCCCTGGCCCCTAGATCCCAGTGGAGGCACACCATGGCCAAGAACAAGAATCGCAAGGGCGGCCAACAGGAGCGCGCGGCGTCCCCGGCGGAGCGTGGCAACGAGCAGGCGAAGACCACCGCCTACGAGTCCCAGACCCGCCCGCAGTCGCAGGCACAGGGCAGCCCGGCGGATGTTGCCCGTAAACATCAGCGGCGCTTCGGTCACAACTGATCAGCCCGCACCCAGCGGAAGGGGCGCGCCCGTGACGACGGGCGCGCCCCTTCCGGGCGTTCGGGCACGAGGACCCGGATGCGGTGTCAGCCCGCCAGGCAGGACGGGCCGAGCAGCACCTTGAGGTCGCCGAACAGGGCCGGGTCCGGCTGCACACGGTGCCGGTCCAGGCGCAGCACCGTCGTCTTGCGCGGCCCCTGAAGTTTGATCCGTACCTCGGTGTTGCCCTTGTGATGGCTGAGGATCTCCCCCAGCCTGCTCACCATCGGCGGGGTCACCTTCACCGTGGGGATGGTGACGACGACCGGGGCGTTGGTGCCGGCGGACGACAGGTCGGGAACCATCAGCTCCATGGCGACGAGCCGCGGAATGTCCTCGCGCTTGTCGAGCCGCCCCTTGACGAAGACGACCGTGTCCTCGACGAGCTGGGTGGACACCAGCTGATAGGTCGCGGGGAAGAACATGCACTCGATGGAACCGGCCAGGTCCTCGACGGTCGCGATGGCCCAGGCGTTGCCCTGCTTGGTCATCTTGCGCTGGAGGCCCGAGATGATGCCGCCGATGGTGACGACCGCGCCGTCCGCGTGCTCGCCGCCGGTGAGCTGCGAGATCGCCGCGTCCGTCTTGTCGCTGAGGACGTGCTCGATACCGAAGAGCGGGTGGTCCGAGACGTACAGCCCGAGCATCTCCCGCTCCTGGGCGAGCAGATAGGACTTGTCCCACTCGATGTCGGAGAACTCCACGTCGAGACCGAAGCCGGGCTCGGAACTGTCGTCCGCGTCTCCCATGCCGCCGAAGAGGTCGAACTGCCCCTCGGCCTCCTTGCGCTTGACCGCCACCACGTTGTCGATCATCGGCTCGTGGTGGGCGACGAGGCCCTTGCGGGTGTGGCCCATCTCGTCGAAGGCGCCGGCCTTGATGAGGGACTCCACGGTCCGCTTGTTGCAGACGACCGCCTCCACCTTGTCGAGGAAGTCGGGGAACGTCGTGTACTTCCCCTTGGCCTTGCGGGACCGGATGATCGACTCGACGACGTTCGTACCGACGTTGCGGACGGCGGAGAGGCCGAAGAGGATCACGTCGTCGCCCTGCGCGGCGAAGTTCGACTGGGACTCGTTCACATTGGGCGGCAGCACCTTGATGCCCATGCGGCGGCACTCGTTGAGATAGACCGCGGACTTGTCCTTGTCGTCCTTGACCGAGGTGAGCAGCGCGGCCATGTACTCGGCGGGGTAGTTCGCCTTGAGGTACGCGGTCCAGTAGGTGACCAGGCCGTACGCCGAGGAGTGGGCCTTGTTGAACGCGTATCCGGCGAAGGGGACCAGGACGTCCCACAGCGCCTGGATCGCCTCGTCGGAGTACTTGTTCTTACGGGCGCCCTCCTGGAACAGGACGAAGTTCTTCGCCAGTTCCTCGGGCTTCTTCTTGCCCATCACACGACGGAGGATGTCGGCCTCGCCGAGCGAGTACCCGGCGATGATCTGGGCGGCCTTCTGGACCTGCTCCTGATAGACGATCAGGCCGTAGGTGACGCCGAGGACCTCCTTGAGAGGCTCCTCCAACTCCGGGTGGATCGGCGTGATCTCCTGCTGCGCGTTCTTGCGGAGCGCGTAGTTCGTGTGGGAGTTCATGCCCATCGGGCCCGGACGGTACAGGGCCGAGACGGCGGAGATGTCCTCGAAGTTGTCGGGCTTCATCAGCCGCAGCAGCGAGCGCATCGGGCCGCCGTCGAACTGGAAGACCCCCAGCGTGTCACCGCGGCACAGCAGTTCGTACGTCGTGGGGTCGTCCAGCGGAAGGGCGAGCATCTCCAGGTCGATGCCCTTGTTGGCCTTCACCATCTTGATGGCGTCGTCCATGATCGTGAGGTTGCGCAGGCCGAGGAAGTCCATCTTCAGCAGGCCGAGCGACTCGCACTGCGGGTAGTCCCACTGCGTGATGGTCACACCGTCGGTGTGCCGCACCCAGATCGGGGCGTGGTCGACGATGGGCTCGCTGGACATGATGACGCCGGCGGCGTGCACACCCATCTGCCGGACCAGGCCCTCGACGCCCTTGGCGGTGTCGATGACCTTCTTCACGTCCGGCTCGTTCTCGTACATCCCGCGGATCTCGCCGGCCTCGCTGTAGCGCGGGTGCGAGGTGTCGGTGATGCCGGACAGGTCGATGCCCTTGCCGAGGACGTCCGCGGGCATCGCCTTGGTGAGCCGGTCGCCCATCGCGTAGGGATAGCCGAGGACCCGGGCGGAGTCCTTGATGGCGTTCTTGGCCTTGATCTTGCCGTAGGTGCCGATCATGGCGACCTTGTCGGCGCCGTACTTCTCGGTCACGTACCGGATCACCTCGACGCGCCTGCGCTCGTCGAAGTCGATGTCGACATCGGGCATGGAGACGCGCTCGGGGTTGAGGAAGCGCTCGAAGATCAGTCCGTGCTCGATCGGGTCGAGGTCGGTGATGCCCATGGCGTACGCCACGATCGAGCCGGCCGCGGAGCCTCGGCCCGGGCCGACCGCGATGCCGTTGTTCTTGGCCCACATGATGAAGTCGGCGACCACGAGGAAGTACCCGGGGAACCCCATCTGGATGATGACGTCCATCTCGTACTCCGCCTGCTTCTGGCGGTCGGCGGGGACGCCGGAGGGATAGCGGCGCTCCATGCCGCGCCGCACCTCCTCCTGGAACCAGGTGACCTCGGTGAAGCCGTCGGGGATCTCGAACTTCGGCATGAGGTTCTTGGCCTCGAACATGCCGGTCGTGTCGATCTGCTGGGCGACCAGGAGGGTGTTGGCGCACCCCTCCTGCCAGGCGTCCGAGGAGTCCACCGCGTACATCTCGTCGGTGGACTTGAGGTAGTAGCCGGTGCCGTCGAAGCGGAAGCGGTCCGGGTCGGAGAGGTTCTTGCCGGTCTGGATGCACAGCAGCGCGTCGTGCGCCGTCGCCTCGTGGGAGTACGTGTAGTGCGAGTCGTTGGTGACCAGCGGCGGGATGCCGAGCTTCTTGCCGATCTCCAGCAGCCCGTCACGGACCCGGCGCTCGATCTCGATGCCGTGGTCCATCAGCTCCAGGAAGTACCGGTCCTTGCCGAAGATGTCCTGGTACTCCGCGGCCGACTTCAGCGCCTCGTCGAACTGGCCGAGGCGCAGCCGGGTCTGGAGCTCGCCGGACGGGCAGCCGGTGGAGGCGATCAGCCCCTCCGACCACTGGGCGATGGTCTCCTTGTCCATCCGCGGCCACTTCTGGAGCCAGCCCTCGGCATACGCGTCGGAGGAGAGGCGGAAGAGGTTGTGCAGTCCGGTCTTGTTCGCCGCCCAGATCGTCTTGTGCGTGTAACCACCGGAACCGGACACGTCGTCGCGCTTCTGGTGCGGCTGTCCCCACTGGATCTTGCGCTTGTTCCGCCGGGACTCCGGGGCCACATAGGCCTCGATCCCGATGATCGGAGTGACCTCGGCCTTCTTGGCCGAGTGGAAGAAGTCGTACGCCCCGTGGAGGTTGCCGTGGTCCGTCATCGCGATGTGCGACATGCCCATTTCGTTGCACGCGTCGAACATGTCCTTCAGCCGCGCGGCACCGTCCAGCAGCGAGTACTGGGTGTGCACATGCAGGTGCGTGAACGGCGGCTTGGTCACGGCGGGGGCCTCCGGGGAACGGCGAGTGGCGGGTAACGGACGGTCTGGGGGGACAGCGTGGAAGTCTACGACTCTCCACTGACAATCGCGGGGCACTCCCGAGTACCTTCGAGCGTTGGAGGGGCGGAAGCACTGTCCCATTTGTCATGCACCAGGAGGCACCCAGCGATGTCGGTACCGCACACCGCCGAGGTCACGGCCGAACAGCGCGGTGAGCAGATCCTCGCCGTATTCGGGACCGCCTTCGGCGAGCTCCTGGCCGCCGATCCGGCCGCCTTCCGGGTCAAGTTCCGGAAGATGGCGGCCTCCGCGTTCGCCTTCTACCGCGGCACCGCCTGCCTCTTCTACCACGACCTCGAGCGGGAGCAGCACGGCGGTCCCTACCTGGACGAGCGCACCGGCAGGGTGTGGATCCACGGCGATCTGCACGCCGAGAACTTCGGCACGTACATGGACGCCAACGGCCGGCTGATCTTCAACGTCAACGACTTCGACGAGGCCTATGTCGGTCCCTTCACCTGGGACCTGAAGCGGCTGGCCGCGTCCCTCGCGCTGATTGGTTACACCAAGGCCCTCAGCGACGAACAGATCACCGAGCTGGTGCGGATCTACGCCGGCGCCTACCGGGAGCGCATCCACGCCCTGGCCGCGGGCGCCAAGAACGACGAGGTCCCGCCGTTCACGCTGGACACGGCCGAGGGCCCGCTGCTGGACGCGCTGCGCGTGGCCCGCTCGCTGACCCGCTTCGGCCTGCTCGACTCGATGACGGAGATCCGGGACTTCGAGCGCCGCTTCGCCCCCGGCGGGGGCACGATCGAGCTGGACGCGGCGACCCGGTACAAGGTGCTGGCGGCCTTCGACGGCTATCTGGAGACGCTGCCCGAGTCCAGCCTGACCCGCCCCGACTCCTACCGGGTCAAGGACGTGGTCGGCCGGCGCGGCATCGGCATCGGTTCCGCCGGCCTCCCCTCGTACAACATCCTGCTGGAGGGCAACAGCGACGCCCTCGAGAACGACGTCGTGATCTACATGAAGCAGGCGCAGACCCCGGCGGTCTCCCGGCACATCGACGACCCGTCGGTGCGGGAGTACTTCCAGCACGAGGGTCACCGCACGGTGATCTCGCAGCGCGCGCTCCAGGACCACGCCGATCCGTGGCTGGGCTGGACCGAGCTCGACGGCGCCGGCCAGCTGGTCGCCGAGGTCTCGCCGTACGCGGTGGACCTGGACTGGTCCGACATCGACGACCCGGAGGAGATCGCGGCGGTCGTCGCGGACCTCGGCCGGGCCACCGCCACGATGCACGGGGCCGCCGACGACGAGAGCGGTCACTCGCTGGTGCCGTTCTCCACCGAGCGGGCCATCGACGCGGCGATCGCGGCGGACGAGGACGGCTTCGCCGACCTGCTGGTCGACTTCGCGCACAGCTACGGCTCCCGTGCGCGCAAGGACCACCAGATCTTCGTGGACCTGTTCCGCAACGGCCGGATCCCCGGTCTGTAGCCGGTCCGACCGGCGACCGGATCCGTTAAGAACCCTCTCAGGGAGCCATGGGAGACTCCCCGGTGATGAATCTGTCGGGTGTGCAGCTCAGGGGGCTGCGGGCAGCGATCTTCACGGCACTGGTCGTGACGCTGTCCGCCGCCTCCCATGTGCTGCTCTCCCGCTCCCCGCTCCCGTGGACGACTCTGGCCGGGATGTCGGCGCTCGTCTTCGGCGTCGCCTATCTGCTGTCCGGGCAGGAGCGAGGCTTCTGGCGGATAGCGAGCCTGCTCGTCCCCCTGGAGCTGGCCGCGGACACCGTCTTCACCGCCGGCCAGGACATCTGCTACGGCCCCGGCGGCGGACCGGTCGCCGGTTCGCTCCGCACGGTCGGCTTCGACGTGCTGTGCGGTGGCGGCGTGGGCAGCGCGCTGCCCGGAGTGGCCGCCGCCGACCCGGGCGCGGCGAACCTGCTGCACTCCGCCGACCCCGCCGTGCCCTGGCTGCTGCTCGCGGCCCATGTCTCGGTCGGCCTGCTCGCCGCGGCCTGGCTGCGGCGCGGCGAGTCCGCGCTGGCCGGCCTCGTACGGGCGGTCGGTGCCTTCGCGTTCCGGCCGCTGCTGCTGGCCGTCGCCGCGGTGGGGGCGACGGAGCGATCCGGCGGCACCGGTGCCCGGCGCGCACCGGCCCGGGCCGCGCGGGCCCGCGCGCGGCTGCTGGTGCATTCCGTCGGACGGAGGGGACCTCCGAGCTCGGCCGCGGTACTCGCCTGAGCCCACCGTCCCCCTTCCGGTTTCCCGGACGCCCGGTACCGAGGTACCCCGTACGTCCCGGTCTCCGGTGTCCCCGGCGTTTCCCCGTATCCGCGGATACGACATCCCACGGAGTGAAGAACCATGAGTGCACGTAACAGCCAGGCCAACAAGGCGGCGGCCCGCGAGCGGCTGCGCCAGGAGCGCGAGCGCCAGGCCAAGAAGGACAAGACCCGCCGCCAGCTCATCGTCATCGGCTCGACGATCGTGGTCCTCGCGATCGCGGGCGGCGCCGGCTACGCCGTGATGCAGGCCAACAAGCCGGATCACTGGGAGTCGGTGAAGGACGAGAAGACCGTCACCGCGCCCAAGAACACCGAGGGCACGAACGGCACGACCGTCGTCATCGGCAAGCCGGCCGCGAAGAAGACGCTGGAGCTCTACGAGGACTCCCGCTGCCCGGTCTGCGCGAGCTTCGAGCAGGCGGTCGGCGAGACGGTCGCCAAGGACGTCGCCGACGGCACGTACAAGCTCAAGTACGTCGGTGCCACCTTCATCGACAACGCCGACCAGGGTGAGGGTTCGAAGAACGCGCTGAGCGCGCTCGGCGCCGCGCTCGATGTGAGCCCCGACGCCTTCACGGCGTACAAGGCCGCTCTGTACTCGTCGAAGTTCCACCCCGAGGAGAGCCAGGACAAGTTCGCCAAGGACTCCTATCTCCTGGAGGTCGCCGACTCCGTCCCTGCGCTCAAGTCCAACGCCGAGTTCAAGAAGAACGTCGAGGACGGGACGTTCGACGCGTGGGCGATGAAGATGTCCGCGACGTTCGACAAGAGCGGGGTCGGCGGTACTCCGACGCTGAAGATGGACGGCAAGAAGATCACGGCGGAGGGCACCGACAACCCGCCGATGACCGTGGAGCAGTACCGGACCTCACTCGACAAGGTGCTCAAGGGCTGATCCGCGCGGCTTCACGGCCCGTCCCGGAGGCCCTGTGAGCGCAGGGTCCCGGGCGGCCGGGCGGCCGCCCGGGAACGCGCCGGTTGACCGTTCAGGATGGGCGGGCGAACTTTGACAGTTCGCTCGCCCATTCGGCTTACCGGTCAGTAGTCTGATCGGCCGTGACCAGTCGAATCCCGTCAACTCCCAGCCGCCGCACGGTCGTCAAGGCCGCTGCCGCCACTGCTGTCGTCGCTGCGCCCGCCATCGCGGTCGCCGCCTCCGCCTCCGCCTCCGCGGCCACCACCGCGTCGGCGCCGGCCTTTCTGCACGGCCTCGCCTCCGGTGACCCCCTGCCCGACGGCGTACTGCTGTGGACACGTATCACCCCCACGCCGGAGTCCCTCCCGGGCTCGGGCAAGGGCCCCGACACCGCGGTCGGTTGGGAGGTCGCGGAGGACAGCGCCTTCACCAAGGTCGTCGCCCGTGGCACCACCACATCGACGGCCCAGACGGACCACACCGTCAAGGCGGACGTCAGGGGCCTGCGCCCGGCGACCGCCTACTGGTTCCGTTTCACCGCCGGCACCACCGTGTCCGCCGTGGGCCGCACCCGTACCGCTCCGGCCACCGACGCCGCCACGTCCGGGGTGCGCTTCGGCGTGGTCTCCTGCGCCAACTGGGAGGCCGGCTACTTCTCCGCCTACCGGCACCTGGCCGCCCGCGCCGACCTGGACGCGATTCTCCATCTCGGCGACTACATCTACGAGTACGCGGCGGGCGGTTACCCGGACGCGGAGTACGGCGTACGGCAGCACTCCCCCCGGCACGAGATCCTCACGCTCGCCGACTACCGGCTGCGCCACGCCACCTACAAGACGGACCCGGACCTCCAGGCGCTGCACGCCGCGCACCCCGTGGTCGCGATCTGGGACGACCACGAGATCGCCAACGACGCCTGGTCCGGCGGCGCCGAGAACCACACCCCGGGCACCGAGGGCGACTACGCGGCCCGCGCGGCCGCCGCCCGTCGCGCGTACTTCGAGTGGATGCCCGTACGCGCCTCCACCGAGGGCACGGTCTACCGACGGCTGCGCTTCGGCAAGCTGGCGGATCTGCATCTGCTCGATCTGCGGTCCTTCCGCTCGCAGCAGTCGTCGGTCGGCAGCGGCGGTGTGGACGACCCGGACCGTACGATCACCGGCCGTGCCCAGCTGGACTGGCTGAAGGCCGGGCTGGCCGGGTCCGACGCCGCGTGGAAGCTGGTCGGCACCTCGGTGATGATCTCGCCGGTCGCCTTCGGAGCACTGCCGGCCCATCTGCTGGAGCCCATCGCGGAGTTGCTCGGGCTGCCCAAGGGCGGCCTGGCGGTCAACGTCGACCAGTGGGACGGCTACACCGACGACCGCCGGGAGCTGCTGGCGCACCTGACGCAGCGCGGGATCAAGAACACGGTCTTCCTCACCGGTGACATCCACATGGCGTGGGCCAACGACGTGCCGGTCAAGGCCGCGACGTACCCGTTGTCCCAGTCCGCCGCGACCGAGTTCGTCGTGACGTCGGTGACCTCGGACAACCTGGACGACATCCTCCATGTCGCACCGGGGACGGTCTCCGTCGTCGCGCAGGCGGCGGTCAGGGCCGCCAACCGCCATGTGAAGTGGCTGGACATGGACAGCCACGGCTACGGCGTCCTCGACGTGACCGCCGAGCGCTCGCAGATGGACTACTACGTGCTGTCCGACAAGAAGAAGCGCGAGGCGACCGCCACCTGGGCCCGGTCGTACCGGACGCTCAACGGCACGCAGAAGGTCGAGCGGGTGAACCAGCCGGTGCGCTGAGGCGCCCTGCCCGCGGGCCCTCTCGGTCGAGGAGCCAACGGGTGAAGAACGAAACTGTGCGGGCGTGATGACGCAGAGCTGCTCTAACCTGACGCCATGCATGCGCCGGGGGACGTGATCGACGGGCGGTTCGAGCTGATCGAACCGCTGGGCAGCGGCGGTATGGGCACGGTGTGGCGGGCTCGCGACACCGTGCTCCACCGCGAAGTCGCCCTGAAAGCGGTGCGGTCGGAGGCCGGGACGTCCGGCGCCGTGCGGGAGCGGGTGCTCCGCGAGGCCCGCGCCCTCGCCCGGCTCAGCCACCCGCATGTGGTGACGATCCATCACATCGTGGACAGCGAACCGCATCCGTGGATCGTGATGGAGCTCGTGCGGGGCACCACGCTCCAGGACCGGCTCGGCCGCGGCCCTCTCGCACCGGTGGAAGCGGCGGGCATCGGCCGCCAGGTGCTCTCGGCGCTGCGCGCCGCCCATGCGGCGGGCATTCAGCACCGCGATGTGAAGCCCGCCAATGTGCTGCTGCGGGACGGCCCCGGGGGCGGGGCCGTGCTCACCGACTTCGGTATCGCCGCGCTCCAGGGCTCGGCCTCGCTGACGGCCACCGGTGAACTCATCGGCTCCCCCGAGTACATCGCCCCCGAGCGCATCCGCGGCCGGGACGACGACCCGGCCTCCGACCTCTGGTCGCTGGGGCTCGTGCTCTACGTGTCCGTCGAGGGGCTGAGCCCGCTGCGCCGGGGAACGACCCTGGCCACGCTGGCCGCCGTGCTGGACGAGGACGTACCGCCGCCGGTGCGTTCCGGTCCGCTCGCGCCGGTGCTGGGGGCCCTGCTCGTACGCGACCCGGCGGGCAGGCCCGACGCACGGCAACTGGACGCGATGCTGGCGCAGGTGGAGTCCGGCATGCTGCCGCACTGGGCCGGCCCGACCATGACGGCGACCGCGCCGCCCCCGGTGATGCCGGGCCCGGTGCCTCCCGTGCCCACCCAGCTGGACAGTCCCAGGCCGACGGTGCCGCAGCCCCCGCCGTTGCCGGACCGGAGAAGCGGCAAGCCTCGCGGGGCCGTTGTCGCCGCCGTGATCGCGGTGGCGGTGGCGATCACCGCGGCGACCGCTCTGGTGCTCGTCCTGCGGGACCAGGGCAAGGACGAGGCGGGCGGCCGGGGCGGCCCGACCGGGTCCGCCGCCTCGACGCCGGCGGCGACGACGAGCGATCCACGGCCCACGCCGAGCCCCAGCCCCAGCCCCAGCCGGTCACCCACGCCCACACCGTCGCCGAGCGGCCCCGACGAGTCCTCGGACCCGCCCCGTCCGCCGGCCGCCGGAGGCTGGATCGCCCAGCTCTACTCCGAGCCCCTCGGCTCCGGCACGGCAGCACGTGACGTACGCCTCGCCAAGGTCCGCGCCACCGTGCCCGAGGCCGTCTTCGTCCGCAGCGACGACTACGCCTCGCTGCGCCCGGGGTTCTGGGTCATCTACGCACCCGGCCCCTTCGCGGACGGCCGGGCGGCGCTGGCGTTCTGCGCCGAACGCGGCAGGACGTCGCCGAACACCTGCATCGGGCGCTATCTGAGCACGAGTTCGGCCGACTACGGCCTCCAGTGCCGCCCCACGGCGGCCGGAGCCTCGGGCCGCTGCACCCGGCCCTGATCCCGCCCGCGAACAGGGCCGGACCCCAACTTCCGTCCTACGGCGTACCGTCCAGCGATTCGAGGAAGGCGAGAGCGATCCGCCAGGTCTGCTCGGCGGCCTCCTCGTCGTAGTCGGGCAGGTCCGGGTCGGTGTAGAGATGCCCGGCGCCCGCGTAGCGGTAGACCTCGACATCGGCTCCGGCTCTCCCCATCCCGAGATACCAGGCGGTCAGCCAGTCGTGCGGCTCGAAGGGGTCGGGGTCGGCCACGTGCAGCTGTACCGGCAGGTCGTCGACCGCCGCGTTCTCCGCGATGTCGGAGGTGCCGTGCATCAGCAGCAGCCCGCGGGCCTTCTCGTCGCCGAGCGCCAGCGTCTGCGCGACGGAGGCGCCGAGCGAGAAGCCGGCGTAGACGAGACCCCGGTCCGAGCGGGGCGCCGCGGCGAGAACCGCCCTTTTGAGCAGTTCGTCCTTACCGATCTCGTCCTGGAAGGCCATGCCCTCCTCGGTGCTCCCGAAGGTCCTGCCCTCGAAGAGATCCGGGGTCCAGACCGTGTGACCTGCGGCTTCCAGGCGCTCGGCGGCCTGGCGCACACCGTGACGAAGGCCATACGTCGAATGGAAAAGCATGATGTCCATGCCGTCAGGTTACGTTCGTGGGCATGGAGAACGTGCTGCGCCCGTTGATCGTCATCGGTGGCTCGGTCGTCCTCACGCTGTTCGTGGGATGGCTGGTCGACCTGCTGCTGCGCCGAGAGGACACCCGCCACACCGAGACCCCGCTGTGGGGTCTGCTGCGGCGGTGCCGCCTGCCCCTGCAGGTCGTCCTGTGCACGGCGATGCTGAGAGCCACCTACCGCCAGGCGCAGATCGAGAGCATCCGCGAACACCACCGGGGCATCGGCCAGGTGCTGACCCTGGTGCTGATCGGCGCTTCCGCCTGGCTCGTCGTGCGCATCGCGACGGCCATCGTCGAGTCCACCTACACCCGTTACGCCGCGGCCACCCGCGACCCGGCCCGGGTACGCCGGGTGCGCACCCAGGTGACGCTCATCCAGCGGGTCGTCATCGCCGTCGTCGGCGTGGTGGCCTTCGCGGCGATGCTGCTGACCTTCCCCGCCATGCGCGCCGTCGGGACCTCGATGCTCGCGTCCGCCGGTGTCCTCGGCATCGTCGCCGGTGTGGCCGCCCAGTCGACACTGGGCAATCTCTTCGCGGGACTCCAGATCGCCTTCGGCGACATGGTGCGCATCGGCGACACCGTGGTGGTGGACGGCGAGTGGGGAACGGTCGAGGAGATCACGCTCACCTTCCTCGCCGTACGGACCTGGGACGAGCGCCGGATCACCATGCCTGTGTCGTACTTCACCAGCAAGCCGTTCGAGAACTGGTCCCGCGGCGGTGTGCAGATGACCGGCACCGTCTTCTTCCATCTCGACCACTCCACACCGGTGCCGGAGATGCGCGACAAGCTCCGTGACGTCCTGCGCGAGTGCCCGGCCTGGGACGGACGCGACTGGTCGCTCGCCGTCACGGACACCACGCCGTCGACGATCCAGGTACGCGCGGTGATGACCGCGAAGGACGCGGACGACATCTGGACCGTGCGGTGTGCGGTGCGCGAGCAGCTGATCGCCTGGCTGTCCGACCAGCACCCGTACGCGCTGCCGCGGATCGCCACCGCCCACGCCGTGGAGCGGGAGGAGAAGCCGGCCGAGCTCACCCAGGACCAGATCGCGCCGGAGGAGGGCACTCCACGGACCGGCCGCGGCTGACGTGGTGCCCCGTCGCTCGGGCACCGCGACCGACCCGGAACGTCCGGCGCCGAGCGTCCCGGTCCTCAGTGGCCGCGCTCGGCGCCGCCGTTGACCTGGATGACCTGGGCCGTGATGTGACCGGCCGCCGAGGAGGCGAGCCAGCGCAGGGTCTGCGCCACATCGCCGGGGTGGCCGATGCGCCCGGTCGCGGTCTCCGCGACGAGGGCGCTTCGGCGCTCCTCGGGGAAGTCGCCGCCACCGAAGAAGTCGGTCTCCTCGACGAACCCCGGCGCGACGACGTTGACCGTGATCCCTCGCGGTCCGAGTTCGCGGGCGAGCTTGAAGGCGTACGGGTGCAGCGCGGCCTTGGCCGCCGCGTACGGAGCGAGGCCGGAGCCGCGGTACGCCGCGATCGAGCTGAGAAACAGCACCCGCCCCCCGGGGGTGGCCAGATGGCCGCGGGTGGCCTCGGTGAGCAGGGCGGCCGTGAGGGTGTTGAGCCGGAAGTTCAGGGTCCAGTCCCGGGCGACGGCCTCCAGCGGGTCGTCGTCGTACGCGGAACGCTGCTCCAGACGTCCGTTGCCGCCCGCGCTGTGCACGAGGACGTCGACGGTGCCGTACTCGCGCTCCGTGAACTCCGCGGCCTCCCGGGCGCCGCTCGGTTCGCTGAGGTCGACAGCGCAGTAGCGGGCGCCGGCGATCTGCTCGGCGGCCCGTGCGAGGACCTCCTCGCGCCTCCCGAGCAGCACCACCTGCTCCCCGTCGGCGGCGAAAGCCTCCGCCGCCGCGAATCCGATTCCCGTCCCGCCGCCACTGATCACCACGGTGCGCGCCATGCTGGCGATCCTACGAGCCCGTGGCGCTCAGCGGAGGCTGCGTACATCCAGGTGGCGCAGCACCCGGTCGACGATCTCGGGATCGGCTCCCGGTTCGTTGCGCGCCGACAGCACTTCGTGGCGGGCCGCCGACATCATCTCCCGCTGAATGCGCTGGACCATCTTCAGCCGGTCGAGCCGCTTGGTGTACCACTCGCGCCGCTCGTCCTCGACGATGTCGGGGCTGATCCGTGCCCCGATCTCGTAGGCCCTGCGCAGCAGCCGCTCGCTGATCTCCTCCGGCAGCTCCTCGCTGTCCTCGATCTCGCGCAGCCGGTGCTTGGCCGCCTTGGCCGCGCGCAGGGCGAGCCCGTGCTCCAGTTCCCGCTCGGCGTCCGAGTCCGCCTGCACCCCGAGGCGCTTGACCAGCCAGGGCAGGGTGAGCCCCTGGAACACAAGGGTGGAGATGATCACCGAGAACGCGATGAAGATGATCTGGTCCCGTCCGGGGAAGGCCTCGCCGCTGTCCGTGGTGAGCGGGATGGCGAGCGCCAGCGCGACGGTCGCCACTCCCCGCATCCCGGCCCACCACATGACGACGGTCTCGCGCCAGCCGACGGGGATCTCCTCGTCGAGGTCGCGTTTGTCGTGCAGGCGCTTGGCCAGCCAGGTCGCCGGAAGCAGATAGAACAGCCGTACACCCACGACGACCGCGCTGATCGCGACGCCCCAGCCGAGCATCTCCCACAGCTGCCCCTCGGCCGTGCCGAAGACGTTGTGCAGCTCCAGCCCGATCAGGCCGAAGGCGACGCCGGTCACCAGGGTGTCGACGATGTCCCAGAAGGTGTTGCCGGCCAGCCGGCCGGTCACGTCGTCGGCGTCCGCCGTGTGCTCGGCGAGGAAGAGCGCTGTCGTGAGGACCGCGAGGACGCCGGAGCCGTGCAGTTCCTCGGCGAGCACGTAACTCGCGAAGGGCACCAGCAGCGACAGGCCGATCTGGAGGGTGGCGTCGCCGAGGTAGCTCATCAGCTTGTTGGAGAGCCAGCCGAGCGCGAGCCCGACCGCGACCGCGACCACGGCGGACAGCACGAGCTCCCCGGCGGCCTCGGGCCAGGAGAACGTTCCGGTGACCGCGGCGGCGATCGCCACGTGGTAGAGCACGATCGCGGTGACGTCGTTGAACAGTCCCTCGCCCTCCAGGATGGACACCAGGCGGCGCGGCAGGCCCAGCCGGCCGGCGACCGCGGTGGCGGCGACCGGGTCGGGCGGGGCGACCAGCGCGCCGAGCGCCACGGCCGCGGCGAGGGGCAGTCCGGGGACGAGTGTGGTCGCGACGGCCGCGACGGCGGCCATCGTCACGAACACCAGGGCCACGGCGAGCAGCATGATCGGCCGGACGTTGGCCGCGAACTGGCGCCAGGAGGTGCGCTGCACCGTCGCGTAGAGGAGCGGCGGCAGCACCAGCGGCAGGATGAAGTCGGGCGGGATCTCGACGTTGGGCACGAACGGGATGAAGGCCAGCGCGATGCCCGCCAGCGTCATCAGCACGGGCGCCGGAAGATCGAACTTGTCCCCCAGCGGTACGGTCACCACGGCCCCGAGCAACAGCGCGAGTACCAGCGCCAGTTGGTCCACGGTGCGAGAGCCTCCTGTTCGAGGACGGGAAATCCGGGGCGGCCCCGGACTACAGCGAGCGGCGCATCGCCCGGTGGCCTATCCCCGCGTCCCAGAACTCCTCGCCGTACGCCACGTACCCCAAGCGCTCGTAGAAACCGAGCGCGTGCGTCTGGGAGTGCAGGTCCACCGCCACGAGGCCGAGCTCCCGCGCCGCGTCCTCGATGGCGTGCACCAGCGCGACTCCGACGCCCAGGCCCCGAGCGGCGGGTGTCACCGCGAGCCGGCCCAGCGAGCCGACCGACGTGTCGCCGCCGGTCCGGTCCGCGGCGGCGGGGCCGTGCAGCAGCCGGCCGGTGCCGAGCGGGGTTCCGTCGTCGGCCGTGGCCAGCACATGCACGGTGCCGGTGCCGATCTCGTCGAAGCTGTCGTACTCGATGTCGGCGGGGACCCGCTGCTCGACGACGAACACGTCCTTGCGGACCGCGAAGCAGGCCTCTCGGTCGGCGGGCCCGTCGGCGACCCGCACCCGGAACCCGGTCGTCATGCGCTCTCCGCCGCGATCTTCTCCAGGGCCTGCTGGAGGTCGTCGGGGTAGGAGCTCTCGAACTCCACCCACTGCCCGTCGGCGGGGTGCTCGAAGCCCAGGCGCACGGCGTGCAGCCACTGCCGGGTCAGCCCGAGGCGCTTGGCCATCGTGGGATCGGCGCCGTAGGTCAGGTCGCCCACGCACGGGTGCCGGTGGGCGGCCATGTGCACCCGGATCTGGTGCGTACGCCCGGTCTCCAGCTTGATGTCGAGCAGGGAGGCGGCCCGGAACGCCTCCATCAGGTCGTAGTGCGTCACCGAGGGCTTGCCCTCGGCCGTCACCGCCCACTTGTAGTCGTGGTTCGGGTGGCGCCCGATGGGAGCGTCGATGGTCCCGCTCATCGGGTCCGGATGTCCCTGCACCAGCGCGTGGTAGCGCTTGTCCACGGTCCGCTCCCGGAACTGCTGCTTGAGCAGGGTGTACGCGCGCTCCGACTTGGCGACGACCATCAGTCCGGAGGTGCCGACGTCCAGCCGGTGCACGATGCCCTGGCGCTCGGCGGCGCCGGAGGTCGAGATCCGGTATCCGGCGGCCGCGAGACCGCCGATCACGGTCGTCCCGGTCCAGCCGGGGCTGGGGTGGGCGGCGACTCCGACGGGCTTCATGATCACGACGATGTCGTCGTCGTCGTGGACGATCTCCATGCCCTCGACCGGTTCGGCCACGATCTGCACGGGCGCTGGAGCCTGCGGCATCTCCACCTCGAGCCACGCCCCGCCGTGCACGCGCTCGGACTTGCCCACCACCGAGCCGTCGACCTGCACCTTTCCGGCAGCGGCGAGCTCGGCCGCCTTGGTGCGGGAGAACCCGAACATCCGGGAGATGGCGGCGTCGACGCGCTCGCCCTCGAGGCCATCGGGTACGGGCAGGGTGCGGATCTCGGGAAGCGTACTCACCCGTCGAGTATGCCTTGTCAGTCCTTGTGGACGGTCCCGTCGGGGTCCAGCCCCCGGAAGGAGAGGATCACGATGAGGATGCCGCCGCAGACGATCGCGGAGTCGGCGAGGTTGAAGACGGCGAAGTGTGCGGGCGCGATGAAGTCCACGACCGCGCCCTTGAAGACACCCGGAGAGCGGAAGATCCGGTCGGTGAGATTGCCCAGCGCACCACCGAGCAGCAGGCCGAGGGCGATGGCCCAGGGCATGCTGTAGAGCTTGCGCGCCAGCCGGGCGATCACGATGATCACCGCCGCCGCGATGACGGTGAAGATCACGGTGAAGGCCTCGCCGATACCGAAGGCGGCGCCCGCGTTCCGTACCGCCTCGAACTTCAGCAGATCACCGATGACCTCGATCGGCTCGTGGTGCTCGAGCTTCGCCACCACGATCATCTTGGTGACGAGGTCGAGCAGATACGCCACCACGGCCACACCGAAGAGCACGGCGATCCTCCGCCTGCGCCGGGGCGGCTCGGCGGGCGCCGCAGCTTCGTCGGCTCCTGCTGAATCCGGCGTACCGATGATGCGCTCCGCCTCTGCCACGTGAGTCCCTCAACCTAGGTGCCTGACTGAGCACGAGGGTACGGCACCGACCTGCCGCGCTCAGACCCGCCGTTCCTGCTTCTGCTTGCACTCCACGCACAGGGTCGCGCGCGGGAACGCCTGCATGCGGGCCTTGCCGATGGGGTTGCCGCAGTTCTCGCAGAGACCGTAGGTGCCGGCGTCGAGGCGCTGGAGCGCGCGCTCGGTCTGCTCCAGCATCTCCCGGGCATTGGCGGCGAGCGCCATCTCGTGCTCGCGCGTGATGTTCTTGCTCCCGGTGTCGGCGTCGTCGTCACCGGCGCCGTCACCGGAGTCCCGCATGAGGCCCGCCAGCGCCGCCTCGGACGTGGTCAGCTCGGCGTTCAGCCGGACCACCTCGCCCTCCAGCTCGGCCCGTGCCTCGGCGACCTCTTCCGGCGTCCACGGGTCCTCGCCGGGCCGTACGGCCAGCTCTCCGGGTGCGGCCGTCACGGGTGCCTCGGGCACCGCCGTGGCGCTGTTGCCGGCTCCCGCCGCGGTCTTCTTCGCTCCCACCGTCCTGGCTCCTGTCTGCTGTGCGGCCTCGGCCGCCCCCTTGGCCGCGGGTGCGGCCTTCTTCGCGGCCTTCGCGGCCATGGCCTTCTTCGCAGGTGCCTTCTTCACCGGCGACTTCGCCGCCGGTGCGGCGGCCGTCTCCTCCACGGCCTTCGCCTTGTCCGCGGCGGTCTTCCTCGCCGTGGACCTGCTGCCCGCCGCCTTCCCGGCCGACGTCTTCCCGGCCGCTGCCTTGCCGGCAGCGGCCGTCTTCGTGGCGGGGGTCTTCCTGGCCGGGGAGCTCTTGTCCGCCCCGGCCGGCTTCCCGGCCGCCGCCTTCTTCGCGTTCGCCGTCTTCACGGTCGTCTTCTTCGCGGTCGTCTTTCCGGCGTTCGCCTTCTTCGCGGTCGCCCTCTTCGCCGTGGCCTCGTCCTCGGGTGCCGCGGCCTGGTTCATGACGGTGCTCTTCTTCCCGCTCCCGCCCTTGGCCGCCGCCTCAGCGGCGGTGGATCTGCTGGACGCCGGTTTCCTCTCGGCAGTCTTCTTCGCCACCATGGCCGCGGCCCCTTCACATATTGTGATCTTGCACGCGAATCGTGCTGGGACGATAAATCGACCCCAGCTCCGCAGCAAACGGGGCACACCGCCGCGCGGGCCCGCCCCGGCCTGCGGTGAGACGAACCTGCATCGGTTGTGCCCAGCTCCCCGCCGGGTAATCCGCCGACATCGGGCCGCCGGGAGGCGGTCGGGCGGGAGTGGCCATTCGGGTCACGCTCGGGGCGCCGCGAGGATGCCCTCGAAAACCGGTCGGACGCGCCTCGCGGCGGCCCGTACACTGGGCGGAGCGAAAGGCTTGGATGGGGACGAGTAGCGTCGTACGCAGCCATGAGCGACCCGGGGACGGTGAGAGCCCGGGGGCGAGCGCGAAGTGAAGGATCACCCCGGAGCTGCCGGAAGAAAGCCGTGAGGCGAGTAGACCCGGCGTCGCGACCCCAATGAGGGGGCGGTGCGTTCCGCGCCGCCAAGGAGGGTGGTACCGCGGGAGCCCAGCTCTCGTCCCTCCGACGGAAGAGCAACTGTCCGCCGGAGGAGTTCGTAGATGGCACCCCCGCAGTACCGCCAGGTACCCGCCCAGGTCGACCTGCCCGCGCTCGAGCACGCCGTGCTCGACTTCTGGCGCGAGAGCAAGATCTTCGCCAAGAGCCTCGATCAGTCCGAGGGCCGCCCCGAATGGGTGTTCTACGAGGGCCCGCCGACCGCCAACGGCATGCCCGGCGCCCACCACATCGAGGCCCGCGTCTTCAAGGACGTCTTCCCCCGCTTCCGCACCATGCGCGGCTACCACGTCGGCCGGAAGGCCGGCTGGGACTGCCACGGGCTGCCGGTCGAGCTCGCCGTCGAGAAGGAGCTCGGCTTCTCCGGCAAGAAGGACATCGAGGCGTACGGCATCGCCGAGTTCAACGAGAAGTGCCGCGAGTCGGTGACCCGGCACACCGACGCCTTCGCGGAACTGACGAACCGCATGGGCTACTGGGTCGACCTCGACGACGCGTACCGCACGATGGACCCCTCGTACATCGAGTCCGTCTGGTGGTCGCTGAAGGAGATCTTCAACAAGGGCCTGCTGGTCCAGGACCACCGCGTCGCGCCCTGGTGCCCCCGGTGCGGCACCGGCCTGTCCGACCACGAGCTGGCGCAGGGCTACGAGACGGTCGTGGACCCCTCGGTCTTCGTCCGCTTCCCCCTCACCTCGGGCCCCCTCGCGGGCGAGGCGTCGCTGCTGGTGTGGACGACGACCCCGTGGACGCTGGTGTCCAACACGGCGGTCGCCGCGCACCCCGAGGTCACCTATGTGGTGGCCACCGACGGCAACGAGAAGCTGGTCGTCGCCGAGCCGCTGCTGGAGAAGGCCCTCGGCGAGGGCTGGGAGACCACCGGGGCGTCGTTCACCGGCGCCGAGATGGAGCGCTGGACCTATCAGCGCCCCTTCGAGCTGGTCGAGTTCCCGGCGCCCGCGCACTACGTCGTCAACGCCGAGTACGTCACGACCGAGGACGGTACGGGTCTGGTCCACCAGTCCCCCGCCTTCGGTGAGGACGACCTCAAGGTCTGCCGTGCGTACGGCCTGCCCGTGGTGAACCCGGTCCGCCCCGACGGCACCTTCGAGGAGGACGTCCCGCTGGTCGGCGGCGTCTTCTTCAAGAAGGCCGACGAGGCGCTGACCGAGGACCTCCAGACCCGCGGCCTGCTCTTCCGCCATGTCCCGTACGAGCACAGCTACCCGCACTGCTGGCGCTGCCACACGGCGCTGCTCTACTACGCGCAGCCGTCCTGGTACATCCGCACCACCGCCATCAAGGACCGGCTGCTCGAGGAGAACGAGAACACCAACTGGTTCCCCGACTCGGTCAAGCAGGGCCGGTTCGGCGACTGGCTCAACAACAACATCGACTGGGCCCTCTCCCGCAACCGCTACTGGGGCACGCCGCTGCCGATCTGGCGCTGTGAGGAGGACCACCTCACGGTCGTCGGCTCGCGCGCCGAGCTGACCGAGCTGACGGGCACCGACCAGTCTGCGCTGGACCCGCACCGGCCGTTCATCGACGCGGTCACCTTCGACTGCCCGCAGTGCGCCGCCACCGCGACGCGCGTGCCCGAGGTCATCGACGCCTGGTACGACTCGGGTTCGATGCCGTTCGCGCAGTGGGGATACCCGTACCGGAACAAGGAGATCTTCGAGAAGCGCTACCCGGCGCAGTTCATCTCGGAGGCGATCGACCAGACCCGCGGGTGGTTCTACACCCTGATGGCGGTCGGCACCCTGGTCTTCGACAAGTCCTCGTACGAGAACGTCGTGTGCCTCGGCCACATCCTCGCCGAGGACGGCCGCAAGATGTCCAAGCACCTGGGGAACATCCTCCAGCCGATCCCGCTCATGGATCAGCACGGCGCGGACGCGGTGCGCTGGTTCATGGCCGCCGGCGGCTCCCCGTGGGCCGCCCGCCGGGTCGGTCACGGCACCATCCAGGAGGTCGTCCGCAAGACGCTCCTCACCTACTGGAACACGGTGGCCTTCCAGGCCCTGTACGCCCGCACGTCCAACTGGGCGCCGTCCGCGGCCGATCCGGCCCCGGCCGAGCGCACGGTGCTGGACCGCTGGCTGCTGAGCGAGCTGAACGCGCTCGTGGACCAGACGACGCAGGCGATGGAGACATACGACACCCAGCGCGCCGGCAAGCTGCTGTCGTCGTTCGTCGACGACCTGTCGAACTGGTACGTGCGCCGCTCGCGCCGCCGCTTCTGGCAGGGCGACAAGGCGGCACTGCGCACGCTCCACGACGTGGTGGAGACGGTGACGCGGCTCATGGCGCCGCTGACCCCGTTCATCACGGAGCGGGTCTGGCAGGACCTGGTGGTCCCGGTGACGGTGGACGCCCCCGAGTCGGTGCACCTGTCCACCTGGCCGGCGGCGGACCTGGACGCGATCGACCCCGTGCTGTCCCAGCAGATGGCGCTGGTACGGCGACTGGTCGAGCTGGGGCGCGCGACCCGCGCCGAGTCGGGCGTCAAGACCCGCCAGCCGCTGTCGCGCGCGCTGGTGGCGGCGACGGGCTTCGAGTCGCTCTCCCCCGAGCTGCGCGCGCAGATCACGGAGGAGCTGAACGTCTCCTCGCTCGCCACCCTCGCCGAGGTCGGCGGCTCGCTCGTCGACACCACGGCGAAGGCCAACTTCCGGGCCCTGGGCAAGCGGTTCGGCAAGGGCGTGCAGGCCGTGGCCAAGGCGGTCGCCGAGGCGGACGCGGCGGCCCTGTCGCTGGCGCTGCGCAACGGCACGGCCACGGTGACGGTCGACGGCGAGACGATCACTCTCTCCCCGGACGAGGTGATCATCACGGAGACCCCGCGCGAGGGCTGGTCGGTGGCGTCCGACGCGGGCGCGACGGTCGCGCTCGACCTGGAGATCACCCCCGAGCTGCGCCTCGCGGGCCTCGCCCGTGACGCGATCCGCCTGATCCAGGAGGCCCGTAAGAACAGCGGCCTCGATGTGGCGGACCGGATCGCGGTCGTCTGGTCCTCGACGGACCCCTCGACGACGGAGGCGCTCACGGAACACGCGCCGCTGATCGCGGACGAGGTACTGGCGACGTCGTTCACCGCGTCGCCCCCGCCCGCGGACTTCGGCCCGCCCTTCACGGACGAGGGCCTGTCCCTGACGTTCCACCTGCGCAAGCAGTAACGCCCGCAGCACGAAGGGGCCCGGGGCTTCGGCCCCGGGCCCCTTCGTATTGTCGGGGACCCCGATCGACTGCCGCTGGGATACCCAGCCCCGGCCACAACCCCACGCGGGCTCAGCCCCCATCAGCCCGGCGGAACGGCTCGCCGCCCCACATGCAGCCCGGCGGCGATCGAGGCGCGAAGGGCGCGGGGCTTGCCCCCACCGCCCCGAGCAGGACAGCTCGCCGGCCCACATCAGGGCCGCGTCAGGCACGAGGGCCCGGGCCACGCCCTCACCGCCCCGAGCAGGACAGCTCGCCGGCACACCTCAGCCCTGTCGACGCAAGGCCCGGCCCCGCAACCCCGGTCAGGCGGTACCAACCCGAGCAGGACCGCCGACCGCACCACATCAAGCCCCGCCGACGATTGAGGCGCAATGAAGGCCCGCGGCACGCGGCCCGGCTCAGACCCACCACCCCCGGCACGACCGCCGGCCGAGCCAACCCGAGCCCCGCCGACGATTGAGGCGCAATGAACCCAGACGCGCCCCGGCGGCAGACGACGCCGCACAAGACAAGGGCCGGGCCCGGGACATGGTCCCGGGCCCGGCC
>NZ_JBHXSL010000077.1:0-12943 GCF_042714725.1 Streptomyces sp. NPDC058685
CATACGGCCGGCGGCAGGGGCAGCGTCGGCCAGCAGCGGGTCCAGGCGGGCGGTCAGCGCGCGAGCTGCCGCGACCACCTTGCGTCCCTGTGGTCGGGTCTCCACCAGCACCCGCAGAGCGGAGAGGACTTCGGGGGAGCCACATCCTGCGAATCCTTCAGGAAGCGAAGCTTGCCTCGGAAATGAACAGCCATGATCACGGCTTCGTCCTCATTCCTACAATGATACGTGGGCTGCCGTCGCCCGGATAGTATACCTTCATCGTCGAACCAACAGGCAGGATGGCTTCCACGGCCTTCCGGCAATTCATGAACGAATTACATACGCCCTCGTTATTGTTGATAACGACCTTGGCATGCTGAACGCCATTCTTCTTCATCCAAACTGCATACTTCGTCTCCACGTGGGAGGCTGGAGGGAAATTCCCCTTGCTGGGCCACGGGGGCATCCCAGATGTCCTAAGGAGCACATTCGCCTCCTCGTACAAGCTGTCCGCTTCGCCGTCTCTGTCGCTGACGTCGGAGCCGAACGTCGATCCGCAGATGCCGCAGAAGGTGATGGTGCGCAAGACGTACGAGGCGATGTGGGCCGAGCAGATGAAGGCCTACCGTAAGGCGAACCCCGCAGGCACGCAGTTGAAGAAGTACGCGGTGCTAAATGCGCTGAGTCTATTCGAGGCCGATCTGGCGCACATGCGCAAGCACGGCACCGTCATCCGCGTCACCCAGCCGAGCGGGGTCAGTCTCCGATGAACCACAGATACAGGTGCAGCCCGCGCTCGACGACCTGGCACAACTCGCGGGCCTGAGCGACCCATTCACCACCACATGCAGCCGGGAGCCGGTCAAGTTCCGCCAGCAGCAGCGGCATTTGCCGCTGGTTGAACACCGCATCCCCATACGGGGTCAGGGCGAAGAGCATCGGGAAGTCCGCCGGGTCCAGGTCCGCGAAGTCAGCGGTCCACACCACACCGGCCTTGGTGCGGGCCACGAAGTCTCCGCTGTCACCACGCACCGCCATATTGATCACCCGCCGAGCCTATCGGCGGCTACGTCGACCAGCGAAGGAATATACGACCGTGACGTTTCCCCAGGCTCCGGCCCTGCCCGAGAAGTTGGACAGGCTGATGCGCCGGATGCGCCTGCCCTATATGCGCAAAGCCGCCCCGGATGTGCTGGCTACCGCTCGCGCGCAACGCTGGGATCCCGCCGAGGTCCTGCGGCTGCTGATAGCCGAGGAGGTCACCGGCCGTGATGCGGCCACCCGGCGCCTGCGTCGCCACTCAGCGAACTTCCCCACCGGCAAGACCCTGGAGTCCTGGCGGGCCGAGGACTCCACGATCCCTGAACCCACCCAGAACTCGCTGTGGCCCGCGCTGGCGGGACTGCCGCGTCCGCTGACCGATGCGCAATGTCGACGAGCCGGAGCAGGCACCGGCCTGGCGCCCCGAGCACGGTCAGCCGCCCACCGTGTGGACCTGGCCCTCCGGGCACGCCCCCGGCATGCTCGTGCGGACCGACAGACACTGGGCTTACGCCTGGGTACAGGCCCGGCACGAGTACCGCGACGGCCGGATCGTCTACCAGGTAGTGGTCGACGTCGACCAGTCGCTTCAGGTGCGGACTCGCTTCTACCGATGGCCGCAGGACGGCCTGCGCTGGGCCCACCCCGGCCGAACCGAAGCCAGCCGAGGCCACCACACAGGTGCTGAATCCTTGAAAGGCCCGCGGCGATAGCCGCGCATCTGTGGCCGATGATGAAGCGCGTGGTATCGGCGGGAGCTACCTCTTGACGGATACGTACTCGGGCTCCCCCTTGGAGGGGTCACCCGGCTCCCCGAAGTACGTGGTGTCCCAGCCCAACAGTTCGTGCCGGAGTCGATGGAACTCGACGGTCAGCTCCCAGAGCTCTGTACTGCTGGTGAACTCGATCTCCGGAGCTCGCGCGCCCTTCTGACGGCTGCCTTTGAGGGTCAGCCACTGCTGAGACTCGTCGTCGTGAATCAGGTATCCGTGCACGAAGCGATTCCGATCCCCGAACCGCTCTTTGCACAGCTTGAGCTCACTGATGATGGCCGCACGAGGCCTATCAGGAATGGTGCTGCCCTTCCCTCCTTCAAGCGATCGGATGCACCCACCGGCGAGTTGGTTGCCGGTATCGCCAGCGTTGTACGCGTAGGCACGCGCCTCCTCATCCAGGTGCACCAAGAAGGCATGGAGCATGTACTCAACGGCAGCCGCCGCGCGCACGAGGAGGCCGAGCCCCATGGTGAGCGCCGCCTCCTCCTCATCCATGTCCGCGGTCAACCACGGGACGGGGGACGTGAACGACGGACTGCTGCACGTCTCCGCCTCGGCCAACTCGGATGATGGCGGCTGGGTCATGCGTACCTCCACGGTCGTGCCAGTGCGCCTGTGAGACCCGCACGTCCCCTCAAGGGTTGCCCCGCAGTTCTCATCTCTTGATCGGGGCTAACGCGGCTCAGTCGGATGGTAGAACCGGGCATGACCTTCACGACGTCGGGTGTCGCCGCTGCCAGCATCAAGGCCACCGGCAGCGTCACCGCTGCACTGATCGGGCGCTACCGGCCCGCGGGCGTTCCTCGGCTGGGCAGCAAGGAAGACCGGGCGGAGGCGTACCGGCGACTGCTCGACGCCTCGACGCGCTCGTTCAACTACGCGTTCCAGTTCTCCCACCTTCAGCGGGAGGCGGGACGGGCAGCGCACAAGCTGTTGCTGAGCCAGCTGCCCCAGGCGTGGGAGGTGAGCGGCGAACTCATCAGCGCACTGCACGGCGTACGGCTGTGCGGCACTCTGCCGGTCATCGCCGCAGCGGAGGATCTGGTCTCCGCAACCAGCGACCTGGAGATGAACGAAAAGGACAGCGCTCGCTTCCAGCAGCAGGGTGCGGCGGTGGTCACAGCCCAGGGCGCTTTCCTCGACGTCTGCCGCGAGGACCTCTCGTACGCCACGAAGCGGTGGCAACTGCTGCGCCGGTACAACGAGCGGCGCTTCCTGCGCCAGCAGCCAAGCCACTGACAAAGGACAGCGCCTGCAACATAGGCCGGATGGCGGCCACCGCCCAGGATCCCACCGAGGTGTCAGCTGCTGCTGATCACCCTGAAGCGGCGGAACATATCCGGGAGGAACTGCCCCAGCAGGGCTTGAGCGTGAGCAAGGCTCTTGAGCTCGTCGTGGCCGAAGCGGAACACCTCGTACTCCCTGAGCTTGAGGTCCCGGTCGGCAGCGACCATCTCCGCGTATTTGGCAGTGTCCGGAGTGCGGCCGCAGTCGCGCGTGTAGTGCTGTGATCCGTCGACCTCCAGGACGACGCGCTGTCCATGAGGTAGCAGCAGGAGGAAATCCATGCGGGAGCGCAGCAACGCCTGAGGGCCGCGGTCTTGGACGGTCTTGTGGTCCCAGTGCAGCCACACTTCGGGCAGGAGAGCGGGATCATCCGCAGAGGGGGCCGCGTGGTAGGCCATGAAGAGGTTCCTCTGGCCGGGCGAGTTAGCCGGCAGGCTCTTGAGGAGGCGTTGGTAGAGATCCGACCTAGGGTCGGTCTCACTGCTGATCTTGCGAGTGTCCTGCCACCAGGCATGCAGATCGCCCCAGCGTAGGCCCGCGGTGGGGATCTCCCGGTCGTATACGAGGGTGTCGTCCGGGTTCCCTCCGACGATCTCGATGTCGTTGTCTACCGAGGATCGGAAGCGGATATCCGGTTTGCGCAAGGAGGCAAAGATGATGTTCTTCGGCCGCCGGTTGCTGTGCAGCCGCGTCGATACCAAGGTGAACAGGGGATAGCCGCCATCACTGCCGGTCTGTCTCAACTCGATTCCGGCGGCGCGGAGATGACCGTTGATCGTGCTGACGGTCATCTTCCGGAGGTTCTCATCAAGGAGGACGTCCGCCGATACGAGGCCCTCCAGGAAGCGGGCGAATCTGGCGTCCCCAGCCTCGAACATGCTGAGGTTCTCGAAAAGGTCTTCCGTTGACCAGTCTCCGGGGTTGCGGAAGACGTGCCGCTTGATCAGGTCTGTCAGTGTCACCGGCCGCATCCCGTTCAGCAGCTGATCGAAGGAGAGGTTCTGCTCCTCGGTGATCCAGAAGCGATCAAGCAAGTGCAGGAAGCGGTCGTGGTGCTGGGCCAGCTCCGAGAGGTCGAGGGCGCGCGCCAGCTCACGGCGGGCCTTCTTGGGTATCTCGGGTGGTGTGTCCTCTGCCCACAGCAGGTCTTCGAGCTGATGGCGGATGGTCGGGTTCACGTAGATGTCGCGCTGTTCCAAGATGCGTCGAGTAATCTGTGGCAGCTCGGACTCGGGTACCTGACGGAAACTCAGGTCAACTCGCTCGCGCTTGGTCCCAGCATCTTCAGGGACCGGTGGCATGCCCAGTTGTTCGAAAGCCACGTTCAGCGTAGCGTGCGTCTGGCCGCTAAGACGTGCGACGAACTCGCCGACCAGGGTGCGCAGCGCCGAACGATTCCCGGTGTCGACCATGGGCAAATGGTCGCAGAGACCGAGGGAATCCGGCACCTCAGCGTGCCGAACCCCGCCGTACGCAAGCCGGGCTCGGTGTGGACCGAGCTGCCCCGGCCCGTGAGAGCCGGCGCCGAAACGGTCGGGCACGTCCGCCTCGGGTATGCCCGCGCGACCGCCCATGCCGGTGTACCGCCGACCGCCGACCGTCACCCGCCGACGGCGGATGCACGACGATCGGCAACAGGGGAGGCGGCGAGCAGAGCGGGCGACGAGGCTGAGCGATCGCCCCGCGGTCGGTTCCGCTGGTCGTCGTGTGGAGCCGACGTGTCCTGCGGTTGGGCGGGTGGAAATCGCCGCCACGGTGAGATGCTGACCGAGTGGACGCTGCCACCTCCCCCGCCTGAGCGGCAGCACCCACGCCTGCGGCCGCTCGGGCTCGAGCAGGAGTGCACAGCGAGCTTGCGATGCAGCGCGAAGGCGGGCACGAACCAACCGGTCAACAGCAGCGCGGCGGTGATCCGTACGAGTTTGAGACGCGGTCATCCGTCCCGGGAACACAGCTTCAGAAGTCCTTGGCGTCGGGCCGGCTACAACGAGGCCTTCAGAGACCGGACTTCGCGGCTAAAGACACGGTGCGCGGGTCGCGAGACGAGCGGGTCCGAGCGGGGCCATGGGGTCACAGAGCCTCGCCGCGCAGCAGATCCTCCCCCAGCGGTTTCAGTGCATGCAGCACCGAGGTACCAGTGCGGGTAGTCGTCACCAGTCCGGCGTTGCGCAGCACCGTGGCGTGCTCGCTGGCCGAGGCCGGGGAAATGCCGACGTGTTCGGCAACGGCTTTGGTGGTGGCTGGCACGCGCAGCGCAGCCAGCACGGCCGCCCGGGTTTTGCCCAGCAGCGGCCCGAGGACGTCAGCGCCGTGAGCTTGGGGGTCTGTCAGGCGGACCGGATACACCAGTACGGATGGATCCTCTGGCCGGTACATCAGCGTCGGGGTGTCTGCGGCGCAGGAGGGCATCAGCAGCAGGCCCCGCCCGCACAGCGGTACGTCGTATGTACCCGCCCACGGGATGTGCAGTGTCGGCGGAAGCCACCGCCAGTGAGTGCTGAGCGTGGCCAGGAGCGCGTCGACGCCACCGCGCATCAGCGTCTCGGCACGCAGCGCCCGGTCGGCGGCCACCGCAGCCCGGATGCGCGGCCACAGCGGGAGTACCGCGGTGTGGTGGTGCCGCAGATCTCCCAGGAGAGCGCTTCGTGCCGCGGGGGCGCCGGCCGCCAGTTCACCGTGCTGGCGGGCGGTCCGGGGTGTGGCTGGCAGCGGGGCGACTTCAGCAGCGAGGCGAGCACCGGGGGTGCGGCGGACGATGTCGAGTGCCGTGGGTAGGTCGGCGGCCTCCGGCTGGAAGAGGAAATCGGGCAGGTAGTCCCGCGCGCCGAGCAGCCCCTGGAGCATTCCCGGGGGCGTGGCCCCGCCGTCTGTCTGCGACCGGCGACCCCCGTGCAGGGGGGCGTACCGGCGGCGGGCGGCGAGCACCGTCTCGGTCAGCGGGTCGGGGCCCGGCGCGAGCGTGATTCGCCTCAGGTCTGCGGGGAGGAAGTGCAGACGCATCATGACGGTCGATTCTCCACCGCCGCGGAGGCATTCGGCCAGACCCGAAAGGCGATGCGGTCGGGGTGTTGGCCGGAGGACGCTCGCGGGGCGTTCCGCCAGAGCGGACGTAAGGAATCCACTCACGGAGGTCCCCATGCGGAGATCCGTCTGGCTGTCGTGCCTCGGCGTCGCGACCCTGCTGGCGCTAACCGGCGCGGCGGCACCCACCGCCGCCCGCGACCTTCCCCGCACGTACGTCGTTTCGGCGGAACCAGGCGTCCTGCCGGAGGGCATCGCGATCCACGACGACGGCACGATGTACGTCTCGTCCGACGGAACTGGGGCGCTCTTCCGCGGTAACGTACGCTCACCGCAACTGCGGCCGTTCGCGGCCGAGGGCACCGGCGACCGGCCCAGCACGCTGGGGGTCCACACCGACCGGCGCGGCCGGGTGTTCTCCGTCGGCGGCGGAGAACTGACGGTGCACGACCGGCGCGGCCACCTGCTGGCCACACGCACCGCAGAGGCCGGACCTCTGGGCGCGCCCGACCTCAACGACCTGGTGGTTACGCGGGACGCGGTGTACGTCACGGACTGGGCCAACCCCGTCGTTCACCGGGCCGAAATCCGCGGCGGGCGGATCGGGCCGCTACTGCCTTGGCTGGACCTGCGCCCAGCCATCCCCGGCTTCCCGTCGCAGTACTGGCTACTCAACGGCATCGTCGCCGACCGGAGCGGGGAGACGCTACTGGTGGCGTCCAACGGCACCGAGGCGGTGTGGCGGGTGGAGACCGCGACACGCGAGATCACTCAACTCGACCTGGGTGACCAGTCGTTCGGCGCAGACGGCATGGTGCTGCACGGCCGCACCCTGTACGCCGTCCTCAACTACGGTGCCCCGCACGGGGTGTACGTCGCAAAGCTGGATGACGACTTGCGCGGCGGGACGGTGACGCACCGCCTCACCGGCGAGGGTTTCGACCTGCCGACCACGCTGGCTCGGCATCACTGCAGACTGTACGTCGTGAACAGCCAGCTCGACGATCCGCCGGGCACGCCTCCCTACACCGTCACCGCGGTCGACGATCCGGTGTGCGAGCGGCACTAACTGATCGTGCCGGAATGACATTCGTTGTGTGGTCTGGCAGTTGGGTATTGGGTCGGCAGCATCTGTTGGGTCTCTGCTGATCTTGTGCCTGACCTGTGGGAACGTGTGGCGTCGTTGTTGCCTGTTCGTTCGCCTCGGCGGCAGCGGTATCCGGGGCGGTTGCCGGCGGGTGACCGGGCTGCGTTGCGAGGCATCGTTCACGTGCTGTGCAAGAGCGAGTACCGGCGCCTCCTCCGTGCCCGCGGCATCACACCGAAGATCGCCCGCACGGGCACGGCCCATGGGACAGGTATTTGCGCAATGCGTGCGACACGCGTCCCATGGTCACCGATCACACAGCAGGACGGCCACAGACTGAACGCTGTAACTCCAAAGCCCTCCCACTTCGGAGTAGCCGGGCCAAGCCCTGAACGCTTCGTCGCGTCTCGTTCGGGGCTTTGCCTAGTCCCGGGAACACCCGGTGGTACCCGCCCCGACGTACAGAAGCCCCGGACCACGAGGGATGGTCCAGGGCTCCCGCCCACTTCGCGGGTCCTGCACAACGCGCCAGACACTGCGCTGGTTACGCACCGGCCGCCAGCACCCGCTGGCGGCGGACAGACGTGGGGCCGATATCGAAGGCGACCGGTTCACTCAAGGGCGCCGACCCCACCCAGGTCCGCACCGACTTCACCTCCGTCGCCACGATCAGGTCCGGACCGCCCCCGGTAGCCCCGGGGACGGCCCAGCCGTGTCAGGAACGCCTGCGCCGGGCGAGCACGAGCAGTCCGGCCCCGGAGACCAGGACAGCCGCGGCGATGCCCAGCGGCAGCACCAGGTCGGACCCGCCAGTCTGCGCCAGCGGTTCGTTCCCGTGGGCTGTGAGGCCGGAGCCGTCGTCACCGGCCGCGCCGGGTGTCGCGCCCTTGCCGCCGGCCGCACCCCCGCCAGCCGAGGTGCCCGCGTCCGTGTCACCGGACCGTTCGCCGGCACCCGCGTCCGGGCCCTCCCGCCCCGGCGCCCACGAGTCACCACTACCCCCGGCGGCCACGGTGGCTTTGAAGGTGTAGGCGCCACGGTCCGGTGCGCCGCCCTTGCGGGTCGCCCCGGTGAAGTCGGCGATCATAGCCGGGAGCGGGATGGCGGAGCCGATGGCGGGTGAGCCCTTCGTGAGCCGGAAGTCCGCGTTCGGGCTCTTGCCGGGGGCGGTGAACTTCGGGTCGGCGATGATGTCGTGCGGCCCCTTGGTCGCGGGTGCCTTGCCGCCGAAGTAGACGTTGTAGTCGTACGTGACGTTCAAGTTCCGGGACTTGCTGTTGGTGGCCTGGCCCGGGCGGCCGTATGAGATGTTGTTAAGGAGCCGTACGTCGGTGCTGTCGTGGGCGAAGATGTTGGCGTAGGGCGTTTTGATGCGGGTGCTGCGGCCGTTGAGGTAGGCCGTGTTGTGGACGATGTCCACGTGCTGACTCTTGTAGGCGTGGATACCTGAACCGCCGTTGTCGTAACTGATGTTGTTAGCGACCAGTACGCGTCCGTTGTAGGCCGGCCTCTCACGCTCGGGGTCGCCCTTCGTCGTGTCGACGATGATGCCGTTGCCGTCGGAATAGCAGCGGCAGCCTTCCCACTTGACCCTGGTCTCGTTGTTGTGGACTCGGTTGCCGGTGATGCGGATCCTGTACGTCCGGGGGTCGCCGCCGCCGGTGTCGCGGGGGGTGAGGATGGAGATGCCGCTGGTGCCGTAGACAGTGAACCAAGCGTTGGAGTGGACGTGGTTGCCAATAATGTTGACGTGGTCGGCCTCGATCGCGGAGATCCCGCCGCCCGCGCAGCCGTGCACCAGGTTGCCGGTGATGTCGACGTGGTGGGAAAACGTGCCGGACTCCCGGTTCCTCTCCACGGATATGCAGTTGGTGTCGTATGTGGGGTCGGTCTTGCTCGACGAGCGTTCGGCGTCGGCCAGGGACAGGGCGGCGTTGTTGCCCTTGACCTCAAGGTTCTTGATGACGATGTGGGACGCGCCGTAGACGCTGATGCCGTTCCAGGCTGTCTTCGGGTTAAGGACCGGCCGGTGGCCGGGATACGCCGTGAAAGTGATGGGAGCTGCCGGACGCCCCGAGCGTTTGATGGTCAGCACGTTGGAGCCCTTACGGGGCTCTGTGTAGGTGCCGTTCATGACGGCGACGATGTCGCCAGGGGCAGTCAGGTCCGCGGCTTTCTGAAGGGTGCGGAACGGCGATCCGGCCGATGTGCCGGGGTTGGAATCGCTGCCGCTGGAGCTCACGAAGTAGGTGGGGGCGAGGATCCTCGCGGGCACGGACGTGCGGAAGGCGCGCGCGACTACGGGGGACGGGGTGGGTGGTGCGGGGGTGCGGCTCTCCGCGGGGGCGGCGGAGGCAAGCGTCCCCGTCATCGTCGACGGACTTGCCTGGGAGGCCGTACTCCGCGCGCTGGCGGAGTTCTCCGCAGCCATCGGGCCCATGACGAGGCCCGTCACCACGAGCGCGGCCACCCCGGCGGCGACGGTCGCGCCCGTCGCCTTGGCGGAGAGTCCGCCGAGCATACCGTGGTCGCCACGCGGGCGGCCGGTCGTGGAACGACCGTGCCCGCGGAGCGCCGGACTCCCCGCCTCGCCGAGCGCCGGCCCGGTCCACCCCGTCGCCCCCGCCGCTGCGAGATCTCCCGTGCGGCCCGGTACAAGCAAGGGCAGGCCCGCGAGCAGCCGCTCGGGCGGGACCAGTCGGCCGGCGGGCTGCCCGCACGGCTCACAGGAGCGGAGGTGCCGGGCGATCCGCTTGCGCAGCAGGGGGCTGGGGATCGGGTCGCCCGGGCTGGCGAGCTCGGTCAGCTCCGCGCAGCGCGGGGTGCGAGACAGCGCCCGAACGACCGTCCGTGCCACGTCCAGCTGGGTCTTCATCCGCTGGACCTGGACCGCCAGATGGGCCGCCGGAAGGCTCATAGCCGCTGCGATGTCTTTACGGGACAGCCGTCCGCACGCCTCCAGCCACCATAGCGACAGCAGGTCCCGGTGCGACGGGTCAAGCCACGCGGTGGCCGCGGCGACCTGCCGCTGCTCGGCGGAGAGCGACTGCCGCAACAGGAAGAGGGTCGCGAAGTCGGCTTCCGGCGAGTGCCGTTCGTCGGCGTGCTTCAGCGTCGTCAGCCTGCCGGACCGCGCCCGGCGCCGGGCGTCGGTGAGCTGGCGAACCGCGATGGCCACGAGCCACGAGCGGAACTTCGCCGCGTCCCGCAGGTCCGGCAGCGCGCGGATCACCGCGACCATGGTGTCCTGCACGATGTCGTCGACGTCGAGGTCGGTTTCCGCCGCCCGCCCGACCACGTTGTAGACCAGCGGCAGGGCACCTGCTGCGAGCCGTTCGACGGCCCCGGCGTCCCCGCCGCGGGCTGCCTCGACCGTGCGGCGGTCCGGAAACGTGTCGGTCCTGTCGGACCCGTCATGTCGCATGCGATACATCCTCGGACAAGAGCAGGTGTGGCTGCTCTGGTGGGCGGTTGTCGCAGCAGGAGACGAGCGGGCGGTCCGGGCATAACAGTTTTCGCCCCCGGGCCCCACCTGCCTTCCTCCTCACCGGACGACCGCCCCTCTGCTCAGCGACCCGCGTCGGCGTTGAAGTCCGCGTACGGCCGGGGACGGGCTACGCCTCGATGTTTGCGGCCCCAGGGCACGCATCGTCGACTGATACGGCAACTGGCCTGGCGGCCAATGCTCAGTACCGCATGCGCCACCGGATGGCTACTGATCACCATTGGGGTGCCGTGGCTGGTGAAGCTGAAGTTCGGCCCGGCCACGGCGCCGCACCCTCGCGGCGCTGGCCGGGGCGTTGTCAGTCGCTAGATCTACGCTCCGCTCTACGAACCCCCGCCGCGTTCGATCCGCACGACTCCCCCGCGATCTCCTCCACGCCCAGCGCCACATGGCAGCTCTGTACGCCCAGCTCCACGCCCTCCAGGTTCGCCTTCCATGGTCCCGCGAGGCACATCCCCGGGTGAGAAGAGGAGAAGGAGCGGGGGCGGCAGCGCCCCGCGCGGCAGGCGACTAACGGATGGACGGCGGACGAGGCGGCCGAGTACGGCCGGCTGTCGGCGGAGCTTCGCACCGCGGCCGCTCGTCGTGGACGGTCACCCGCAGTGGGACCGTGCAAGGAGACGGGCGCGCACGAGCTCACCGCACGCCAGGGTCTCAAGCATGCCAACGGCACCGCGCCCGCAGTCCGGGGCGATGTCACCACCGAACATGTTCGTGCTACGAGCTCTCCCAGGAAGGTACTGACAGCCCTGCAGTCTCATTGGATCAGGTCGGTGTGCGGGTGTTCCGGGGATGTCGGGCAGACGTAGAGCTGCATGTTGTCGGTGCTGCCGACCTCCACCTTCGTCGGCTGGGAGGGGTCCTGGCCGGCACGATGACTGCCCGCATAAGCGGCCGCCTGGTCTTCGTGCGGCGCCCAACTGCGTCGCTCACCACCGTCCCATTCGAAGGAGGCGATGGTCAGCAGCGGGACCATCAACACCGCGCACGCACTGCAGTGCCGGGGGTAAGGGTCGGTGCGGCCCCAGGGCGGCCAGCCGCCGACCTTCCAGCCGGGAGCGTCAGCCACGTGGCCGTCGTAAAACTCCTCCGGACACTCCTCGTACGACCCATCTATGCCGGGGACGGCCGCCTGCCATCGAGTCCAATCCCCCACCGCCAACCGTATTTCCGGGCTCAGATCGAGACTGCAGGGGTACTCGGTGATGGCTTCCGGAGCCAGCAGACAGGGCTCCGGAACATAGCCTTCCCAGTCCGCCTCAAACGGCTCCGGCGGCGTGGCGAGGATGTCGACGACATCGTCAGCAGAGCGCCAGAACAGCGCCGTCGCTGGCTTGCTATCAGGGTCGTGGTCGTAGGGGCACCAAAGGACCTGGAGCAGATCGGCCTGCCCGGGCAGCTGCAAAAGGGGCACGTCCCGTAGGTACAGCTGGGCCACGGGCAGCAGGGGGACCGGGCACTCTGCAGGCGACGGCGGGTCGGCGTCCAATCGCCTTCTGCGCGCTTCGGCGTTCCGTTCCTTGGTCACCTCTTCCTCGGTCGTGAGCGCGGGACCATGGGGGTCCTTGTGCAGCCGGGCCAGCCTGCGCCTGCTGAGCCGCACTTCCGGCAGCGACTGGCGGAAGCCACTGTCACGGTGCAGGTGCGAGTCTTCGCAGTGCGGCCACGGTTCACCGGCCGGCCACAGCAACGGCCCTCCGACCGAGCTGTCCCTGATCGAAGGCGATCCCGGGCGGGGATGCAGGCGGATTGCAGGACGGGCCAACGGTGCCAGTTCGGGAAAGACCGCGGTCACATCCATGGGCCGTGGCGGAGTAGTACGTACGAAAGCCATGCCGGTGATCCTGCCATCAGCCACCGACAGTCTCCTGATGCCTCAACTGGGCCACAGCATGCAAGTGACGCACCAACCCGAGTACGGCGACATCAGGCCTGGCTATGTGACATTTTCGTGCCGCGGCGTTCAAACACAGCGGAACGAGCTGGAGTTGTCTGCGTCACTGGTCGAAATCGATGTGCTCGACGTGGGTGCAGCGGACCACTTCCAGGCTGCCGGCGCGGTGGGCCGCCGTCCGGCCACGCTGCACGCGGACGAGTCATGCCCTGCCCTGGCGCGCGGCCTGCAGGGGCAGGACCCGGACGGACACAACGGCGAGGCGGGGGGGGGGCGTGAAGCCCCCCCACGGGTGGGGGGGTGTTTTTAAAAAAAAAACAACCAACACAAACAGAAATAATTAGGATTTT
>NZ_JBHXSL010000077.1:12953-26328 GCF_042714725.1 Streptomyces sp. NPDC058685
GACCGGTACGGACACACCGGGGTGGCGGCGGGCCTTTGGCACCCCGCCTCTGGAGTGGCCCGCCGTCAGATGCGGGCTGCCGCGTCAGCGGCGGTGGTGGTGGCGGCCCCACGACTCGGTGTCGACGGTCCGGCCGCGGTCGTCGCGGAGAGTGGCGGTGTCGGAGCGGTTGTCCCAGACGTAGTGGCTGCGGTCCTGGAAGAGATCGCTGCGGGTGTCGCGGCCGACGCCGGTGTGAACACGGACGGTGGCGCGACCGCTCAGCCGGACATCGTCGAAGCGGTACCGGTTGCCGTCACGGTCACGCAGCGTCCAGCCGTCCAGATTCACCGCACGCCGGGTGTTGTTGGTGATCTCGACCCACTCGGCGTTCAGCGACCGGTTGGAACCGTTGTCACGCCCCGGGCTGTCAGCCTGAACCCGGCTGATCTCGACCCGCGGCTGACGATGACGGTCGCCGTCGTGGGCGGAGGCCGGCAGGGCAACGGCCGATACCAGGGCGCCGGCGGTCAGAACGGTCGCAGCGACGCGGCGGGCAGTCGACGAAGCAGACATGATGTCCCCTCAAGATCAGGGCCCCACCAGCCGATACAGGCGGTGGCGCCAGTTGCGGTCCCCGACCCGTCACGGGCCGAGAACGCAACTCTGAAGCCCCACCACCACCCACGGGCGCCCGACCGGCACCGGTTACCGTTTGGGGACATATCAGTAACTGTCGCCTGTACACGACATAGACGTGCGCGAGCGTGGCCCTGACATTCACTGACCGCTACAACCACCCCGTAGAACACTGAATGGAAAGCCTTGCACGCTCCGGCGCACCACTGGTCGCACCACCCGGCACATCACCCGACCAGCCGCGCCGATGGCGGTAACAGCCGTTCGCCATATTTCTTCACACACCGATGCGCACACAGTCCATTCGTTCGGACACTGATCTCGCTGGCGGTGCTCGCCGTGGCTTTGGAATCGGTAGCTCGGCGGCTGAGGTTGACAATCGAGAAGCCATGGGACGGACACGGAGCCATTCGTGCCGCGATCGGGCCAGTACCTGCGCAGTCGCGCGACACACGACCACGGTCACCAGCGCTGCACCAGTCCGACCTCAGACTGGACCGTGTCAACTCCTAAGCGCTCGCACTTCGGAGTGGCTGGAACAAGCCCTGGAAGGCCATCACATCTGTCCAGGGCGTCGTCAACGAGAAGACCTGGCACCCAGTCACAGCTTTCGCACCAGGCACCACCCACCTGCGCACCTCTGGCCTTCCACAGGTATGGCTAAGTGCCGGATCGTCGGGCCCGGCGCCTCCCGTTCTGCTGCCCCGGCATGGCACTGCATCGCGCATGGGGCACCGGGCGCCGTTTGCGGCCCGTACAAGCGGTCTTCCTCAGCGTTCAGCGGGAGAGATTCAGTTCGGCACAGGCAGGTGCGGGGCGAGGAAGCGGCGCTGCCACATGCCGTGGAGTTGCCGGGCGGGGCGCTGCTGCTCGTCGTGCAGGGCGTTGCTGGTGAGAAGGCCGCCGCTCAGGACTGGCACGATCCACTGGGCGCCGGCGAGCTGGTGCTCGGCACGGATCGCGACGCCCTTCTGCCGCTGGGCTCGGAAAGCTTATCGCTGACGGGGACGGATCGATGACCGGCGAATCGGAGCGAGTAGCCGCGAACGCTGGCTTCTCAGTGATGACCTGGTCACGCGTGGGCACCAGGGTGCCATCCACGATGAACACGGCGTCCTCCCTGAACCGCCGGCGAGGCCGCAGGGCAAGCGCGAAACCGAGGTGGTCGATGATCCGGTCGGCCGCGGACTTCGAGATGCCGAAGACGGGCGTGAGTTTGGCGCATCGTCAAATTCGCTCGCCAGCTCACCAGGGCGGCGCACGCTGCGCCGACCGCGCCCCACGAGTCGTGGCCCAGAGCAAGGAGCAGCGCGCAGCGGGCAGCCCAGAACGTCCACTCCGCAGTCGATGCCGCCGAAAACCTCCGAACCCATCACGTGGCCCGCAGTGCGCACCACGAACAGGTCACCCAGGCCCCCGGTCGAAAATGATCTCGGCCGACAGCCGGGAGTCTGAGCACCCGAATAGCACGGCGAAGGGCTGCTGGGACGGTGGGATCTCGGCCCGGCGCGCGGGCGTCCTGATGGGGATGCTCCGGGGTACCGGCGACAAAGCGTCGTTCCCGGCCAGCAGCAGGTCGAAGGCATGCGGGGAGTCGGAGTCTGCCTCTCGGTCAGGATCGCAGCCGAAGACTCAGCAGCAGCGGCCGCACGGCCAGGTTCGGCATGTGCCCGCAACTGGGGCAGTGGATGGTGTCAGCGGAATCCGCGGTCTGCGGCGAACAGGAGAAGCGGTACTGCGGGGTGGGCCTGACAGCTCGTTGACAACAGGAGGGCATCAGGCCTACCAGGTCTGCCGTCGCCTCCGGGCGCTCTTCGAAATTCTGCTGGACACCCTGCCGGCCGCACGCCGTCCCCCTCTTCGGGTCCAGACGGAATTGCTCCGGGAAGCGGGCGGCAGGTGTTCATCGACCCGACCCGCCGGGCTCTCGCCGAAGTGACCGACCGCCAGAGTATCGGCGGGCGGTACGGGTCTCCGGGGCGGGCTGCGAGGTCGTCGGGCGTGAGGAGTGTGGCTGCCGGTGCGGAGCGGTTACGTTCGCCTGACTCAGCGCGGGGCCTTGCCCTCCGGGAAACGGACCGGAGCTTGGAAGCGGGCTCTGCGGGCCGCGCGCCGGAAGACGGTGAGGACGGCCGGGCCGGCGAGGAGGATGCACACGAAGTTGGTGACGGCCCGGCCCGTGTCCCAGCCGAGGGAGGTCGCCAGGTCGAAGGCGATGTAGCGCTGCCACTGCTCGGTGAACGGGAGGCCGGGGAGGTAGGCGATGGAGCTGTTGGGGTCGAGGGAGAACGGCCAGAAGGACAGATTGAGCAGAAAGCCGAAGAGGTAGCCCGATACCGAGCCGTACCCCGCGAGGAGGAGCACTTCGCGGCGTCCGGTGGCGCGGGGCAGGAAGCCGGCGAGCATGCCGACGAAGGCGCAGCCGAACATCTGGTACGGCATCCAGGGACCGACGCCGCCGGTGATCAGGGCGGAGGCGAAGAGCGAGGTGCAGCCAAAGGTGAAGCCGAAGCCGGGGCCGAAGACCCGGCCGGCGAGCACCAGGATGAAGAAGACGGTCTCGATGCCGGCGGTGCCCGCACCGAGGGGGCGCCGAGCCGCGTTGACCGCGGACAGGACACCGAGCATGGCGAGGGCCTTGGAGTTGATGCCCCCCTCGGCGATCTCGGAGATGACGACGCACAGGACGAGGACGAGCAGGACGCCGAAGATGGCGAGGGGCGCGTAGTTCGAGGCGAACGTGCCCGGCGCGACGACGAAGGGCCAGAAGAAGGCCACCAGCCCGAGGAGCGCGGCAATGGCGATGACGATCGCGGCGCGGGGCCCGATGCGGATGGCTGTCGCTGCGGCAGTGCCTCCGGCCTTGGCAGTTGCTGTGCCTGTGGCTGTGCGGTCCGTCATCGCCCCGGGCCTTCCGACGCGGTGAGGGAAGCGCGGACCTGTCCCACCGTGAGGTACGGAAGGGGCGCCAGGATCTTGGCGACCTGGGGCGCGAACACCGGGGAGGCCACGATGACATCGGTGGCCGGTCCGTCGGCGACGACATCCCCCTCGGCCATGACGACGACCCGGTCGGCGGCGCGGGCGACGAACTCGACGTCGTGCGTGGAGACCACGATCGACCGGCCCTCGGCGGCCAGTTCGTCGACGACCCGGATGAGCTGGGACTTCGCCCGGTAGTCGAGCCCGCGGGTGGGCTCGTCGAGCAGCATCACCTCCGGCGCCGCAGCCAGTTGGATGGCGAGGACCAGCGCCAGCTTCTGGCCCTCGGACAGGTCACGCGGGTGCGTCGCGTCGTCGATGCCAGGCGCGAGCCGGTCGAGGATCTCCCGCGACGACGCGGAGCCCGTCGCCCCCGACTCCGTGTCGGCCTGGTCCAGTCCTCGGGCTTGAGGTCGTCTGCCGGGATCACGGTCAGGCCGGGGATCTCGGTCGGTTCCTGTGGGTCGGTCATGTCTGTCTCCCTATTGGTCGGCACCCTGCCGACCAGCTCCGAGTCTCGCATGACACAACGTCACTATGCCGTCACCCTCGGCAATAGTGTTCACCCGCAGCGCGTGCGCCTGCCGCCTCGCACGGGGGCCTGGCTGGCGGCGCATGCTGGCTTGAGGATCTCGCGCGACGCCATGGGAGTCGTCGGCATGCGCGTGGCACGGTCAGGTGAGGGCCACCCGCAGTTCGTAGGGCTTTCCGCTGCTGATCGCCGTGGCCTGCTCCTGCAGATCTGCTGAGGTGAAGCCGAGCAGGGTCGGCGGCCCGGCGCAGCGCGGGGGGATGTCCGTCGTCGGGCGGCCGCGGTGAGTGGTGGCGAGTTCGACTGACAATGCCGGGCCGCCTGCCGACGGCCGGGTATGCACTCTTGGCTGCCTTCGGATCACAGACGCCGGGGCGCGGCTGGCCCTGTGATCTTCAGGTGCGCGCGGCGCCGGGCCCGGGCTCTCAGGGGGCGGGGTTTTCGCTTCTGTCGTGCTCTGCCTCTCGTGTGGTACCGCTGGTACCGTTGGTGTCATGACGGAGAAGACTGCTATGAATCTGCGCTTCCCTGATCCTGACAAGCGGGCCGCGATCGCGGCTGCGGCCAGGGCGGAGGGGGTGAGCATGCAGGAGTACATCCTGTCCGCGGCCTATGCCCGCGCGACCGCCGTCGAGCGGCGGTTCCTGGAGGGCTTCAAGGAGTCGATGGCGCGCAGCGGCGCGGTGTTCGCCGCCGAGCCCAGCGCCCTGGACGTGTCCGCGGAGCAGCGGGCCGCCGAGCGGCAGGCGCTCGCCGAGCTGGAGCAGCAGGGCGAGGGCCGGGCCGCGTGACCCAGCCCGAACCGCATCCGCTCGACGTCACCTTCCTGCTGCATGCCGCCGAGCTCCTCGATGGTGATCCGCAGGTCGACGACCTCGGCTCGCTCTACGCCGCGGTGGCGCGGGTCAATGCCCGCGCGTTGGAGCGCGACATCTACGGCTCTCTGAATCTCAAGGCCGCTGCCCTGCTGCAGACGCTGGCGAGGCTGCCCTGCCTGGAGCACTCGAACGAGGCCTTTGCCTGGCATTCGACCGAGGCCTACCTCGCTCTGAACAGCTACCTCCTCGACTATCCGCCCAAAGCAGCGCTCGCCCTCGTCCGCGACGCCGCCGCCGGCACTCTCGGTGTTCCCCGTATCGCCCGCCAGCTCCGCGACTGGACCGCCATCTGACCGGGACTGCCCCAAGTACAGCAGAAAGCCGTCATCAGTGGCTCTTGCTGCCGCCGAGCAGCCATAGTTGACGAAAGCCCGTGCTGCCGATGGCTCTTAGAGATCAACCAGCCGACTGGTGCTGCGCGACGTGACTCGGAGGCGCTGGCTGTGTCAAAGACCTCCAGCCCGCAACGCCGCTGAGACGACATATTCCGCAGGTGGTTCATCTGCGGTGATCGACCGAAGCACCACGAGGGCGGCTTGGAGGACCAGAGCGATCCGGTGCCGGGGCGGGTGGCGGTCCGCCAGGTCGTGGAGGATCTCGTTGCGAAGATTCAGACCTTCTTTCGGGTCGGCGAGCAGGAACCGAAAGACGGCCGGCCACGGTGCTTCGAAGCCGGCGGCTTCCATGTCCGCGATGAGCGCGCCGAGTTGGCTGACCTGGCCGGGGCGATCCCCTTGAGCATGCTGGATAACGGGGATGTCCATGGCCTTCAGGTGCCGGCGCAGGAGGCCCTCGATGCGGATGAGGGCGAGTTCGATGGCGACTTCGTCGTCGTGCTCGAAGTAGGCCTGGAAAGCGCGGGCGAGACCGCGCATTGGCGCGAGCGGCGCGACCGGGGGACGAACGAAGAGGGCAAGGAGATCGTCGGAGGTCGGGGTGAAACGTTCCCGGATCCGGTCGAGCTGGGCTTGCAGCTGGAGGCCGTGCAGGTCCAGTACGAGGGTGCGGGTGTCGGTCCCGACCGGTCTTGAGGTGGCGTTGGCGAGAGGCGTGGTGACGACGGGACCGTTCATGTTGATTTTTACCGTCGGGAGACGCAGTGGGCCTTGGAGTATGTCGTCGGGGAGGGGCGTGTCCGCGGCCTCGGGCAGCACGGGTGCGACTGCCGTGAGCGCACGGAAGGCATCGCCGAGGTCGCTCGCGGCGTCGATGGCCTTGATCGAGGGGGCGAAGTAGCCGGCGGGGATCTGTATCGGGATGCCGATCCGCGTCAGGTCAAGGTCGTCGCGGGTGAGGCGCTGCTGCTGGCGGCGGACCTGCTCCAGCGCCCGGACGAGCCCCGTCTTCTGAGCGTATGCAGCGGCCTCCTCGAGGCACATCAACTTGGCCACGCCGCAGAGCCGCTCGGCGTGGCCGGTGTAGGAGTCGATGACGTGCTGGTCGATCGCGGCGCGTTCGTCGTCGGCCGCCGTCTGCTGCAGATGGGTCAAGAACAGTACGTGCATATGGAGATCGGAACGGTAGACGTCCGCGGCTCGCTCCAGCAGCGGACGCACCCTGTCGTGGTGTTCCCGGTGGGCGAGCAGTGGCTCGGTCAAGGCCGCGACGACGCCCGGGGCCGGATCGTCCCAACCCAGCGCGGTGTCGGTGAGGGCGAGCATCTCGGTGATGACGTCCGCGAGCACCGGCTGCCTGGTCGAGGCGGCCAGCTCGTAGGCCCCGACGAGTGCGTCGGCGGCCTGCATCCGGCCGATCGAGGCGAGCGAGCCCGTTCCGTCCAGGAGGACAGGTGCCGCCTGGCGATATGCGTCAACCGCCGCACGAAGGTGATCGATGGGGCGCTCGCCGTTGCGTGCCCCCCACAACAGGTGGTGCAGTCGTGCTCGTACGGCCGGGTGGTGGGCCGCCTGCGCGTATGCCGCCCACATCTCTCGTGCGTCCTGCGGGATCTGGCGCACCTCGCGTGGCCACGGTGCCTCTTCGGATCCTTGGTACTCACCGCGGAACGTGCCGTCGGGCCGGGTGAAGAAGAGCATCGCGGCCCGCAGCGCCTCCAGGTGCCCAGTCTCCGCCTCGGACCAGTTCTCTCGGTCGGCCGCGGCCGTCAACCCCTCGGCCACGATCGAGTGCGACGGGTAGGAGGCCGACGACGCGGCGTCCAGTGCTGCGAGCACGGAGCTGTGCACGTCGGTCATCGTTCGTTCCCATCTTCCGGTTCGGTGGCTCAGGACGTCGCGCGTGTGGAGTTCTTGCGGGGAACGACGGTGTAGATGAACGTAGCGCAGTAGTCGAAGCCGGCCGCCTCGGTGTCGACCCGGTGGTAGGGCCCGCTGCTCTTCATGTAGATGTGGACATCCCTGCGGGCGGAGATGTCGTCACTGCTGACGCGCCAGACGATGTCGAGATCCCGGCCCGTATAGCTGGGATTGTCCTCTTCGCGGGTCGGAAGGACCCACCACGTCAGGTCACGGCCCTGAGGGTCGGTGCCGCGGCACCGGAAGGTGATCGTCTCGCCAGGGTGCAGCACTGCTCCGGTCCGGAGCGAAACCCCGTGCTCCATGGGGTCCGGCAGGAAGCTGTCGATGCAGTTCCCGAGGCTGTCGGTGACACTGTCGATCCGCGCGAAGTAGTCCCCGGTCGGGTCCTGGCTGCTCATGTAGATGGTCACCCTGTTTCGGATCTCGCCGGCGATGCCGCTCAGTAGTTCCTCTTCGAAAGGAAGCAGGTCCCGGCTGTGGGCCACCGAGTTGCGCAGTGCTTCGAAGCGGTTGAGCAGCCCCAACGTCTCGTTCTGATTGCCCAACGCAGGCTTGAAGTCTGCCCAGTACTTCTTCAGCAGGTCGAGGATGTCGAAGAACTGGGCATACGCCAGTTCACTGCTGGGAACCGAAGCGACGCCACGACGTGTGCGGCGTCCCGCTTCTTCGTCCCGTACGTCCCGGATCTTGACCGCCCGCTTCTCAGAGAACACCTGGGAGAACCAGTCCTTGCCCAGCTTCTTGGCCAACACCGTGGCGATCAGGCTCCGCAACGCCTGCTCACACGTCGCCAGGGCCTCCGCCGGCTGCATCTGTGGCATCGATTCCTCCACCCGTGGTGACCGCAGGGATCTTCATCATCCCGAAGACACGCACCTAACGTCACCGGATTATGCCCGCGCGGCTCTCGGGCGCTCGGTGTGCTCCCGGTTCCGGCTGATGCCACACGGCCATCGCGGCGACGCGGCCCCGCCGCCCTGTCGCTGACCAGCATCCGGGCGAGCGGAAATGAGGATGGCAGACGTAGGAGGGTGCGGCCATGGACTGTGGTGACGGTGGCGGGCGGCAGGCTTCGGTACGCATGACACGCCGTGGTGATGTCGTGTGCCGGCACGGTCTGCCGATCGTCAGACCATGCCATCCCCGAAACAACCTTCACCGCGGCGGTCACGTGGCCACCTCTCTTGGGACCTACGAGGCGGAGCTGCCCGCGGTGTCTGCTCCGGCTATCACACGCCCGGCGAGGGCCGGCGACAAGGTTTCGAACCGATGAACCATGCGCTCAGAGCTGACGATGCCGATCAGCCCTTCGGCCTGATCGAGGAGGATCACCGTTCGCCGCACTGGTGGACGGTGTCAGCCAGGTCGAGCACGGCGTGAAGGTGGTCGCGCCCCGGCTTCGTTCCAGCCCCAGCAGACGACCGCAGCAGGCTAGCGGAGAAGTCAGGGGAGGAGGTCTCACGACCGGCTGCCCGCCGGGTCCGGCCTTCGTCGTGTCGACGAGCCGCTCGGCTTCCCTGCAGTGTCCGCCCAGACGGGAGCAATTGGCAGGTCCGGCATGGTGGCGCCTACCCGAGGGCAGCGGCAGCGGCCTTGTAGTCAGCGGCCTGGGTCGGGGTGAGGTAGTGGCTGACGCGGATGAGTACGGTGCCGCTGACAAAGTCGTACTCGGCGAGCATGGGCATGCCCTTGGTGACGTTCTGGATGTAGTCGGCGCGGGCCTGGGAGTCGGCTGCGGTCGTGAAGACCTCGATCGCTCCGCCGAGCTCGACGCTGCCGGGCTCCGCGCCGGCGACGTCGTCGACCTTGATGCGGGAGTCCGTGAACGTGACCTTGCTGGTGTACTGGTTGGGGCGGCCGAGGAGATGGTTCGGGTCGTCGTCCTCGGTGACAACGCCCGAGAGTTTGGCGGACGCGACCTTGCCGGAAAGGACCTTGAAGGCGTCGCTGGCGGTGAACTCCTTCGTAGCCGGCTTGGTGGGGACGCCAGCGGTTGCAGTGCGGGTGTTCCTCGGCTGATCGTTCTTCTGATAGCTCCCCGACCCGCATGCCGTCATGGCCGCGAGAGCGAGGACGAAAGCGGCAGCGGACAGGGCGGGCTTTCGCATGAGGTCTCCGAAGCGTGGCGGGTTTGGGTGTGTTGATCAGGTCGCAGAACTATTGCACTGCGATGTTGCCGTACGTGCACCGCAATCCTCGCCCACGACTGATGGGCCGAGCTACCGGCCGGCGAGAAGATCGCCGCGCAGATGGCGCTGAAGCACATCGGCCTCGACTACCCGCCCCTCGCCAAGTCCGCGGCATCGTCCTGACCGTGGCGAAAAGCTCCTTGAGACTGTGCGGGTAGAGCTCGTACGCGCCCCGGCTGCAACCAGTCAGGCGGCTCGATGGTCCTTGGTGTGTGACCTCAAACCCGCCCCAGCGCCAGACCGAACGGCGCGGCTTACTCCTCTGGCCTGTCGGTACCGTCCTGACCCTGACCTTCGCCACCGCGATAGCCGTGGCCGGGGCGGTGTTCTTCGCCGGCTGGGACCTCCTCGGCGCTGAGCGCCTCAAGCCCGAGAAACAGCTCACCTCCAGCACCCTGTTCGACCTGGTGAAGCTGTCCTTCGGCGTAGTCGCCGGGGCCGGCGCCCTGGTGGCCCTGGTCGTCGCCTACCGCCGCCAGCGAGTCGACGAGGACGGTGCCCTGCGCGACGCCACCCGCCTGCACACCGAACGCTTCACCACCGCCGTCTCCCAACTCGGCGACGACTCCGCCGCCGTACGCCTCGGCGGCGTCCACGCGTTGGCCGGCCTCGCCGACGACGCACCCACCCGCGACCTCCGACAGACCTGCGTCGACGTCCTGTGCGCCTACCTCCGCCTCCCCTACACCGCCGAAACCGACCTACCAGCAAGCGACACAGATGCCCGGCACGCCTACCTGGCCCTCCGCGAAGTCCGGCACACGGTCATCCGCCTCATCCGCGACCACCTCCGCCACGCCCCCCAACACCCCCACTCCTGGCAAGGCCACGACCTCGGCTTCACAAGCGTCGTGTTCGATGGTGGCGACTTCTCCGGCGCGGTGTTCTCCGGCGGGACCGTCGACTTCAGCGGCGCAAAATTCTCCGGCGGCACGGTCGACTTCACCAACGCGGTGTTCTCCGGCGGCACGGTCGACTTCACCAACGCGGAGTTCTCCAGCGACACGGTCGCCTTCCGCCACGCGGTCTTCTCCGGCAGCGAGGTCTGCTTCCGTGGCATGGTGTTCTGCCGTGGCATGATCGACTTCCGCCGCGCGGTCTTCTCCGGCGGCATCGTCGACTTCGGCAGATCGGAGTTCTCCGGGGTCTCCGACGGCACGGTCGACTTCAGCCTCGCGGAGTTCTCGGACGGCACGGTCGTCTTCTGCGACGCGAACTTCTCCAGCGGCAGGGTCTCGTTCCGCGTCGCGGTGTTCTCCGGCGGCAGGGTCGACCTCAGCGGCGCGAGGTTTACTGGCAGCACGGTCGACTTCGACAACTCGGAGTTCACCGGCGGCACGGTCGACCTCAGCGGCGCGGAGTTCTCGGACGGCAGGGTCTCCTTCCGCGCTGAGTTTTCCGGTGGCACAGTATTTTTCAGCGACGCGGACTTCTCCAGCGACACGGTCGACTTCAACGGTGCTGAGCTCACCGGAGGCACGGTCGACTTCAGCGACGCGATGGGGGCTGCGCCGTCTGGTCTGATGCCTCCCGCGGGGCAGCCTCTGCAGACCGGCCTGAGCTTGCCTCCGTCGTGGTACCCCCCGACGCCCTGACCGCACAAAGACCTGTGTTTCCTGGCTCAATGCACTGGCAAGGCACGCCTTCGCGGTCACCTCGTTGAACAGCCCATGGACGAACATTGACGCTGTACATGTGAGTGAGCCCGGTCTGCTCGTGCTGGACATCACCGCCGCGGACGAGGCGACCGCACGACGGGCCTTGGACCAGCTGAACGCGTTGTGGGCGACCGACGCGTCCGGCCGCATCCGGCGCCTGCCTGCTCAGCCGGGTGTGCAATGTCGCGTGTACGCCCATCTCGACCACGACCCCGCATCAAGCGCCTGACGCCCCAGCCAGGCAGGTGTGACTCCACTACCGGATCGACGTGTGGGGGTATGCCAGGAATGTGAGAGTCAATCCCCCGGTGGTGCCGATGGCGGCGCAGGCCCTCGCCCGGCTACCCGCACCCGGAGCGATGCCCGGCGGCATGGCCTTCGAGCCCAAGTTATGGACAGGGTCCGGGCTTGTCCGTTGTCCCCTATGAGGCAGGGGTGGTCAAGGCGAAGTGAGCCGACAGCGATGAATGGCTCGACTCCTAAGCTTGCCGTTTAACCTCGGCGCGAGATGAGCCGGGCGAGTGCCTCTGTGGGCCAGCAGAGCCATGCAAGAAGCGGGCTCATGACCACGAACCAGTGGACACTGATTCGGCCCTGCTCCTTGTCCACGATCGCTGGGGCCTCCTCCCGGTAGACGTAGCGGAGGTATCGGCGGCGGACCGGTCTTCCGGCTATGAGCAGCACTGGTGAGGCGACAAGGACGGCCACCGGGACCAGGACTCTCGCGGCGGTGAGCTCCGCCTTCCCCTCGTATCGCATGAGCTCAGCCTGTCGTCTAACCTCAATTCCCTGAAGGGGTGGGTATGGATCAGGCGATCTTCGAGTCCATCAGGTACTCAGCTGGGTGTCAGGACTGCGGTGCGGAGTTGGAGTGCTGGGGCGTCCAAGCCCTGGCCCACCGCTCCTTGCATCGGGACACGGAGTCCCAGAGTTCAGCCTGCGGGTTTGCGATAGCCGACTGCGGCGGTGATCTGCCTTCCGAACTACGAGGTCGGCTGCTCTCCGAGCGGAGACCAGCTCGCCTCCAGGTGGATCCATCAGCGACGAACGCCGCGATCATGCGGGTTCTGCGGGCAGAACTTGGCATGGGTCTGGCGGAAGTCAAGACCTTGCTGGGGGAGGTGTTGGCAGGAGCCCACTCAGGAACGATGCCTGAGATGGAGTTCCTGGCCCGCAAGCTGCGGGAGTCTGGCGTCGATGCTGCTGCCGCTCGGCCATAGAAGCCCTGACCTGGCTAAGGGGTGTCCCGTATAAGGGCGTGAGCTGGGGGTTTGCCGGACGGTACGGTCGACGGGTGGAGTCGAAGAGGGAGAGCGAGTGCCCGTTGCACGGGGCCGGTGTGCGTCCCGACTACTTGGCCGGGGCCGTCTTGTGCAAGTAGTCGCCTCGCGGCACGTGTACGACTCAGAGGCTCCGTTCGGCCCGCTGGACGTGTGGCTGATCGACAGCGAAGCGGTCGCCACGCGCATCACGACCGGTTCGGACTGGTGTCTGATCGTGAAGACGTCGGACCCCTTCGCGGGATACGTCATGGCGGAGTCAGGCCGCGTCGAGGTGGCGCCGATCAGCTGCAAGATCCCATTCGCGGAGCACCTCGGCGAGACGGTGCTGGCAGTCAGCGAAGAGAGTGTCCCGGACAGCAGGCCGATCGCATTGGAGATCACCTTCGACTCCGGCCGTGTCCGGTGTGAGACCTGGTCCGGGGATCTCCGCCTGTCCAGCAAGTGATCAACGGGCCGGCCACGGCGTGAACCGTGTGAGGCTCCCGTCGTGGCTGGTGTGATTACGGCATCGCAGGCGTCCTGGATAGCCCCGTTCACCGGGTTGAGCCCCCGCTGTTTCACCTCGTTGGTGGCACAGCTGCGGCACGAGGGAGCTGGCGCGGTCCGCAGAGGCGGCCGTGGAGCCTACCGCTGGAGGACCGGGTGCTGCTCGTCACGGCCTACTGGCGCACCAACTTGACGCTGCGGCAGCTCGCCCCGTTGTTCGGCGTCTCGAAGTCCGCGGCCAAGCGCATCGTCAGCCACCTCGGCCCTCTGCTCGCGCTCAAGCCGCGCAAGCGGTTCCGCAAGGGCACCGTCCTCATCGTGGACGGAACCCTGGTCCCCACCCGCGACCACACCGTGGCCGAGCGGTCGAAGAATTACCACTACTCCACGAATCACTAGGCGCTGTTTCTCGGATCTCCTGACCTAGCAGGGCTGTTGGGGCCAGGCTGGAGAGATGGGCCGTGGAGATTTAACGAACGCGGAGTGGGACC
>NZ_JBHXSL010000078.1:0-26252 GCF_042714725.1 Streptomyces sp. NPDC058685
TTTTTTAATTCTCTCGCGCCGGTTTTTCCTCCGAGTTACTGTAATCGCCAATTATCTACTCTGGGGCACCCGCCGGGCGTGGCGCCCGCCCCCCCGGGGCGGGGGGCCACCGGCCCGCAGGGCGTAGGCCCCGGGGCTCTCCCCCACAACCCCGCGGCGGAGAACACTCTGACCAGGCCATCGCCGACCCCTCACGGCATGGAGGCATGATGGGGCGTTACGTCGCAAGGCGACTGCTCCAGATGATCCCGGTATTCATCGGGACCACTCTGTTGATTTTCCTCATGGTCCACATCCTTCCCGGTGACCCCATCCGGGCGATGTGGGGAGACAAGGCAGCCGACCCCGCACAGGTCGCACAGCTGCGCCATGAATTCGGGCTCGACCAGCCCCTGTGGAAGCAGTACTTGGACTACATGGCCAATCTCTTCCAGGGCGACTTCGGCAACACCTTCGGTGGCCGTCCGGTCCTCGACGAGATGACGCGGGCTTTCCCCGTCACGCTCCGGCTGACCGCGGTCGCGCTCATCATCGAGATGATCGTGGGCCTCGGCCTCGGCGCCTGGGCAGGTCTGAAGGCCGGCAAGGCTCCCGACTCGGGCGTCCTGGTCTTCACCCTGATCGTCATCTCGATCCCGGTGTTCATCCTCGGCTACCTGGCCCGGTACCTCTTCGCCGACACTCTCGGCTGGGTGTCGCCGAACGTCCAGGACTCGATGGACGTCACCCAACTGTTCCTACCGGGCTTCGTCCTCGCCATGCTCTCCATGGCGTACGTGGCACGGCTGACCCGGACGACCTTCGCGGAGAACCTGCGCGCCGACTACATGCGCACCGCGCTCGCCAAGGGCCTGCCCCGGCGACGCATCGTCGGTGTCCACCTGCTGCGGAACTCGCTGATCCCCGTGATCACGTTCCTCGGCACGGACGTCGGCGGCTTCATCGGCGGCGCGGTCGTCACCGAGGGCATCTTCAACGTCCAGGGTGTCGGCAACCTTCTGTACCAGGCGCTCGGACAGCGCGAGGGCTCCACCATCGTCGGTGTGGTCACCGTGTTCGTCCTGGTCATCCTGGTCATCAACCTGATCGTCGACCTGCTGTACGCGGTCCTGGACCCGAGGATCCGGTATGCCTGACGTGACCAAGGCCCAGACCGTCAAGACCGACAGCGCGGTCGACGCGATCGCTCCGCCGAAGGCGGACGCGGCACCCGAGACCGGTGCGCCCAAGTCCGCCCAGAGCAAGCCCCGCGGTCTGTGGGGCGACGCCTGGTACGACCTGCGCCACCGGCCCATGTTCTGGATCTCGGCGAGCCTGCTCGTCCTGCTTCTGGTGATCGCCGCCTTCCCGGGCATGTTCACCAGTGCCGACCCGCGCGCCGGTGACCTGACGAACCACTACCTGACCAAGCCGGAGCTGGGGAAGATCTTCAGCCCCGAGTGGTTCGGTTACGACATCCAGGGCCGTTCGATCTACGCGCGTGTCGTCTACGGCACCCGCGCCTCGATCCTCGTCGGAGTCGGCGTCACCCTGGCGATCACGCTGTTCGGCGGCCTGATGGGTCTGCTGTCCGGCTACTTCGGCGGCTGGCTCGACTCGATCATCTCCCGTGTCACGGACATCTTCTTCGGCATCCCCTTCCTGCTCGGCGCGATGGTCGTTCTGAACGCCTTCACCGAGCGCAAGGTGTTCGTCGTGATCCTGGCCCTGGCCTTCCTCGGCTGGACCTCGATCTGCCGCGTGACCCGGAGCTCCGTCATCACGGCGAAGCAGGCGGACTATGTGACGGCCGCGCGCGCCCTCGGCGCGGGCACCAACCGCATGCTGTTCCGCCATGTGCTGCCCAACGCGATCGCTCCCACCATCGTCGTCGCCACCATCTCGCTCGGTGGCTTCATCTCGGCCGAGGCGACCCTGTCCTACCTGGGACTCGGTCTGGCCGACCCGACGATCTCGTGGGGCATCGACATCGCGTCGGGCAGTGAGGAGATCCGTAACAACCCGCATGTGCTGCTCTTCCCGGCCGGCATGCTGAGCCTCACGGTCTTCGCGTTCATCATGCTCGGCGACGCGGTCCGCGACGCCCTCGACCCGAAGCTGCGCTGAGGAGGGCGTACGTGACCATCATCGAAGAAACAGCAAGCGTCCCGGCGCCCCGATCCGGTGACTCGGACGGCACTCCGCTGCTGGAAGTCCGCGATCTGCACGTGGAGTTCCACACCCGCGACGGTGTCGCCAAGGCAGTCAACGGCGTCAACTACAGCGTCGACTCCGGTGAGACCCTGGCCGTGCTCGGCGAGTCCGGTTCGGGCAAGTCCGTGACCGCTCAGGCGATCATGGGCATTCTCGACATGCCGCCCGGCAAGATCCCGCAGGGCCAGATCCTGTACCGCGGGCAGGACATGCTCACCATGGGCTACGAGGAGCGGCGGAAGATCCGCGGCCGGAAGATCGCGATGATCTTCCAGGACGCGCTGTCCTCCCTCAACCCCGTGCTCTCGGTGGGCTACCAGCTGGGCGAGATGTACCGCGTCCACCAGGGCCTGTCCAAGAAGGAAGCCAAGGCCAAGGCCATCGACCTGATGGAGCGGGTGAAGATCCCCGCCGCCAAGGCGCGGGTCAACGACTACCCGCACCAGTTCTCGGGCGGTATGCGCCAGCGCATCATGATCGCGATGGCGCTCGCCCTGGAGCCGGACCTGATCATCGCCGACGAGCCCACGACCGCCCTGGACGTCACCGTCCAGGCCCAGGTCATGGATCTGCTCGCGGAGTTGCAGCGCGAGTACAACATGGGTCTGATCCTGATCACCCACGACCTCGGCGTCGTCGCCGACGTCGCGGACAAGATCGCCGTGATGTACGCGGGCCGGATCGTCGAGACCGCACCGGTGAACGAGCTGTACAAGCGGCCCGCCCACCCCTACACCCGCGGTCTGCTCGACTCGATCCCGCGCCTGGACCAGAAGGGCCAGGAGCTGTACGCGATCAAGGGGCTGCCGCCCAACCTGCTGAAGATCCCGGCCGGTTGCGCGTTCAACCCCCGCTGCCCCAAGGCGGACGACATCTGCCGCACCGAGGTTCCGGCCCTCGTGCCGGTGACCGAGCAGGACGGCAGTGAGCTGCCCGGCCGCGGAAGCGCGTGCCACTTCTGGAAGGAGACGATCCATGGCTGAGCTCAAGAAGACCGACGAGCCGGCGGACGCCGTGGACGCCACCCCGAACGTCACCGAGGTCGAGACCGTCGACGCGAGCACCGAGGCGGAGGCCGTTGCGGCCCTCGAGGCCAAGGTCGACCGCGGCGAGCCGATCCTCCAGGTCCGCAATCTGGTCAAGCACTTCCCGCTGACGCAGGGCATCCTGTTCAAGCGCCAGGTCGGTGCGGTCAAGGCCGTGGACGGGGTCTCCTTCGACCTCTACCAGGGTGAGACGCTCGGCATCGTCGGTGAGTCCGGCTGTGGCAAGTCCACGGTCGCCAAGCTGCTGATGACCCTGGAGACGGCGACCGCCGGCGAGGTGTTCTTCAAGGGCCAGGACATCACCAAGCTGTCCGGGCGCGCGCTGAAGGCGGTGCGCCGCAACATCCAGATGGTGTTCCAGGACCCGTACACCTCGCTCAACCCGCGGATGACGGTCGGCGACATCATCGGCGAGCCCTTCGACATCCACCCCGAGGTGGCCCCGAAGGGTGACCGGCGCCGCAAGGTGCAGGATCTGCTGGACGTCGTCGGTCTGAACCCGGAGTACATCCACCGGTACCCGCACCAGTTCTCGGGCGGTCAGCGCCAGCGCATCGGCATCGCCCGCGGTCTCGCGCTCAACCCCGAGATCATCATCTGCGACGAGCCGGTCTCCGCGCTCGACGTGTCGGTGCAGGCGCAGGTCATCAACCTGATGGAGAAGCTGCAGGACGAGTTCAACCTCTCCTACATCTTCATCGCGCACGACCTGTCGATCGTCCGGCACATCTCGGACCGGGTCGGCGTGATGTACCTCGGGAAGATGGCCGAGATCGGCACGGACACGCAGATCTACGACCACCCGACGCACCCCTACACGCAGGCGCTGCTGTCCGCGGTCCCCGTTCCGGACCCGGAGATCAGCAACGCCCGTGACCGGATCATTCTGACCGGTGACGTCCCGTCGCCGGCGAACCCGCCGTCGGGCTGCCGCTTCCGCACCCGTTGCTGGAAGGCCCAGGACAAGTGCGCCGAGGAGGTGCCGCTGCTGGCGATCCCCGAGCCCTTCAAGGGGTTGGACTCCCCGGTGGCGCACGAGTCGGCGTGCCACTTCGCGGAGGAGAAGGACGTCGTCCACGCAGCGTAGCGCGCACCGCGGATGAACGAAGGCGCCCGGACCGAACGGTCCGGGCGCCTTCGTCGTCCACGGGTTCCGGACACAAGGGGAACCCGGGCCACCGCATCAGCCTGGTACCACCGCGCGCGCCTCGTGCCACCGCGGGAAAACGCGTTGCGCCGCGCCGTACGCGGCCCCGACAGTGGCCCGATGGATGACCTGACCGTGCGGCCCGCGACGCTCGCGGACGCCCCCGCCGTCTGCGCCCTGCTCAACGCCGTCGACCTCGTCGAGATCGGCCGCGCGGAGACCGATCTGCACACCGTGGAGGCCGACCTGGCGCACTCGGACCTGGACCTCGTCCGCGACACCTGGCTGGTGTCCGAGGGCCGTGACCTGGTCGCGTTCGGGATGCTGTGGAGCGACTCCGGCGACGGGGACATAGGCGTCGACCACTACGCACTGCCCGGCCGGTCCGCCGCCGCGGTCGTCCTGCTGGAGCTGATCGAGGCCCGGGCCGCGCAGAAGGCGGCGGAGGACGGCGCCGACCGTGCCGTGCTGCATCTTCAGCTCAACACCGGACCGGCCCTCGACACGGCACTGCTCGTACGCCGCGGCTGGCGGACCGTGCGCCGCTACCAGGTGATGACGCGCCCGCCGGCCGTCGCGGACGACCTCACGCCCGAGCCGCCCACCGGGCTGTCGCTGCGCGACTGCCGCGCCGAGGCCGACCGCCGGATCGCGCACGCCCTGGTGGAGGAGACCTTCGCCGAACACTACGACCATCACGCCCGCGGTTACGAGCAGTGGCTCGACGACGTCCACGGCGCCCGGCTGGACTGGTCGTTGGTGTGGATCGCCTCGCTCGCCGACGAGGGCGATGTCGCGGTGCTGCTGACCCGTGACGACCGCGAGGCGATGGGCTGGATCCGCAACATCGGGGTGCTGAAGTCGGCCCGGGGCCGCGGGATCGGCGGACATCTGCTCCGTCATGCCTTCGCCGTGTACGCCGCCCGGGGCCGCGACACCATCGGCCTCGGGGTCGACACCCGGAACGAGTCGAAGGCCCTCGAACTCTACGAGGCACACGGCATGACCCTGCACTACGCCGTCGACACCTGGGAGGTCACCCGCCCGGCAGCAGCCCTGCCCGGCCGGATGCCCTGAAAGTGCGTTAGATCCTGGATGGGGTGATATTTGGGCCACAGTACGACCCAGATCTCGGGAGGCACCCCATGCGTCGAGCCACGCACGTCCCCTGGGCCGCATGCGCGATGGCCCTCGCCCTCGCGGCCACGGCCTGTGGCGGTGGCAGCGACAGTGGCGGCAGCGGCGCCGACGGGATCGTGTCCTCCTCCTGGGGCGATCCGCAGAATCCGCTCGAGCCCGCGAACACCAACGAGGTGCAGGGCGGCAAGGTCCTCGACATGCTCTTCCGCGGTCTGAAGAGGTACGACCCGAAGACCGGCGAGGCCCAGGACATGATCGCCTCGAAGATCGACACGCCCGACTCGGTGAACTTCACGGTCACCATCAAGGACGGCTGGAACTTCAGCAACGGGGAGAAGGTGACCGCCCAGTCGTTCGTCGACGCCTGGAACTACGGCGCGAACCTGAAGAACAATCAGAAGAACGCCTACTTCTTCGGCTACATCGACGGCTACGCCGCGGTCCACCCCGAGTCGGGCGCGCCCACCGCCCAGACCCTCTCCGGCCTCAAGGTCGTGAACCCCACGACCTTCACCGTGAAGCTTTCCCAGAAGTTCTCCACCTGGCCCGACACCCTCGGCTACGCCGCCTTCGCGCCGCTGCCCAAGGTCTTCTTCGACGACCACGACGCCTGGCTCTCCAAGCCGGTCGGCAACGGCCCGTACGCCGTCGACTCGTACACCAAGGGCTCGAAGCTGGCCATGCGCCGATGGGACGGGTACAAGGGGCCCGACAAGGCGCAGAACGGCGGTGTCGACCTCAATGTCTACACCGACAACAACACCGCCTACACCGACCTGACCGCCGGCAACCTCGACCTCGTCGACGACGTGCCCGCCTCCCAGCTCAAGAACGTGGAGGCGGACCTCGGCGGCCGGTACATCAACACACCCGCGGGCATCATCCAGACGCTCGCCTTCCCGTACTACGACAAGGCGTGGAACACGCCGAACGGCGCCAAGGTCCGCACCGGCCTGTCGATGGCGATCAACCGGGAACAGATCACCGACACCATCTTCCAGAAGACGCGTACGCCCGCCAAGGACTGGACCTCACCGGTGCTCGGCGCGGACGGCGGCTTCAGCGAGACCCTCTGCGGCAAGGCCTGCGAGTACAACGCGGCCGAGGCGAAGAAGCTGGTCGCCGAGGGCGGCGGCATCCCCGGCGGCCAGATGAAGCTCACGTACAACGCGGACACCGGCTCGCACAAGGACTGGGTCGACGCCGTCTGCAACAGCATCAACAACGCGCTCGGCAACGACCGGGCCTGCGTCGGCAACCCCGTCGGCACCTTCGCCGACTTCCGCAGCCAGATCTCCCAGCTGAAGATGCGCGGCCCGTTCCGCGCCGGCTGGCAGATGGACTACCCGCTCATCCAGAACTTCCTCCAGCCGCTCTACTACACCAACGCCTCGTCCAACGACGGCAAGTGGACCAACAAGGAGTTCGACAAGCTCGTCGACCAGGCCAACGCGGAGACGGACGTGGCCAAGGCAGTCGAGACGTTCCAGCAGGCCGAGGAGGTCGTGCGGGATCAGATGGCGGCCATCCCGCTCTGGTACCAGAACGGCAGCGCCGGCTACTCGGAGCGCATCTCCAATGTCTCGCTGAACCCCTTCAGCGTCCCCGTCTACAACGAGATCAAGGTCAACTGACGCCGGAGGGCGGTCGGCCCGGCGTGTCCCACGCGCCGGGGGCCACATCCCTTCCCACGACCCCTGGAGACCTTCATGGGACGTTATGTGATCCGGCGTCTGCTCCAGATGATCCCGGTCTTCTTCGGCGCGACCCTGCTGATCTTCCTCATGGTCAACGTGATGGGAGACCCCATCGCGGGGCTCTGCGGCGACCGGCAGTGCGACCCGGCGACGGCCGCCCGGCTGCGAGCGGAGTTCGGCCTCGACAAGCCCCTGTGGCAGCAATACCTCACCTACATGGGCAACGTCTTCACCGGCGACTTCGGCACCGCCTTCAACGGTCAGAAGGTCACCGAGCTGATGGCCGAGGCCTTCCCGGTGACCATCCGGCTGACCATCGTGGCGATCGTCTTCGAGATCGTCATCGGCATCACGCTCGGGGTGATCACCGGGCTGCGCCGCGGGCGGCCCGTCGACACCGGGGTCCTGTTGCTGACCCTGGTCGTGATCTCGGTCCCGACCTTCGTCACCGGTCTTCTCCTCCAGCTGCTGCTGGGCGTCGAGTGGGGCCTGATCAAGCCGGCCGTCTCGCCCGAGGCGCCGCTCGACGAACTGCTGATCCCCGGCCTCGTCCTCGCCTCCGTCTCGCTGGCGTACGTCACCCGCCTCACGCGCACCTCCATCGCCGAGAACGCCCGCTCCGACTACGTCCGCACCGCGAAGGCCAAGGGGCTGCCCCGGGGCCGGGTGATCAGCCGTCATCTGCTGCGCAACTCGCTGATCCCGGTGGTCACCTTCATCGGCACCGACATCGGCGCCCTGATGGGCGGGGCGATCGTCACCGAGCGCATCTTCAACATCCACGGCGTCGGCTACCAGCTGTACCAGGGCATCCTCCGCCAGAACACCCAGACCGTCGTCGGCTTCGTGACCGTCCTGGTGCTGGTCTTCCTGGTGGCGAATCTCATCGTCGACCTGCTCTACGCCGTACTCGACCCGAGGATCCGCTATGCCTGAGCCGCAGTACGACGACGGGGGAGCGATCGCGTCGACGGGCGCGGGAGGCGCCACCGACCTGGCCATGAGCGAGGCCGAGACGCTGGAGAAGACACCGGGCGGCCCGCAGGGCACCGGGCCGTCCGGCAAACCGCGCAGCCTCTGGTCGGACGCCTGGCGCGACCTGCGCCGCAACCCCGTCTTCATCATCTCCGCGCTGGTCATCCTGTTCCTGGTCGTCATCTCCATCTGGCCGTCGCTGATCGCCTCGGGCAACCCGCTCCAGTGCGACCTCGCCAAGGCGCAGGAGGGCTCCCAGCCCGGCCATCCCTTCGGCTTCAACGGCCAGGGCTGCGACGTCTACACACGGACCGTCTACGGCGCCCGTGCGTCGGTCACCGTGGGCGTCTGCGCCACGCTCGGCGTCGCCCTGATCGGCTCCGTCCTCGGCGGGCTCGCCGGCTTCTTCGGCGGGGCGTCGGACGCGGTCCTGTCCCGCGTCACCGACATCTTCTTCGGCATCCCGGTCGTCCTCGGCGGACTCGTCCTGCTGTCCGTCGTCACCAGCACCACCGTGTGGCCGGTCGTCGGCTTCATGGTGCTGCTCGGCTGGCCGCAGCTCTCCCGCATCGCCCGCGGTTCGGTCATCACCGCCCGGCAGAACGACTACGTCCAGGCGGCGCGGGCGCTCGGGGCGTCCAACGCGCGGATGCTGCTGCGGCACATCGCCCCCAACGCCGTCGCCCCCGTCATCGTGGTCGCCACCATCGCGCTGGGCACCTACATCTCCCTGGAGGCGACCCTCTCGTTCCTCGGCGTGGGCCTGAAACCGCCGACCGTCTCCTGGGGCATCGACATCTCGTCCGCCTCGCCGTACATCCGCAACGCCCCGCACATGCTGCTCTGGCCGGCGGGCGCGCTGGCGATCACGGTGCTGGCGTTCATCATGCTCGGCGACGCGGTGCGCGACGCCCTCGACCCCAAGCTGCGCTGAGGAGCCGTCATGACTGTCGAGACCCGGGCCGACGCGCCGCTGCTCGAAGTGCGCGACCTGCACGTGGAGTTCCACACCCGCGACGGTGTGGCCAAGGCCGTCAACGGCGTCGCCTACACGGTCGCCGAGGGCGAGACGCTCGCCGTGCTCGGCGAGTCCGGCTCGGGGAAGTCCGTCACCGCACAGGCCGTGATGGGCATCCTGGACATCCCGCCGGGAAGGATCACCGGCGGCGAGATCCTCTTCCGCGGGCAGGACCTGCTGACGCTCAAGGAGGACGAGCGGAGGAAGATCCGCGGGGCCGGGATGGCCATGATCTTCCAGGACGCGCTCTCCTCGCTGAACCCGGTGCTCAGCGTCGGCGACCAGCTCGGCGAGATGTTCGTCGTGCACCGGGGGATGAAGCGCAAGGAGGCCCGGGCGAAGGCCGTCGAGCTGATGGAGCGGGTCGGCATCCCGGGGGCGAAGGAGCGGGTGGGCCAGTACCCGCACCAGTTCTCCGGCGGTATGCGCCAGCGCATCATGATCGCCATGGCCCTGGCGCTCGAACCGGCCCTGATCATCGCCGACGAACCCACGACCGCGCTCGATGTCACCGTCCAGGCCCAGGTGATGGACCTGCTGGCCACGCTGCAGAGCGAGCTCGCCATGGGACTCGTCCTGATCACCCACGACCTCGGGGTGGTGGCCGACGTCGCGGACAGGATCGCGGTGATGTACGCGGGCCGGATCGTCGAGACGGCTCCCGTCCACGACATCTACAAGGCGCCCGCCCACCCGTACACCAAGGGCCTGTTGGAGTCGATCCCGCGCCTGGACCAGAAGGGCCGGGAGCTGTACGCGATCAAGGGCCTGCCGCCGAACCTGATGGACATCCCGCCCGGCTGCGCCTTCAACCCCCGCTGTCCGATGGCGCGGGACATCTGCCGAACGGACGAACCGCCGCTGTACCAGGTGTCGCCGGAGCGCAGAAGCGCCTGCCACTTCTGGGAGGAGACTCTCCATGGCTGAGCCGATCCTGGAGGTGCGCGACCTCGTCAAGCACTACCCGCTCACGCGGGGCGTGCTGTTCAAGAAGCAGGTGGGCGCGGTCAAGGCGGTCGACGGCGTCGATCTCGACCTGACGGCGGGCGAGACGCTCGGCATCGTGGGGGAGTCCGGGTGCGGGAAGTCCACCCTCGCCAGGATGCTGGTCCATCTGGAACGGCCGACCGCCGGCGTGATCCGTTACCGCGGCGAGGACATCACCAAGCTGTCCGGGCGCGCGCTGAAGGCGGTGCGCCGCAACATCCAGATGGTGTTCCAGGACCCGTACACCTCGCTCAACCCGCGGATGACGGTCGGCGACATCATCGGCGAGCCGTACGAGATCCACCCGGAGGTCGCCCCCAAGGGCGACCGGCGCCGCAAGGTGCAGGACCTGCTGGACGTCGTCGGTCTCAACCCCGAGTACATCAACCGCTATCCCCATCAGTTCTCCGGCGGCCAGCGGCAGCGCATCGGCATCGCGCGAGGACTCGCCCTCCAGCCGGAGATCATCGTCGCCGACGAACCGGTCTCCGCGCTCGACGTGTCCGTGCAGGCGCAGGTCATCAATCTGCTGGCCACGCTGCAGAGCGAGTTCAGCCTCAGCTATGTGTTCATCGCCCATGACCTCTCGATCGTCCGGCACATCTCGGACCGGGTCGGCGTGATGTACCTGGGGCGGGTGGTGGAGATCGGCAGGGACGAGGAGATCTACGACCACCCCACCCACCCGTACACCCAGGCGCTGCTGTCGGCGGTCCCGGTGCCGGACCCGGAGGCGCGTGAGCACCGGGAGCGGATCATCCTCGGCGGTGACGTGCCCTCCCCGGCGAACATCCCGTCGGGCTGCCGCTTCCGCACGCGGTGCTGGAAGGCGCAGGAGCGCTGCGCGCTGGAGGTCCCGCTGCTGGAGGTGCCGGCGGAGTTCCGCTCGGCACAGGGTCCGGCGAGGCATCCGTCAGCGTGTCATTTCGCCGAGGAGAAGCACGTGGTGCCGTCCTGAATCGCGCCTCGGCAGGAGCCGGAACCGGGCGACATAGCCGGATGAATACCCATCAACTTCTTTAACACGCAGGCAACTCGACTGTCGCATCACCGATATACGAACGGGCCAGGCTCGACAGCGTACGGCCGTGCGGGTGCCGTAGGCCGGCCGGGGTTCGCCATGTGGCCCCGGCCGGTCGCAAGGGCTGCGCGTGGCGCCCTTGTTCACCTCTGCGTGCACATGCAGGATCGAATGCGTGACGCTTACGCGGGGGGCCAGGATCACCGGAGCGGTGCTGTGCGCCGCGCTCGCGGTGATCGTGGGCGGATGGATCGTCCGCGACCTCGGTGCGCTCGACGACCCCCTCGGACTCTGGCGGTTCTGGACGGGCGGGGGGCGGCGCGGCGCCGGTTCCGCACGGCTCGCCACCAGCCTCGAAACCCTGCTCCTGCTGGCCGTGTACGTGTGTGTCGGCGCGGCCGCGCTGCGTCCGAACGCCGGCGCCGCGGCCCCGGCCGTCGCCGGGATCGTCACGATCGCACTGTGGATCCCGGGTCTGTGGGTCCTCAGCTCCTCCTGGATGGACCTGCGCGCCACGGACGATCTGCGGACGCGGGCCCTGTACTGCGTCTTCGCCGCGACGGGACTCGGCGTCGGGCTCCTGATCGTGGCGGCGGCGGGCCGGCAGGCGCCCACGCGGCCGCTGCGGCCGCAGCGGGGTTCGGGGCTGCTGGCCGCCGTGCTGCTCGGCGCGTCCGCGGTGGTGCTCGCGGGCTGGGAGATCCACGCGGCGGCCGGGTCCGGCGGCAGGGCCTACCTCGACCGCTTCACCGGCAGTAGATCTGTCATGCTCCCGCCACTCGGGACGCCTCCCGGCTGGCTGGCGGCGGTGATCGTCCTCCTGGCCGTGGTGGCGGGCAGCGCCGCGCTGAGCCAGGCGGCCTTCGCCCGGCCGCTCGGGCTGGTGTCCGCCCTCCTGATCCTGGGCGAAGGCGCCCGCGGCGTCGACGCCGCCGTGCGCAACGACCTCGTTCCCCGGCTGGGGGAGTTATCGGGCCTCGACCAACTGCTGGTGCTGTCCTGGCTGTTCGAGGCCGCGGCGGGAGTGCTCCTGCTGGTGGTGCTCGTCCGCCGGGAGCCCGCGGTGCGGCCGGTCTACGGCTGGGCGCCCGGCCCGCCACCGCCGTCGAGACCTCCGCCGGGCTGGTGAAGAGCTCCCGGGGCGCGCCGTCGCTACCGCGTTCCCAGCGACCTCTTCAGGAAGTCCACCTGGAGCAGCAGCAGGTTCTCCGCGATCTGCTCCTGCGGGGTCATGTGCGTCACCCCGGTCAGCGGCAGCACTTCATGGGGCCTGCCCGCCGCCAGCAGGGCCGATGACAGACGCAGCGTGTGTGCCACCACCACATTGTCGTCCACCAGCCCGTGGATGATCATCAGCGGCCTCGCCGGGTTCTCCAGTGCCGTCAAACCGTCCTTCGTCACCAGTGAGTTCGCCGCGTAGACCTCCGGCCGCTCGGCCGGATCGCCGAGGTACCGCTCCGTGTAGTGGGTGTCGTACAGCTGCATGTCACTCACCGGGGCCCCCGCCACCGCCGCGTGGAAGACATCCGGCCGCCGCAGCACGGCGAGCGCCGCCAGGTAACCGCCGTACGACCAGCCCCGGATGCCCACCCGCTCCAGGTCGAGCGGGAAGGACGAGGCGAGTCCGTGCAGGGCCTCGATCTGATCGTCCAGCGTCAGCGGGAAGTTGTCCTTGATCGCCTTCTCCCAGCCGGGGGAGCGGCCCGGAGAGCCCCGCCCGTCCGCGACGATCACCGCGAAGCCCTGGTCCGCGAACCACTGCGAGGTGAGATAGGGGTTGTGCGCCGCGAACACCCGCTGTCCGTGTGGCCCTCCGTACGGATCGAGCAGCACCGGAAGCGGTCCGTCCGACTCCCGGTACCCCGTCGGCAGCAGCACGGCGCACGGAATCCTCCGTACGCCCGCCTCGCACAGCCGCGGGTGCGCGGTGAGCACCGGCTGCTCGGCGTACGAGGCGACCGTGGCGACCGGCTTGCCCTCCCGCAGCACCTGGACCGTGGTCCCGGGCGCGTCCGGACGGGACGAGGCGAGCACCGTCACCGGGCCCGAGCGCACGGCCGAGTGCACCCCCGCGCCCTCCGAGATCCGCTCCATGCCCAGTTCGTTGACCCGGTAGACATGGATCTCGCCGATCTCCGGGTCCGCGGCCTCCTCGCCGGCCACCGCGGACACCAGGACATCGTTCTCGCCGATGTCGAGGACGGCCCGCAACTGGAGCCCGGCCCCGGTCAGGGTCCGGTCGCCGACCGCCAGCACCCGCGCGCCGCCCTCGTCCGCGATCCGTACGAGCCGCCCGTCCGGCGCCCAGGCGGGGACCCCGGGGAAGAGGTCCAGCCACACCGGGTCCTCGTCCACGTGCACCGTGCGGGTGGTGCCGCTCTCCGTGTCCACCGCGAGATGTACTTGTGTGCGCTGGTCGCGCGACTGGACGAGCAACAGCGGTGCGCCCGCGTCCGACCAGTGGACCCGTGCCAGATAGGGGTAGCGCGCGCGGTCCCACGTCACCTCCGTGCGCTCCCCCTGCAGCGGGACGAGGAACAGCCGGACTTCGGCGTTGGGCGTCCCGGCCGCGGGATAGGCCACCTGTGCCGGCTCCCGGTCCGGATGCGCCGGATCGGAGATCCACCAGCGCCGCACATCGCGCTCGTCCACCCGCGCGACGAGCAGCCGGTCCGACTCCGGTGACCACCAGAAACCGCGCAGCCGGTCCATCTCCTCGGCTGCGATGAACTCCGCGAGGCCGTAACTGACGTCCTCGTCCTCCGGCTCGGCGAGCGCCCGGTCGTCCTCGCCCTCGGCACCGGTCACCCGCAACGCGCCCTGGGCCGCGTAGGCGATCCAGCGGCCGTCAGGAGAGGGGCGCGGGTCGATCACCGGTCCCGGTACGGGCAGTTCACGCGCCGTCCCGGCTCTCAACTCGGCCGTGTGGAGCCGGCCGGAGAGCGAGAAGGCCGCCAACTCGACCGCCCGGTCCACCGCGTAGGCGACGATCCCCGCCGACCCCTCGCGGCTGCGCTCGCGCCGTGCGCGTTCCTCGGAAGACAGCTTCTCGTCCGCCCCGCCGAGCAGCGCGGCCGCATCGGCGGCCACCCGTTCCTGCGGCCGTCCGGCCTCCGAATCGAGATCCAGCACCCACAGCCGGCCGGCGCGGTCGGTGCCGGACGAAGACCTGATGAACACCACGCGGGATCCGTCGGGAGACACCGTGAAGGCGCGCGGTGCGCCGAGCGTGAAGCGCTGGGTCCTGGCGTACTGGCGCGGAAAGGAGAGCTGTTGCCTCGTGGTCATGCGACCGAACCTAGCGTTCGTGCGCCCCCGCGTGCTGCCGTGCACCGATCGATGCGTTGGTACGGATAGTTATGATCCGTAGCGCGAGGTGGGTATGACCCCCCTGGCACATGCAACCTGCCCGTCCCGACCGAATATCTGTGGAGGTGAACCGCCGTGGCACTCTCGATTTCGGCGGTGGTGCTGCTGGCGATCGTCGTCTTCCTACTGGTCCGGAAGTCCGGGCTGAAGGGTGGGCATGCGGCGGTCTGCGTGTTGCTCGGGTTCTATCTCGCAAGCTCGTCCATCGCCCCCACCATCAACGAACTGACCACGAACGTGGCGGGGATGATCGGCGGTATCAAGTTCTAGAGATCACCTCCCAGTGATCACGTGCCGGTGATCACGTGCCGGCGATCACGTTCCGGGGCCCGATCCGCGCGACGGGCCCCCGGTCGTGTCCACAGGACCCCGGGGCCGCACCCGGCCTCGTAGTCTGTCCCGTATGAAGGATCTTCCCGCCCGTCGTCTCCTCCTGGTGCACGCGCACCCGGACGACGAGTCGATCAACAACGGCGCGACGATGGCCCTGTACGCGGCCGCCGGCGCCCAGGTCACCCTGGTGACCTGCACCCTCGGGGAAGAGGGCGAGGTCATTCCGGCCGACCTCGCCCACCTCGGACCCGACCGCGAGGACCGTCTCGGCACCCACCGCATCGGCGAGCTGGCCGCGGCGATGAAGGAGCTCGGCGTGTCCGACCACCGCTTCCTCGGCGGCCCCGGCCGCTTCCGGGACTCCGGGATGATGGGCGTCCCGCAGAACCGCCGCGAGGGCGCCTTCTGGAACACCCCCGTCGACGAGGCGGCTCCGTACCTCGTCGACGTCATCCGTTCGGTGCGGCCTCAGGTCCTGGTGACCTATGACCCGAACGGGGGTTATGGGCACCCCGATCACATCCAGACCCATCGCGTCGCCATGCGCGCCGCCGAACTCGCCGGCGAGCGGGCCTTCCGGCGCGACCTCGGCGACGCGCACACCGTCTCCAAGATCTACTGGAACCGAGTGCCGCGGTCCGTCGCGGAGGAGGGCTTCGCCCGCCTCCGCGCCGCGAGCGGAACGGACTTCCCCGGCATCGCCGAGATCGACGACATTCCGGGCGTGGTCGACGACTCCGAGATCACCACGGAGATCGACGGCACGGCCCACGCGGAACGGAAAGCGGCGGCCATGCGCGCCCATGCCACCCAAATCGCCGTGGACGGCCCCTTCTTCGCACTCTCCAACGATCTGGGACAACCGATCTTCGCCACCGAGTACTACCAGTTGGCGCAGGGCACGTCGGGCGCGCCGGCCGGCGCGCGCGAGCGCGACCTCTTCGCGGGAGTGAGCACATGAGCCAGGACCACACGCCGGGCCTCTGGCTCGCCGGGCCGGTGAAGCCCGGACGCATCGCCGCGTACCTCGGTCTCGCCGTCCTCGGCGCCGTCGTCGGCGCGGCCGGCTCGCTGGTCCAAGGGGCCTGGTTCCCGGGCGGGTTGCTGCTGTCGCTGGCCGGCTCGGCGGGCCTGTTCTACGGCGCGCTGCGGGTCACGGGCACCCAGCTCGGCGCGGTCGCGCCGGCCGCCGGCTGGCTGGTCGCCATCGTGCTGCTGAGCATCGGACGGCCGGAGGGCGACGGCATGTTCTCCGCGGGGATCGGGCCGCTCGTCTACATGCTCGGCGGGCTGGCGGCGGCTGTGATGTGTGCCACCATGTCGCGACCTGTGCAACCGGGCGGCACCACCGGCCGACTTGGCAGATAAAGGACGCTCGGCACCCCCGGCCAGCAGCCGGTTCTGCGGACCCCTAGGGTGGGTCGCCGCGGAGGGTGGCAGGCCGCAGGACCGAGCGTGCGCGCACGGTCTGCGGAATGATGCTTTCCACAGTCACGGGGCGTGTGTCCGCGGCGGCCAGTATGGTGGTGCGCGCCGCCGAGCCGCCCACAGCAGTAGCTATCCAGTAAGAAACGGGCGGCGGAGCCAACCGGGAGAACCTGCTTTGAGTCGTGAAACTGACAGTTCGTCCGCCGGCCCCCAGGGGCGCGGTGGAGCCGCGTATCCCTCCGGGACACCGCCGTACGGATCGCGCCAGTATCCGTCGCTGCATCCCCAGCAGGACGCTCCGGCCGACCCGTCGGCCGACCGGACCGCCGAGGCGCAGCCGGACGAGCCCAGGACCGAGACCACGCTGACGACCCGCATCCGGATCAACATCCCGGGCTCGCGGCCGATTCCGCCGGTCGTGATGCGTACGCCGATGAGCGACGTCGACGCTTCCACGCGTGCCTCCGCGACGGCCGCGGCGGCCGAGAAGGAGAGCGAGCGCACGGGCAACACCCCGCGGCCCGAGGCGGCTCAGGCTCCCGCTCCCGCGGCGGAGCCGCAGGCCGAGGAGAAGACGAGCGACTGGTTCGCTCCGCGCAAGGCCGCGGTCCCCGCTCCGTCGCCGCCCGCCTCGGGTGGTACACCCGGCGCCGGCACGGCGGGCCCCGGGCCCTCCGGCGGCGGCACCAACGGCAGCGGCATCCCGTACTTCTCCGACTCCCCGCAGTCCGGTCAGCCGCGCAGCGCGCTCAGCGATCTGGCGGCGAACACCGACAGCCCGCCGTCCACCGGCTCCAACGGCTTCGCTCCCGGCGGCGGCACGACCCCGCCCGGGGCACGCCAGCCCGCCGGACCGACCGGTGGTCCGGTCAAGGGCAGCATGCCGGTCCGCCCGCGGCCCGGCGGCAACCAGGGCGCTCGCGGTCCCGGCGGTCCCGGTGCGCCGGGCGGTCCCGGCGCCGGTGTTCCTCACGGTCCCGGTGTTCCCGGCCCGGGTGTCGGTGGTCCCGGCGGACCCGGTGGTCCCCGGATGTCCGACGACACTGCCGTGCTCACCCCGCAGAACCCTGTCGGCGATCCGCTCGCCAACCCGGCGCCCGGTCCCGGCGGCCATGTCTCCGGCGACACCCTCACCAGCGGCATCCCGGTCGTTCCCGGTGACCACCGCTCGCCCTTCCCGCCCCTGGGCGCGGGCGGCGTGGGCCCCGGACCGAATCCGCTCGCGCCCCCGATCCCCGGACCGCACGAGACCGCGGAGTTCTCCGCACCCGAGTTCCCCGCGGGCCCGGGCGGCGGTCCCGCGGGTCCCGTCGTACCCACCCCCGGAGCGGACGCGGCGCCCCGTCCCGCCCAGCCCCGGCCCGCCGCGGCCAAGCCCGCCAAGAAGGGCCGGTCGAAGCTGGTGCTCGCGGGCGCCGGTGTGGTCGGCCTGCTCGGCGTCGCGTACGGCGCCGGACTGCTGATGAACCACTCCGAGGTACCCAAGAGCACCACGGTCCTCGGCGTCGACATCGGCGGCGGCTCCACGGAGCAGGGCGTCAACAAGCTGCAGGCCGCCCTCGGCAAGCGTGCGGCGTCACCGCTCCAGCTCTCGGTCGGCGGCAAGAAGGAGCAGCTCGCGCCGGACAAGGCCGGGCTCTCCCTCGACAGCCAGGCCACGGTGCGCAACGCGGCCGGCAGCGACTACAACCCGGTGTCGGTGATCGGTTCCCTCCTCGGCGGCGAGCGGGTCGCCGAGCCGGTGATCCTCGTCGACGAGGAGAAGCTGAGCGTCGCGCTCACGGACCTGGCCGGCGTGTCCGGCTCGGCGACCGAGGGCACGATCAGGTTCGAGCCGGACAAGGTCGTTCCGGTACCGGGGAAGGCGGGCCAGGCTCTGGACGTCGGCCGTTCCATGATCTCGGTCAAGGACGCGTACCGCGCCCAGGTCGAGACGGGCCGGCCGAACCTCGTGGAACTGCCCGTCGCCGCCCGCCAGCCGACCATCACCCAGGCCGAGATCGACCGGGCGATGAAGGACTTCGCTGAGCCCGCGATGTCCGGTCTGATCACCATCAAGGCAGGCGGCAAGCAGATCCAGTTCGGCCCCGCGCGGTCGCTGCCGAAGATCCTGTCGATGAAGGCGATCGACGGGAAACTCGTGGAGGTCTACGACAAGAAGGCGATCGACGAGCTGCTCGACGGCGTCTTCGACGGCGTTCTGATCACCAAGGGCGACGGCAAGAAGCACCAGCTCAACGCCGACGACGTGGCCCAGGCGATGGGGACCGCGCTGCGGGGCTCCACCCCGGCCGAGCGGACCACCGAGATCGCACTCGACCCGAGCTGACGACGGCCCGCGGCGTCATCGACCGGAGCCCCCGACCCACCGGGACGGGGGCTCCGTCGACGTCCGCGCCGGGCGGCCGCCTCCGTGCCCGCATGCGACGGCCGGCAGGAAGGAACGCCGAACGGGCAGCCCCGCACCCGCGCGTGGGTGCACCCCGGGCGTCGTCACCGGCTGCCGGTCGGGGATCGAACCTCAGTTCAGCCGCGCCCGCGCCGCCCGGGCCCGCCCCCGGATCGCCTCCGCCGTCGCGGGCTCGACCCTCGCGACCACGTCCGCGTACGCGTCCAGCTCCGCCGCCCCGGTCATGAACTCGCCCCGCTGCACGAGCAGCTGGGCCCGTTCGTAGCGCAGCCGTGCGGGGTGCGAGGGCAGCAGCAGCGAGAGTTCGACGGCCCACAGGGCGACCGAGGACTGTTCCGGGCGGGCCGCGGCCCAGGCGCGGATGTTGTTGAGGATGCGCAGCACCACATCGAGCGGGCTCGCCGGAGTCAGCATGGAGGCGTCCAGGGCTGCGCCCGTCGCCCCCGCGACCAGCAGCTCGGCGTCGGGCCCGGTCAGCAGCCGTCCGCCGGCGAACGGGTCGGCCAGGACCTGCTCTCCCGGCTCACCGAAGCCCACGACGAAGTGGCCGGGCAGCGCGACCCCGTACACCGGCGCGCCCGCACGCCGTGCCACCTCGATCCACACCACCGACAGCAGGATCGGCAGACCGCGGCGGCGCCGGAGCACCTCGTGCAGCAGGGAGGACTCCAGCCGCTCGTAGTCGCCGGGGGACCCGCGGAAGTCGCAGCGCCCGCCGAGCAGGTCGGCCAGCGCGGCCGCCCAGGCGCGGGGGCTCTTCGCGCCGTAGGGAAGCAGGCCCGCGAGACGGTCCAGTTCGATCTGGGCCGCGTCCAGACCCGCCTCGTCCAGGCCGGGATCCGCCTCGGTGCCGATCAGCAGACACAGCAGGGCGAGATCGGGCCGCTCCGAGCGGGCCTCGTCGGTGAACCGCCGCCGCCAGGGATCGTCGTGCATACGCCAGTCGTACCCGTCTACGCCGAACGGAAGTGGTGATAGCGGTACAGGGTCGTGAATCCCATGCCCTCGTACAGCGCTCCCGCCCCCGTGTTGTCCTCCTCCACCTGGAGCCACGCGGCCGAGGCGCCCTCCTCCAGCGCACGCCGTGCGAGGGAGGTCATCACCGCCGTCGCGAGTCCCTGGCGCCGGTAGGCGGGATCCACCTCCACCGCCATGAAGCCCGCCCAGCGTCCGTCGACCACACACCGTCCGATCGCCGCCGGCACCGTGCCCTCGCTGCCCACGGAGGCGAACCACACGGACGGGCCGCTTCCCAGGACCTTCAGCACATGACCGCCGGGCACACCGGTTCGCTGGTAGCGCTGGAGCCAGGACTCGTCGAAGGAACGCGCCAGCTCGACGCGTTCGACGTCCGCGTCGAGGTCGGCGATCGGCGCCAGCGCGCCGATCCGCAGATCCGCCGACACCTCGCGCGCCCAGCCGCGCGCCGCCAGCTGGGCGCCCAGCTGCTCCTGCGTCCCGGCCGCACCGGTCGCGGTCTGGATGTACGCGGGCAGTCCCCGCTCCTCGTACCAGGCACGCACCCGGTCCAGCGCGTCGTCGAGGGGCATACCGGGATCGCCGAGCGGCAGCACCGAGTTCGCGCGCCGGGTGAAGCCGGAGGAGGCTCGCAGCTCCCAGTCGCCGAGCCGTTCCCGTTCCACCGGCTGCCAGGCTCGCGCCGTCACCCGGGCGAGCTCGTCGAAGTCCGCCGCCGGACCGCGGCGGCGGGCCGGAGCCGCGGGCACCACCTTGCCTGCGACCAGCGACGATTCCGGGATACGGACATTCTCGCCGGTCCGCCGTGTGATCAGCAGCACACCCGCGTCCCATGATGTGAGAACACCAACCGTGTCGGTGAACTTCTCGCCCTCCGGGGTTGCCTCCGCAAGGCGCCGGACAGACACTCGTTTGCCCACGTCAGCGGGTGTAATACGGACTTCGAGGCGTCCGCCGCCGGTGATTTCCACAGCTCTGCCAGCCCCTCCTGTTCGGATCGTGCCCAGGAACGGAGATACTAGGGGCGGGCATCGACGACGCCGCGCTCCCGCGCAATGCCAGCCCTACCGAGGAGGAACGACAGCGTGACCTACGTCATCGCGCAGCCTTGTGTCGACGTCAAGGACAAGGCGTGCATCGAGGAGTGCCCCGTCGACTGCATCTACGAGGGTTCCCGGTCCTTGTACATCCACCCCGACGAATGCGTCGACTGCGGTGCTTGTGAGCCGGTCTGCCCCGTCGAGGCGATCTTCTACGAGGACGACACTCCGGAAGAGTGGAAGGACTACTACAAGGCGAACGTCGAGTTCTTCGACGAGCTCGGTTCGCCCGGTGGTGCCTCCAAGCTCGGCCTGATCGAGCGTGACCACCCCTTCATCGCCGCCCTGCCGCCGCAGAACCAGTAGCAGCCGGCTCGGCAGCTGTCGCCGTCCCCGGTCCCGTACGGTCGTCGTCCGTACGGGACCGAGGCGTTTGTCCCCACCCGGCCGCCGGCCCCTCGAACGAGAAAGAGAAGCCCTCGTGTCCGCAGTCTCTTCGCGCCTTCCGACCTTCCCCTGGGACAAGCTCGAGCCGTACAAGACGACGGCCGCGGCCCACCCGGACGGCATCGTGGACCTCTCGGTCGGCACCCCGGTCGACTCCGTGCCGGAACTGATCCGGAAGGCCCTCGTGGAGGCCGCCGACTCGCCGGGCTACCCCACGGTCTGGGGCACGCCCGAGCTGCGGGACGCGCTCACCGGCTGGGTGGAGCGCCGGCTCGGCGCGGTCGACGTCGCGCACACCAACGTCCTGCCGGTCGTCGGCTCCAAGGAGCTCGTGGCCTGGCTGCCGACGCAGCTCGGGCTCGGCGCCGGCGACAAGGTCGCGTACCCCCGGCTGGCCTACCCGACCTACGAGGTCGGCGCGCGGCTGTGCGGCGCGACCCCCGTCGAGTACGACGACCCCACCGAGCTCGACCCGCGGGGACTGCGGCTCCTCTGGCTCAACTCGCCGTCGAATCCGACCGGGCGGGTCCTCGCCAAGGACGAGCTGGTCCGCATCGTCGCGTGGGCGCGTGCGCACGGCATCCTGGTGTTCAGCGACGAGTGCTACCTGGAGCTGGGCTGGGAGGCCGAGCCGGTCTCGGTGCTGCACCCGGACGTCTGCGGCGGGACCTACGAGGGTGTCGTCGCGGTGCACTCGCTCTCCAAGCGGTCGAACCTGGCGGGATACCGCGCCGCGTTCATCGCCGGTGACGACGCGGTGCTCGGTGAGCTGCTCCAGATCCGCAAGCACGGCGGGATGATGACGCCGGCGCCGGTGCAGGCCGCGACGATCGCCGCCCTCGGCGACGACACGCACGTCTCGGAGCAGCGCGCCCGCTACGCCGCCCGGCGCACCGCGCTGCGGGCGGCGCTGGAGGCCCACGGCTTCCGCATCGAACACAGCGAGGCCAGCCTCTACCTGTGGGCGACGCGCGACGAGGCGTGCTGGGACACGGTCGCGCACCTGGCGGACCTCGGCATTCTGGTCGCGCCCGGCGACTTCTACGGGCCGGCCGGCGAGCGGTTCGTGCGCGTGGCGCTCACGGCCACGGACGAGCGCGTGGCGGCCGCGGTCAAGCGTCTGGGCGTCTGACTCCGGCACGGCGCACGGAGGGGCCCCGGGAGTTCGTCTCCCGGGGCCCCTCCGTCGTTCGGACTGTGTCGCGCCGCGGTGATCAGCCGAGCGGCAGGTCCTTCACCGGCAGCTGGTCGGTGGGCAGGCCGCCACCGGCGAGCGCGTCGGTCGGCAGACCACCGCCGCCCAGGGACTCGGTGGCCCCGCCGGCGGTCTCGCCGAGGACGTCGCCCGCGCTGCCCGCGGCGTCACCGGCGGCCTTCTGGGCGACCGGGGTCGCCGCCTTGCCGGTCTTGCCGACGGTCTTGCCCGCGGCCGGGACGGCCTTCTTCACGGCCGAGCCGCCGGTCTGGCCGGCCGCCTCGGTGGACTTCTGGGTGGCACCGTCGAGGGTGCCGGTGACGCCCTCGGCGTCGAGAGCGGTCAGGCTGCCGACCGGAGCCTGCGGAAGGTCCACGGCGCTTGCGGAGCCGGCCGCACCGACCACGGGAGCTGCACCCGCCGCGATGAGCAGCGCGGCACGGGCGATCCGACGGGTCAGGGGGAGGGACATGATGCTCCTTGAGACGAGAAGGACGGTGTCGTTGGTGCCTGTCCGGCGCCGCTTCCGGCCCTCGGACGCAGTGACAACCGTTCGGAGGGAGGGAGAAGTTGCGGTACGCCAAGGTAAAGAGTTGGTAATGCGTCGCATTATCGGTCCCGGATAAAGACGGGCAAACATTCCATTGTGCAAGGGGGCGCTGAACCGTCACTTCGCTGTGCCCGCAAGGGATTTCCCGCGAGGGTGATGATGCGTGCAAACGCCCGGGTCACACCCTGGTGTGACCAGCCGGGCGTTCCCCTTCCGGGGGAGCGCTCGTATCAGCGTGCGATGCGCATTCGAACTTCACCGGGGCCGGAATCCGCGCCGGATTCCTGGCGCGAACTCCCCGCCGCACCGGCGGCGGACGCCGAGACGGAGTGCCAGCCCTTGCCCGGCTCCTTCGCGCTCCACACCTTGCCGCCGTACGACACTTCCTCGATCCGCAGACCGTCGGCCCGCGCCACCGCCCAGTGCGCCAGCTCCCAGCCCTGCCGGGACGGCCCGCCGCCGTCCGCGGCGACCGTGGACGCCACCGGCACGGACACCTCGCCCGAGCCCGGAGCCCCCGCCCCGGCGGGGGACTTCGGTGTGACGCCGGGACCGAAGGCGCGCACCAGTTCGGCCCGCACCTTCGCCGGGTCGCCGGCCCCCGTCGACTTCCCCGGCTCGCACGTCAGCGCGCCGCTCGTACGCCCGGTCAGCGCGGCGGCCAGCAGCGTGGCGTCGGGCTCGTGCTTGGCGTAGGCCTGCGGGAAACCGCTGCGCTGCACGCGCTGCGCGGCGACGGTCAGTGGGAGGCGCGAGTAGCCGGGGACCTCGGCGAGGTGCGCGTAGAACTTCCCCGACGCGTACACCGGGTCGAGGATCTGGGCCGTGGTGCCCCATCCCTTGGACGGACGCTGCTGGAACAGGCCGAGCGAGTCACGGTCGCCGTGCTCGATGTTGCGCAGCCCCGACTCCTGAAGGGCGGTCGCGAGCGCGATGGTGACCGCGCGCTCCGGCATACCGCGGGTGGTGCCCACGGCGGAGATGGTCGCGGCGTTCGCGGCCTGCTCGGTGGTGAGTTCATAGCTCGGGCCGTCCTCGCCCGATGCGGCTCGTACGGTGCAACGAGGGGTGCCGCCGCCCGACACGTACTGCACGGCGACGTATCCGGCCAGTGCCAGCAGCACGGCGAACGCGGCCGCGAAACGCAGGAGGCGGCCGCGCCGGAGGGGGGAGGCGGTCTCGGGCACGTGCCCACCGTACTGGAGCCCGCGCTAGGGTCGGAGGCATGCCTGAAACCGTGCTTGACCTCACTCTTGATGCCCCGGCGCTGACCGCCGCGCTGGTCGATTTCCGCTCCGTCAGCGGCGAGGAGAAGCCCCTCGCGGACGCCATCGAGCAGGCATTGCGCGCCTTCCCGCACCTCACGGTCGACCGGCACGGCAACAACGTGGTGGCGCGCACGCATCTCGGTCACACGGAGCGGGTCATCCTCGCCGGTCACATCGACACGGTCCCGATCGCCGACAACGTGCCCTCACGGCTCGACGACGACGGCATCCTCTGGGGCTGCGGCACCAGCGACATGAAGTCGGGCGTGGCGCTCCAGCTGCGGATGGCCGCGACCGTCCCCGAGCCCAACCGCGATCTCACCTTCGTCTTCTACGACAACGAGGAGGTCGCCGCCCACCTCAACGGTCTGGGACATGTGGCCGAGGCCCACCCCGAGTGGCTGCAGGGCGACTTCGCCATCCTGCTGGAGCCGTCGTACGGTGAGGTCGAGGGCGGCTGCCAGGGCACCCTCCGGGTCCACCTCCGTACGACGGGCGAGCGGGCCCACTCCGCGCGCAGCTGGATGGGGTCCAACGCCATCCACGCGGCGGCGCCGATCCTGGCCCGCCTCGCCGCGTACGAGCCGCGCCGGCCGGTGATCGACGGCCTGGAGTACCACGAGGGCCTCAACGCGGTCGGGATCGAGGGCGGCGTCGCCACCAACGTCATCCCGGACGCGTGCACGGTCGTCGTCAACTACCGGTACGCGCCGGACCGCGGCGAGGAGGAGGCCGAGGCCCACGTCCGCGAGGTCTTCGCCGACTGCGGTGTCGCGGAGTTCGTGGTGGACGACCACACCGGCGGTGCGCTGCCCGGACTCTCCCACCCGGCCGCCGCGGCGTTCATGGAGGCGGTCGGCGGGAGCGCGCGCCCGAAGTTCGGATGGACGGACGTGTCCCGTTTCAGCGCGCTCGGGGTCCCCGCGGTCAATTACGGACCGGGCGACCCGCTCTACGCGCACAAGCGGGACGAGCACGTCGAGGTGGACAAGATCGTGCACTGCGAGCAGCGGCTGCGTGACTGGCTCACCTCCTGACCGCCGGGATTTCACATTTCGTAACGTTCTCCGACCTACCCTGACCCAAAGCAACGATGTTCGGCGGAGGGAGCAGGTCATGGGCAACCCCGAGGGTTTGCAGGCGCTGGAGGAGCAGCGACTGGGGCCGGTGCTGCGCCGCAGGGACCAGGTGCAGCCCGGCACCACCGACCAGCGGCTGCTGGACACCGAGGGCGACTCCCAGTGGGTGCACACCGATCCCTGGCGGGTCATGCGCATCCAGTCGGAGTTCGTGGAGGGCTTCGGCGCGCTCGCCGAACTGCCCAGCGCGATCAGCGTCTTCGGCTCCGCCCGCACGGCGCCCGGCACGCCCGAGTACGAGGCGGGCATCCGGATCGGGAAGGCGCTGGTCGAGGCCGGTTTCGCGGTGATCACGGGCGGCGGCCCGGGGGCGATGGAGGCGGCGAACCGCGGTGCGCGGGAGGCCAAGGGCATCTCGGTGGGCCTCGGTATCGAGCTCCCCTACGAGCAGGGCCTCAACCCGCACGTCGACATCGGCGTGAACTTCCGCTACTTCTTCGTCCGCAAGACGATGTTCGTGAAGTACGCCTCGGGCTTCGTGGTCCTGCCGGGTGGTCTGGGCACGCTGGACGAACTGTTCGAGGCGCTGACCCTCGTCCAGACCGGCAAGGTGACCCGCTTCCCGATCGTGCTCTTCGGCACGGAGTACTGGAGCGGCCTGGTGGACTGGCTCCGCCACACGGTCGTGGCGCAGGGGAAGGCGTCGGAGAAGGACCTGGTGCTGTTCCACGTGACGGACGACGTGGAGGAGGCCGTCTCCCTGGTGACGAAGGAGACGGGGCTCTAGTGCCGCTCCCGGCGAGCTGTGCCCGGTCGCGGCATTAGTCACGCTCCCGCAGAGCCCCGGTCGCCGGACGGCCCCGCCGGCCCCCCGGGCGCCAGCGGGCCCGGCCCCAACGCCACCCCCCCGCCGGCCCCCCCCCGGGCCCCG
>NZ_JBHXSL010000079.1:0-7016 GCF_042714725.1 Streptomyces sp. NPDC058685
GGGCCCGTCCCGTCCCGGGCGGCTCGCCGCCCGGGACGGCCGGCATTCACCGACCGGCACGAGGCCGTGGCCCGCGGCCGGCCACAGAGGAGCATCCCCGCGATGGCCTTCAAGCGCCCCCGCCCCAACGGCACCGACGGCGGCGGCAGGGTCCCCACCGGCGGCGCACACCACCTGTTGCGCGCCGCGGTCCGGCGCAGCTCCACCCGTACCGCGGCGATTCTGATCTGCTCCGTCGCGTCCGCCGGCGCGGCCATCGCGTCGCCCGCCGTCGTCGGACACACGCTCGACATCCTCCTCGACCGACAGCGCGATGCCACGTCCTGGGTCGTGCTCAGCGCCGTACTCCTCACCGCCGAAGTGGTCCTGGACGCCGCCGTCGCCCTGTTGACCGGGGTCACCAACGCCCGTTCGACCGCCTGGCTGCGGACCGGCGCACTCGGGCGGCTTCTGGCGACCTCACCGGACCGGGCGTCCCGACTGTCCCCGGGGGATGTCGCGACACGACTGTCGGTCAACGCGACCGAGGCCGGGACGGTGCCCGCGGCGGCCGCCGCGCTGACCGCGTCCCTGGTCGGCCCGTTCGGTGCCGTGATCGCCCTGCTGTTCATCGACGTCTGGGTAGCCCTCGCCTTCCTCGCCGGACTGCCCCTGCTGGTACTCGTGTTGCGTGCCTTCGCCCGCAACTCCTCGGACACCGTGAGCCGGTACCAGCAGATCCAGTCGGACATCGCGTCCCGGCTGCTGGAAGCACTCGAGGGGGCGCGCACCATCGCCGCCGCGGGCACGGAGGACCACGAACGGGCCCGTATTCTCCAGCCCCTGGCCGGCCTCGACCGGGAGGGACGCCGCATGTGGCGGATCCACGGCAGGGCGGTCGCGAACAGTCAGGTGCTGCTGCCCTTGCTGACGACCGCGGTCCTGGGTGTCGGCGGTGTGCGGCTCGCCGCCGGAGCCATCAGTGTCGGCGAACTGCTCGCCGCGTCACGGTACGCCGCCCTGGCCGCGGGCATGGGCGCCCTGGCCGGACTCCTCGGTGCGATCGTCCGGGGCCGCAGTGCCGCGGCGCGCCTCGCCGTGCTCCAGGACCTGCCGGCCGTACGGCACGGAGTGGGAACCCTGCCGCACGAGGGCAGCGGCACGGTCGAGTTGCGCGGGGTCACCGTCGTCCGGGAGGGCCGGGAGGTGCTCACCGATGTGCACCTGGTGGTGCCCGGCGGAACGACCGCGGCCGTGGTGGGCCGCTCGGGCGCCGGCAAGTCGACCCTGGCGGCCGTCGCAGGGCACCTCACCGAACCGGACGAGGGCAGCGTCCTGCTCGACGGTGTCCCGCTGGATTCCCTGGCACGCGACCGGTTGCGCCGGGAGGTCGCGTACGCCTTCGAACGGCCGGTCTTCCTGGCGGGGACGGTAGGCGACGCCATCGCCTCCGGGGCCCGCCGCGCCTCGGATGACGAGATCCGTACCGCGGCACGGGCGGCGGGTGCCGACGGCTTCGTCCAACTCCTGCCCGAGCGCTACGAGTCGCCCGTCGTCGGCGCACCGCTCTCGGGAGGGGAACTGCAACGGCTCGGGCTGGCACGCGCGTTCGCGCATGCGGGCCGGCTGCTCATCCTCGACGACGCCACATCCAGCCTCGACACGGCCACCGAACGGCAGGTGGACCGCGCTCTCGCCCAGGAGGTGCGGCCGGGCACCCGGCTGGTGGTCGCGCACCGGATCTCCTCGGCGAGCAGGGCGGATCTGGTGATCTGGCTGGAGGACGGGCGAGTACGGGCCGTGGGGCGGCATCGCGATCTGTGGCAGGAGCCCGCCTACCGCTCGGTGTTCGCCGCGGCGGAAGTGCCCTCCGGATCGACGACCTCCGAAGCACCGGCGGAAACGGCGCCCGCACCGAAGCAGGCACCACGGGCCCAGGCTTCGGCGGACATGGTGCGCGGCCGGGCCACAGGACGGGCGGCCCGATGACAACCGACGAGACCCGGGAGCCGCACGACAGCACCGCGCCCGGCGCGCTACGGCGTCTGCTGCCCCCCGCCCGCCGCTTCCTCGCGAGCCGGAAGAGGGCCCTGGCCGCCCTGGCGGGCTGGTCACTCGTCGAGTCCGCACAGACCTTTCTGGGCGGCTACTGCATCGCCCAGGCTCTGGACCGCGGCTTTCTCGCGGGTGACACGAAGGCCGGGCTCCTGTGGCTGTCGGCCGCCGCGGTGTCCATTCTCGTGGCCGCGCCGGTCGTCCTCGGTGTCTTCGCCCAGCTGGCGCGTCTCGTCGAACCCCTCCGGGACGCCTTGGTGACACGGGCCGTGTCCCGGTCCCTGCGCCGCGCCGTTGCCGCACCGGGGCGTGCGGACGGAACCGCGGTGTCCCGGCTCACGCAGCAGACCGAGATCGCCCGGGACAGCTTCGCCGGACTGGTGCTCACCCTGCGGTCGTTCGCCTTCACCGCCGCGGGCGCGCTGGCCGGCCTGTTCACGCTGGCGCCCGAGTTCCTGCTCGTGGTCCTGCCGCCCCTGGTCCTCGGCCTGGCGCTTTTCGCCGCGACTCTGCGACCGATGGCCGCGGCCCAGAACCGCTTCCTCGACGCCGACGAAGCGATCACGCACCACAGCGGAGCCGTCCGTGCCGCGCTGCGCGACATCGTGGCCTGCGGGACCCAGAACGAGGCGGAACGACGGGGAGCACAGCTGATCACGGACGCCGAGCAGGCGTCCCGTTCCCTGGCCCGCTGGGCCGCGGTACGGACGCTGGCGCTGGGCGTGGGCGGTCAACTGCCCGTCGTTCTGCTACTGGTGGCGACCCCGTGGCTGCTGAGCCGGAACGTGACGGCGGGTGCGCTGATCGGTGCGCTCACCTATCTGGTCCAGGCGTTGTTGCCGGCGCTGCACACGCTCATGACGGCGCTCGGTGCGGCGGGCACCCGGCTCGTGGTGGTCCTCGACCGCTTCGTCCGGGACACCTGCGAGATCCCGTCGTCCGTCCGGCCCGTCGACACACGGGTGCAGCCGTCCGGCTCGTCGACAGCCGTCGAGGTCCGTTCCGTTCGCCTGGCGTACGGACCGCGGGCCCGGCCCGTCCTCGACGGCCTCGATCTGTCCGTCCGGACCGGGGAGCACATCGCTGTCGTGGGGCCGAGCGGCATCGGGAAGTCCACGCTCGCGGGCGTGGTGGCGGGCATGCTGACACCGGACCGGGGCACGGTCCACCTGGCGGGCCGGCCGGTCACGGGGCGTCCGGTCGAAGAGCTGGCCCCGCTAAGGGTGTTGACACCCCAGGAGGCGTACGTCTTCACCGGCACCGTGCGCGAGAACCTCACCACGCTTCGTCCCGGCGCGCCGGCCGAGGACATCGAGGCGGCCGCCGAGGCGCTGTGTCTCGGGCCGCTGATCCGGCGCCTCGGCGGGATCGACGCCGGCGTGACGCCCTCCGCCCTGTCGCAGGGAGAGCGGCAACTGCTGTCCCTCGGGCGCGCGTACCTGTCTCCCGCGCCGCTGCTGCTGCTCGACGAGGCCACCTGCCATCTGGACCCCGCCGCGGAGGCCCGTGCGGAGCGGGCGCTCGCCCGGCGGCCGGGCACCCTGATCGTCGTGGCCCACCGTCTGTCGTCCGCGCTGCGGGCGGACCGGGTGCTCGTCCTCGATGGGACGTGCGCGGAGTTCGGCAGCCACGCGGAGCTCCTGACCCGCTCCGAGCTCTACCGGGATCTGGTGGGCCACTGGCAGGAGGACCGCTGAGCGGCCTCCTGCCGGCCCCCTGTCGTCCGCGTCGGGTGTGTCTATGTCCAGCCGGCGCCCTGGGCGATCCGGATCGCGTCGACGCGGTTGCGGGCCCCTACCTTGCGGATGACGCTGGCCATGTAGTTGCGGATCGTGCCCTGCGACAGATGCAGGTCACCGGCGACCTCGGCGATCGTCGCACCTTCGGCAGCGAGCGACAGCACACTGAGTTCACGGGGAGTCAGAGGCATCTCCGCGGCCTGGAGAAACCCGAAAGCGAGCGATTCGTCGATGAATCGCTCGCCTTTGGCAACGGTGTGAATGGCCTCGAGTAATCGACAGGGAGAACAGTCCTTGTCGACATAGCCCAGCGCGCCGGCGTTGAACGCCTTACGCAGCACTCCGGGCTTCTCCGGTGTGGCCAGCACCAGCAACGCGGCCTCCGAACAGGCGTCGGAGAGTGCTGCGCGGCTTCCCCGTACCGACGCCTCCAGGGAGTCCGCGTCGGCGACACACACATCGGGCGACAGCGCCCCCCGTTCCTGCCTCCTCGGAAGGCAGGATGCAGCCGAGACGTCAAGCGCGTCGTCGGAACGCAGCAGTTCCACGAGAGCAGATCTCATCAGCTGCGCGTCGTACGCGACGATGACCCGGATCATTGTCCACCCCTTCAACTCACCGACTACCGCGGCCGATCTGCCGGCCGCCGCCCCACCCTCACCCGAGTGCCCACATCGGGGCCGAAGGAACGGGCGCGCGGGGGCACGCCGGGAGCACGCCGGGTGCACGAGGGAGCGCATCGGCAACCCCGCAGGTGGTGCGGGGTTGCCGGGGCACGGCGCGGTGAAGCGTTGCGCGAAGGTGCGCCGAAACGGTGCCCGGAGGCCCGTCAGCTACGGCGTGAGGCCGATCTCCTCGCAGTCGGCCTTGTACTTCGCGGTGCAGATCTCCTCGACCGTGTAGACACCGTCCTTGACGACCGTGTCCTTGATGTTCTCCTTGGTCAGCGAGACCACCGGCACCAGTACCGAGGGAATGCCCTTCGTGGTCGGGCTGTCGATGTCGGCCTGGGCCATGGCGCCGAGTCCGATACCCCTGGCCAGCAGGATGGCCATCTCCGCGGCGGCGCTCGCCTCCGGCGCGTTGGGCTTGTAGACGCTCATGAACTGCTCGCCGGCGACGATGCGCTGCACGGCGGCGAGTTCCGCGTCCTGGCCGGTGACCGGCGGGAGCGGGGAGACGCCGGCCTTCTTCAGGGCGGCGATGATGCCACCCGCCATGCCGTCGTTGGCGGAGTAGACACCGGCGATGTTGTCGCCGGTCAGGCTCACGATCGCCTCCTGCATGTTCGCGTTGGCGTTCTCCGGCTTCCACTCCTTGGTGTCGTACTCCCTGCCGATCTCCACCTTGCCGTCGAGCTCGGAGTGCGCGCCCTTCTTGAACATGGCGGCATTCGGGTCGGTGACCGCGCCGTTCATCATCACGATCTTCGAAGACTTGGCCTTGTCCCCCAGCGCCTCGAGGAGCGCCTTCCCCTGGACATGGCCGACCTCTTCGTTGTCGAAGGAGGTGTAGGCGTCGATCGGCCCCTCGGCGAGACGGTCGAAAGCGACGACAGGGATGTCGGCGTCCTTCGCCTTCTGCACCGCGGTCGCGATCCCCTTGGCGTCGACGGCGTCGATGATGATGACGTCGACCTTGCTCTCGATCATGGTGTCGACCTGCTGCGCCTGGAGAGCCGCGTCCTGTTTGGCGTTGGCGTAGACGACCCGGCCCTTGTCATTGGTCAGCTGGCTGACCTTCTTCTCGATGACGGGCTTGTCGAACTTCTCGTAGCGCGCCGCCTCGTTCTCCGGAAGGAGCAGGCCGACGGTGATGTCGTCGCTGGTTCTCACGCCCGTGCCCTCTTCGCTGCCACAGGCAGCGAGCGACACGGCCATCGCGGAAACGCTGATGGCTATGGCGGTGCGACGCAAATGTGCGTTCATCTGTGGAAATCAACCTCCCTGACAGGCCGCGTGCTTGCGACCGAGGTGGCTGGAAGTCAACTCCGCTCCGACAAATGCGTCAAGAAGTGCAATATTAACGAGATGGCAACAGGTTTTGTCCGTTAGTTAAGTGAACGCAGACATCTCTCCACGAAGGCCCTGGACACTTACTGACATAGCGGAAGCTTCGGGCAGGAAACTTCCGCGCCGAACCACCGTCTCAGCACGGGACATCCGGCTGCGCGCGGAAGAAGCGGAATCCCGCGCCGACCGACCGGCAGCCGCGACCCGCGGACCGGGAGACGAACAGTCAGCGGGCTTGCCGCTGAAATCGTTCGAGTCCCGTCTGCAACTGCGGGTAGGGCGTCGCCTCGGGGAGGGCGCGGCCCTCGCGTACGGCACGTGCCGCCTCGGCCGCGGCATGGATGGCCGCGCGGTAGGGCAGCGAGCCCGTACTCACCCGGCGCACACCCAGGGCCGCCAGGTCGGCGGGCGACTGCTCCGGGATCGCGAGCACGTTCAGCGGCACCGGGATGCTGCGGGCCAGCTCGCGGAGCACGGCCGACTCCGACGCACCGGGCACGAAGATCCCGTCCGCGCCGGCCTCCACATAGAGCGCGGCGCGGTCGAGGGTGGCGTCGACGGTCGCCTCCTGCCCGAGCCAGTAGGTGTCGACACGGGCGTTGACGAAGAGGTCCGGTCGGCGCCGCTTGACGGCCGCGATCTTCGCGGCGTGGGCCTCCGGCCGGATGAGCCGCTCGGCCGAACTGTCCTCGATGTTGATGCCTGCCGCATCCAACTCGGCCGTGTAGTCGGCGACGGCGTCCGGTTCGTCCGCGTAGCCGTCCTCGATGTCCACACTGATGTAGCAGGGCAGCCGAGACAGGGCCCGGGCGAGGAGGATGTTCGCCTCCCCGGTCGCGCGCCCGCCGTCGGGGCGGCCCAGGCCGGAAGCCACGCCGAGGCTGGTCGTCCCGATGGCTGCGAAGCCGGCGTCGAGGAAGGCCAGGGCCGAGGGCACATCCCAGGCATTGGGCAGAACCAGCGGCAGTTCGCGGTAATGGAGCTCATGGAAGGCCATGAGCTCCATCCTCCCGCTCCAAAGCGGTGACCGGCGCGAGGACGCAAGGGGCCGGCGGCGCCGGGCCGGACCCGACGGTCGGGGTCTCGCCCTCGCACACGCACGCGGGACCGGGCCGGTGCGCGGCGAAAAGCCCCACGCGCTCGGAGTCGGGGGGGGGGCGCGGACGGGGGTGGCGGTGGCGCCGGCCCCCGGGGGGGCGCGCGCGGGGCGGGGGGTAGGCGGCCCCGACCC
>NZ_JBHXSL010000079.1:7026-25821 GCF_042714725.1 Streptomyces sp. NPDC058685
AACTACCCCCCCCTACGTGCGGGGTCCCCCCCCCCCACCCTCTGGCGGGCGGGGGCGGGCGGGGGGCAAAACGCCCCCGGCGGGGGGTGGCGGCGGCGGGCGCAGCACGGGGAGGAAGTGCGCGCCGGCCGCCGGGGCGGCCCGTCAGGCCGTGTGCAGTCGCAGCCCGTACCGGCCGAGGATCTCGTTGATCGGCTGGTGCCAGGTCTGGCCTCCGCCGCTGCAGTTGCCCCAGCCGCCGGAGGTGACGCCCTGCGCCTGGTCGCCACTGATGAAGGAGCCGCCCGAATCGCCGGGTTCGGCGCACACGCTCGTCTTCGTCATCTGATGGACGGCGCCCTGGCTGTAGTTCACGGTCTCGTTCTTCGCGAGGACCGCCCCGCAGTGCCAGTGCGTGGTGGAACCGGACCGGCAGATCGAGGCCCCTATCGGAGCCTCGGCGGAGCCGCGGACGAGCTGGTCCGGCACGGTGCCCCAGCCGAGGACCACGGGAACGGTCCACCAGCCGCTGCCGACGCTGACCCAGGCGTAGTCGTCGCCGGGGAAGGACGATCCCTGGAAGTTTCCGATGTGGGAGCCGTCCCAGCCCCGGACCGCCGCGCCCCCTCCGCCGCAGTGGCCGGCGGTCACGAAGCCGCCGTGGACGGAGAAGCCGATGGAGCAGCGGACGTTTCCGGTGTAGTACGGGTCGCCGCCCACGGTGCCCGCGGCAAAGGTCTTGGGCGCCTCAGCCGTCTTTTCGACCTGGACGGGTCCTGCTCGGCGAGCGCGGGCGAGGAAGGCCCTGACATCGTTGTCGCCCTGCTGGTCGGCGACGACGTTCACGACGACCCGGTTGATACGCGGATCCACATGCCAACTGCTCACGCCGGCCGGCGCCTTGAGGCCGTCGATCTCCTTCTTCACCGCGTCGAGCCGGGCGGCGTCGTACGTCACGAGCCGAACCGAGGCGCCGGTGGCACGGACGGCCCCGGCCTTGGCGGGGTCGGTGATGGCGACACCGAGCTTGCCGGTGCCGGCGTCGAACCAGGCACCGCCGAAAGCCGGACCCGCCGCGCGGCGAGCGGTGCTCTCGACGGCGGTGGCGGCCCGCTCCGCCGCGAGGCGGTCCCGGGCCTGGCCCTTCGTCAGGCCGAGGTCTCGTTCCATCGCGTCCAGCAGGCCGGCGGACGCCTGCGGTTCGGCGGTGGGGGCAGGGGCGGCCGCGGATGCCGGGGCGAGTCCGGCGCCGGCCCAGGCGCCCAGAACGAGAAGTGCGGACATGCCGGTGCGCAGAACTGTTGTGCGTCTCAAGGCGTTGCCCTTCGGTTGTTCCAACGAGGTGGGGGTGGAACAGCACTGCCGTGGGAGCGCTCTCAACCGCTCCTCGGCGGAGCGTAGCCGAGCCACATCACCAGGTCCATGACAAGGCCGCGGCGGATTTGCGCGCGCCGGCGCAACGACTGCCGGGGAACGCCCGGCAATCACCCGCCGAACTCCACCCGCGAACAGCAGAGTTGAGCGAATTGCTGGTCTAGACCTGAACGGCTCCGCTGCGTCATAGTGAAGGAGACCTCGCGACCGACCACCGCACGGCCGCCGGCTCGCGCCACCCCCCGATCGAACCGCCTCCCCACCGCCCGGGGAGGCGGTTCTTCGTCTGCGGCGCCTCGGGTCGCCACCCCCAGGCTGGACCATCACCCACAGGCCCACACCCTCCGAAAACAGTAGCCATGTACATAGTAGCCATGTACGGTATTGCTTCGTGAGTTCAGCAACTGAGAACGCCACGGCGGGGTTTCTCGTCTGGCGTCTGTCGATGAAGTGGCGGGTGGCCGTCGACCGGGCGGTCGCGCCGCTGGGCCTGACCCATGCGCAGTACGCGCTGATGGCGTCGCTGTACGGCATGCGGCGCTCCGGATCGAAGCCCAGTCAGCGCGGCCTGGCCGACCACACCGGGCTCGAAGCGCTGTACGTCTCCAAGCTCGCCCGCGCGCTGGAAGCCTCCGGGCTCGTCGCCCGCACCCGGGACCCGAACGACCCGCGCGCCATGCAGCTCTCGCTCACCGAGCAGGGGCTCGACGTCACACGCCGCGCGATCGCGGTGGTCCAGGGTCTGCTCGACCAGCTGCTGGAGCCGCTCGGGGGCCAGAACAGCGCGCGTACACGGCAGTTCACCCGCGAGCTGGCCACCCTGCTCGACGCACCTCTTGATCCGCACACCGAGAACGAGACGGAGCAGTCATGACGACCACCACCGCACCCCCGGCCAACGCCCGGGTCATAGCCCTGGCGCACTACGCCGGGCGCGCCCTCCTGGAAGGCGTACTGGCACGCCACGGCGTCACATTCCACCAAAGCGTCACGCTCCGGGCCCTCGTGGCCGCGGGCGAATCCGTCGACCGTGACCGGCTCGTGGCCGACGTCACCGGGTCGCTGAAGACCGACGAGTCGCTCACGCGCGGTGTGATCGAGGAGATGACGGCCGCGAAGCTGCTGGAGGAGGACCTGGCCGAGGAGTCCCGGGTGCGGCTCACGGACGCCGGACGAGAGCTGTTCGACACCACCTCCGCCGAGAGCGCCGAGATCGCAGCCCGGCTGTACGGCGGTATTCCTGCCGAGGACCTGGCGATCGCGGGCCGCGTGCTGTCCCTGGTCACGGAGCGCGCGAACGCCGCGCTGGCCGGCGCCTGAGCCGAAGCGCCGGTGCACTCGGCGGGAGGCCCTCTCATGAAGGGAGCGGACGGCGGCGTCCCACGCACGGCGTCCTGTCGCCGCGACGGGCTCCAACTCGGCACGGTCCGCCCGCTGTTGCGGCGTGATGACCGGTGACAGTGGGCGGCTCCCGCTCCGCAGCGTGTGATCACGTGTCGGGCCCCGCCGGTCAGTGCGTCCGGTTGAGGGCGTCGGCTTCGGCGGCGGACTTCAGTTCGCGCAGCCAGGCTTCGAGACCCGCGCCGAGCAGCTTGGTCGCCGTGGGGACGTCCGCCTCGACCTGGGCGCCGGTGTGGGTCTCGTCGGTGCTCACGCGGACGCCGCCCTTGACCTTCGTGAAGGTCCACACGTGGATGCCGTCGATCTGCAGCCCTTCACCGACCGCGGGGCCGGTCCAGCGGATGCACGAGTGGTGCTTGATCTGCCGGACGGTCGAGGTGATGTCCAGGCTGGTGGCGGGAGTTGCGGGGTTGGGAGGGATCGGGGTCGTCCACCGGAATGCCGAACCCTTGCGGAACGGGCCGTGGTCGAGGCGTTCGACGGACTCGACGGGGCCCTGCCAGGACGGCCAGCGCTCCACGTCGGTCTGCAGCCGCCAGATGGTGCGCAGCGGGGCGTTGATCACGACCTCGGTGCGGTGACGGACGAGAGCGTCGGGGTCGACGCCCTTTCCGCGGCAGGTGACGGACCTGTCCGGGTGGGTGTGCGAGGCGGCTGCCCCGGCGGGTGCTGCCGCCTCGCCGAGGAGCCCGAGGACGAGCGGGACGGCGTAGAGGGCGGCGCGACTGCCGGTGCTGCGGAAGCCGGACATGGAGTTCTCCTCTGTCGGAAGGGGGTGAGCACTGCCGGTTGGCGTGTCACGCAACTGCAGTCACAGCCGCGCCGCGCAAGAGGCTCATGCGTTCGTTAGAAGTTATAACTCCTCACGAAGCGGCCGGTCAATCGGTTGAGTGATAACCTCTAACGAAATTTTGAGGCTGTAGACCAATGGGTCGGGACGGTGGCAGGCCATGGCGGCGACGGGCGCGAACACTCCGCGGGAGCGCTATCGGACTCAGGTGCGGGCGGAGATCACGGAACGCGCCTGGGAGCAGATCGCCACGGCGGGGGCGTCCGCGCTCTCCCTCAATGCGATCGCCAAGCAGATGGGCATGAGCGGACCGGCGCTGTACCGCTACTTCGCCGGCCGCGACGACCTGATCACCGAGCTCGTCCGGGAGGCGTACCGGAGCCTGGCCGACACCCTCCGCGCGGCCTCCGACGCCGGCGCCGATCTCGCGGGCCTGGCACACTCCCTGCGCAGCTGGGCACTGGCGGACCCGCAGCGGTACTTCCTCATCTACGGCACGCCCATCCCCGGCTACCACGCGCCCGAGGACATCACCGCGATCTCCTCCGAGATCATGACGACGCTCGTCGACGCGTGCGCGGCGCTCGCCGCGGACGATGCGGGGACATCGTTCGCCGGCCACCTGGAGGACCACCGGGACTGGGCCGCCGGCCACCCCGCCCCGCCGGGGGCTCTCCACCGGTTCCTGACGCTGTGGACCCGTCTGCACGGCGTCCTGTCACTGGAACTCGCGGGCCAGTTCGCCGGCATGGACTTCGACCCCGCCCTGCTCTTCGCGGCGGAACTGGACGAACTGCTCGCACCGCGGCCCGGAACTCGGAGCTCCTGAGGGCCGTCCCGTCACAGTCCTTGGCTCAGAGCCGCCCGGCCATGTCGAGGAAGCGGTGAATCGACGCCTTCATCGCCGCGACGAAGTTCTGACGGGTCTCGTCGGCCACCAGGTCGAGTGAGAGATACGGGTTGAGGTCCTCCAGCTCCACGAGCAGGAGTTCGCCGTCGGGGGCGCGGCAGGCGTCGACGCGCTGGATGCCCGACGTGATGGTGTTCCAGTCGATGAAGCGCCGGGCGAAGTCGAGATCCACCCCGGTCGGCTCGTACGGTTCGAGCACCCACCGCCGCTCGGGGTCGGGGGCGTACAACGCGTACTGGAATGCGTCGTCGACGAAGTAGAAGGACACCTCGTAGCGGAAGTCGATCCGCGGCTGGACGAGCACATCACCGTAGGTGAGGTGCGGCAGACGCTCGCGGGTGACGAACTCCAGCCCGATCGAGTCGGCGCCGGCCTTGGGCTTGACCGCGTACTGCTGCGCCGCCGGAAGTACGTCGAGGTCCGCGAGCCGGTCGACGGTGGGTATGACGGGGTGACCGTCAGCGGTCAGATCCAGCAGATACTGCTTGCCGGCCATGTCTCCCCTGCCGGAGAGCGGGTTGTAGACGGGGATTCCCCACGACGTGGCCCGGTCGCGGAAGGCGTCGTAGGCGTCCTGGTAGTGCAGGACAGGGCCGCTGTTGCGCACCACGACCGCGTCGAAGCCGTCCATCAGGGCGAGCGTCTCCCCCGGGTGGCACAGGGCGAGGTCGAAATCCTCGCGCAGCCGGGAGGTCAGGAAGATGTCCTCGTCGCAGTAGCGGCGGCCCCGCGCCGGGTAGGCGAGGTCGGTGACGAAGAGCAGGCGCGGTCGGACGGACACGGGCATCTCCCGGGGAGTGTGGTCGATACCGGACTCCGGGCATCCCGCGGAGTTCGGACGAGCTCCAAACTACCCACCGCTCGGAGTGCGGCCGGCGCCGGGGCCCGCCCACTCCCCCGATCCGGCTTTGCAGGTCACAGGCGGTGCAGGCGGATATCGGACAGCCGCCCCTCGGCCACGTCCACGGTCATGAAGGTGCGGTACGGCTGACGTCGCCGGTCTGTCGGCGAACCGGGGTTCAGCAGCCGCAGTCCGCCCGGAGCGGTCGTGTCCCAGGGAATGTGGCTGTGCCCGAACACCAGCACGTCGAGATCGGGAAATCGCTCCTCGCACCGCTGCTCCCGCCCCTTGGCCTGGCCGGTCTCATGGATCACGCCGAAGCGCAGACCGCCGAGCTCGGCCCGCGCCACTTCCGGCAGACGGGCCCGCAGTTCGGGGCCGTCGTTGTTGCCGTACACCGCGAGGAGCCGGGACGAGCGGGCCTCGAGCAGGTCGAGTGTCGCGCTGTCGACCCAGTCGCCGGCATGGAGCACCGCATCCGCCTCGTCGATCCGCTCCAGCAACTCGGCAGGGAGATGCCTGGCGCGCCGGGGCACGTGGGTGTCGGCGGTCAGCAGCAGTCGCATCCTTCCACCCTGCCCCCGTTCCGGCCGTGCCGGACCTCGTGACTCGCGGAGCCGGGCACGCGGGTCCCGGGTCAGCCGCCGGCTCGGGCCAGCAGTCCCGACAGGAGCACTTCGAGCATCTGGCGCAGCGTGGACGGGAAGTCGAGGCGCAGGGCGGCGAGGGCCGGGTCCGCCTCGTAGGCAGCGAGCATCGCCGCCGACGGATGGGCGTGCGTCCAGACGGCACCGGTCACCATGATCATGCCGCCGGTGAAGCGCACGGCGTCGTTCTCGCCGAGTTCGGGCAGATGAGCGCGGACCAGTTCGGCCATGGCGACGACGCCGGCGATGGCCGAGCGCTTGTACTCCGCGGCGACCTGCGGGGAGACATTGCGCTCCAGCACCGCGGCCTGAGCACCGATCAGGTCGCACAGCACGGGGCGCTCGCCCAGCGCGGACGCGATGACGGCGGCGATCCGGTCACCCCGTTCGGTGACGGGCGCGGCGGCGTCGAGAGCGTCAGGCAGCGTGGTGCGCAGGTGCTCGACCAGCTCCTGGCACGCGGCGTCCAGCAGTTCGAGGAGAACGGCCTCGCGGGACTCGAAGTAGCGCAGCACGTTCGACTTCGCCAGACCGACGCGGCGGCTCAGTTCGTTCAGGCTCACCTGCGCCACCGGCATCTCGGTGAGCATGGCGGCCGCCGTGTCCAGGATCGCCTTGCGGCGCTGGGCGCGTTGCTCCTCGTTCCGGGCGCGCTGGAATGTCGTTGCCATGACCAACATGCTACAGACCCCCGGTCTCTTGTTATCGGACCGCCGGTCTGCTAGCTTCGGAATACAACAGACCGGCGGTCTACTAACCGTCGGGACGCCTGCCCACCCCCAGGAGCCACCATGTACGCCGTCCCTGACCAGACCGGAAAGTTCGCCGTCGTCACCGGCGCCAACAGCGGTACGGGCAAGGAGACCGCACGCCGTCTCGCCGACGCCGGAGCCCGCGTCGTCCTCGCCGTCCGCACCGTCTCCAAGGGCGAGCAGGCCCGCGACGAGATCGTGGCCCGGCACCCCCACGCCCGGCTCGAAGTACGCCGCATCGACCTGGCCGATCTGGACTCGGTGAAGGAGTTCGCCGACGGGCTCATCGCCGACGGCACACCCCTCGACCTGCTCGTGAACAATGCCGGTGTCATGGCGCCGCCCACCCGCATGACCACCGCCGACGGCTTCGAACTGCAACTGGCGAGCAACTTCCTCGGCCCCTTCGCCCTGACCCTTCGGCTCCTGCCGCTGCTGCTCGCCGCCCCGGCCCCGCGCGTGGCCACCATGAGCAGCGGCACGGCCAACTACGGCCGGATCCACTTCGGCGATCTCCAGTGGGAGAACCGGCGCTACAGCCCCAATCTCGCCTACGCCCAGTCCAAGCTGGCCGACCTGATCATGGCCCAGCAGCTCACGGCGGTCGCCGCTGAGCGCGGGTGGAACCTGCTGAGCACCGCCGCCCACCCCGGGTACACCACGACCAATCTCCAGACCGCCGGCGCGAGCCTCGGCCGCGGCAAGCCCTCCCGGCTGCACGCGCTGGTCAGCGCCATCGACTTCCTGCCCAAGCAGGGTGTCGAGCAGGGCGCGGAACCGCTGCTGTACGCGGCGACCGGTCCGGAAGCGGTGGCGAACGGCTACTACGGTCCCAGCGCACGGTTCGGTCTCGTCGGCCCGACCGGCCCGGCACGTGTCACCCGACGAGCCCTGGACCCCGTGACCAACGCCCGCCTGTGGGCCGAGGCCGAGCGCCTGACCAGCGTGTCCGTGGCGTCCGCCGTCGTCTGACACCCGACGCCGGACGCCACGCGCGCAGCGCCCGGCAGTGGTCACCGGTGCCGTCGGACACACGCGCGGAGCACCGAAGTGACATCCCACCGCACACGGACGCCGCGAGTGGGTAGGCGTGACCTATGGACGTTGTGGACTCAGACGAGCTGTTGCGCCGAATCCAGCGAGCGCGTGACTGGGCTGGCCGGGAAGAAGAGTCGTGGAAAGCCCGGACCGGCGAGTTGCAGGGCGGCGATCCGGACGGGTCGCGTCGCGCGGAGGTGTACGGATCCGCTTTCGAGACGGTCCGGAAGGTGCTGGACGAGATCGTCTCGCCCGGCCGGTCGACATAGCGGCGTCACGTCTCTGCCGACAGCCCTCGGACCACGCCGTAGGGCCTTGTTTCCCCTGAGTTTCCCCTGACCCGAGTCGCCGATCGCCCACCGCGGTTCATCCCTTCGGCGCCGTCGCGGAGACCTTCGCCGGACACCGGACACCGTCACCCCGACCCAGACTCGGGAACGGCGATGTCACCCGACCGTGGCACCGCGACCGGTGGACGAAGAGGCGGGGAGACACGGTGCGTGACAAGGGGATGAGCCGGGCTCGGTTTCCGGCCGGGGCGGGGGCCGCGGGGCTCGCAGCGGCCGGACTGCTCCCGGCGGCAGGGGCAGCGGCGGCGCCGGAGGCCCGGGGCGAGCAGAGCAGAAAGCGCGGCCTGACCCACCGGGGCGTCTGCTACGAGGTCGGTGAAGGCAAGACTCCGGGGACCGCCTGGAGTACCGCACGGATGCGGCACGACATGCGGGCGATCAGGAACGACCTGCATGCGAGCTCGGTGCTGATCGGGGGCGTCGGCACGACCGGCTCACCGCGACCGCCACCGAGGCCGTCGAGCGAGGACTGCATGTATGGCTCCAACCCACCCTGGGGGACCGGCCCGAGGCCGACATCCTGGAGCATGTGGCGGAGGCGGGCAGGCACGCCGAGCGTCTGCGGCGGCAGGGCGCCCGGATCCACCCCCGCACCGGCCGGAGCCGCGCCACGACCTCGACATGGCCTCGTACAGCATCGTCAAGGCGATCAGGGACAGGCCCGACGACCCGGCATCCGACTGGCACTGGGAGCCGAAGGAGTCGTTCCGCGCGCTCGCCCGGCAGTACTGCCGGCGGCGGTGAGCCGGGAGTCCAACGCTCCGCCTCCGTCGACGAGTTCAACGCTCCGCCCCCGTCGAGGAGTTCAACGCTCCGCCGCCCGGCGCGCGAGCGTCGGGCGGCGGCACGGATCGGATGCGTCAGGCGTACGTCACGGTCACCTGGCGGAAGCCGAGGGAGCGCAGCAGGCCCTGCAGCATGGCCGTCGTGTTCTTCTCGGCGCGTTCGGTCAGCTCGCTTTCCTTGGCGGCCTCACCGATGCGCTGGGCGGCGAGCCGGTGGACGGCCCTCTCGTCGGCCGGATTGTCGGAGAAGAGGTCCCCCAGCCTGTCGAGGAGTCCGCGCTGCTTGGAGACGGCGTACGAACGGTCCGCGTTCAGGGCCGGGGTGCCGAGCCGGGCGTGCGGCAGACGCAGTGTGGCCTCGGTGCGGTCCTCGTTGACGGTCACGCTCTTGTCGCCGAGCCGGTTCAGATCGACGTACGCGCTCACCGTGCCCGCGCCGACGTACAGGGTGCGGGTGCCCCGGATCGCGTCCGGCAGGAACTTGGCGTCCTTCTCCAGGTCCACGACGATCTGGAAGTTGCCGGCGGCGCCCTCGTAACGGTTCATGTCCTGAATGGATTTGAGTACGGCAGGACCCGAACGGTCCTTCGTCTCCTCGCCGAAGACGTCATCGAGGCCGGGCACCAGGCTGAAGCGTCCGGCGAGCGCGAACAGGACCAGGACGACCAGCAGGGCGACGGGTACCTTCACCCACCACGGCACCGGCGAGCGCCCCGTGGGGTGCTGCTTCTCAGGAGCTCGAGTAAGTGTCTTCACGGGCTCCGGGTTCCCCGGAAGGCCGGAGGCAGTCGCGCGCTGCGGGCACTTTGCCGCACCGCTCCCGCCGAACGGCCCTCACCCTGCTCACGGCCCTCTCACGCCACCCGCGCCATGCCGTCCGACGTGATGTCAGCCGTCGGACGGGAAGGGCTGCTCCGTCCAGATCGTCTTGCCGGACGGGGTGTAGCGCGTGCCCCACCGGTGGACGAGCTGGGCGACGATGAACAGTCCGCGCCCGCCTTCGTCGTCCTCGGCGCTGTGCCGCAGATGGGGCGAGGTGTGACCCGTGTCGGCGACTTCGCACAGCAGCGAACGGTCGAGGATGAGCCGCAGATGCAGCGGCCCCTCCGCGTGCCTGATGGCGTTGGTGACCAACTCGCTGACGACGAGCTCGGTCGAGAACACCAGCTCGTCGAGGCCCCATGCCTGAAGCTGTTCGGCGGCGAGCCCGCGGGCGTGGCCCACCGCGACGGCCTCCGCCGGGAGTTCCCAGTCGACGACCTTCCCGGGCTCGAGTTCACGGGTGCGGACGAGCAGCAGCGCGGTGTCGTCGGCCGTCGTACCGCCCGGCAGGAGCTCGGACAGGGCACGGTCGCAGAGCTCGTCGAGACTCCCCCGGGGTTCACCGAGCACCCGTCCCAGAGCGTCGAGTCCCTGGTCGATGTCGCGGTCGCGTGACTCGATGAGACCGTCGGTGAACAGTGCCAGCAGGCTGCCCACCGGGAGTTCGATGTCGATGGACTCGAACGGCAGGCCTCCGAGACCCAGCGGCGGACCGGCCGGCAGCGCGGGAAACGAGACGCTTCCGCCGGGCTCCACGATCGCGGGCGGCAGATGTCCCGCGCGAGCCATGGTGCATCGCCGGGTGACCGGGTCGTAGACGGCGTAGAGGCAGGTCGCTCCCGTGGCATCGTCGTGCGGAGGGTCCTGCGCGCCGGCCCCCGCGGACGGCTCGTCGGCGGACTGGCCCACCAGGTCATCGACCCGGGTCAGCAACTCGTCCGGTGTCAGGTCCAGTTGGGCGAGCGCGCGCACCGTCGTCCGCAGGCGTCCCATGGTGGCCGCCGCCTGGAGGCCGTGCCCGACCACGTCACCGACCACCAGCCCGACCCGGCTGCCGGACAGCGCGATGACATCGAACCAGTCGCCTCCGACTCCGGTCACGTCGTCGGTGGGCAGATAGCGGTACGCGAGGTCGACGGCCGACTGCTGCGGCAGATGCTGCGGCAGCAGCTGACGCTGGAGAGCGAGAGAAGCCCTGCGTTCCCGGGTGAAGCGCCGGGCGTTGTCGATGGACACGGCCGTACGGGCCGCGAGCTCGTCCGCCAGGGCGACTTCGCCGCGGTCGAAGGCCGCCGAGGGCGACTGCCGGGCAAAGGTGACCAGACCGAGCACGCTTCCCCCGGCCCGCAACGGCACGACCAGAGTGTTGTCCTCGAGCACGAGTCCACCGGAGGAGAGGCTGCGGACCTGGAGGGACCCGGGCGGATACTCGACCGGCGCCGGCGGCTTCTTCCGCGCCGGGTCGTCGGGACCGAAGGTCGGCTCGGGCCGGGCGGCGACCCGCACGAGAGCAGTGGCCGCCGAACCGCCCGGACCCTGCTCCTCGCCCTCCAGGACGCCGGCCGCCAGGTCGACGGTGACGGTGTCGGCGAATTCCGGCACCGCCACTTCGGTGACCTCCTCGGCGGTACGGACCACGTCGAGCACGGTCCCGATGCTGCGCCCGGCCTCCACGAGCAGGGCCAGCCGCTGCTGCGCCTCGTAGCGGTCGGAGATGTCGAAGGCGTCCTCGCAGACGCCGAAGACGTGCCCGTCGGCGTCCTGGAGTCGGTAGTACGAGCAGGACCAGAGGTGCTCCTGTCCGGGGTCGCTGGGCGGCTGACCACGGAAGTGGAGATCGAGGATCGGTTCACCGGTGTCGAGGACGTGGTGCATGACCTCGTCGAGGGTGTGCGGATCACCCTCGGTGATGAACCTGCCCTCCGAGTACAACTCATCCGCCCGCAGGCCGCGGAACTCGGCGAACGGCAGCCCTATCTCGCGTTCGTAGGCGGCGTTGCACCAGGTGAGGCGCAGCTCCGTGTCGTAGATGCCGAGGCCCACGGGCGACTGGGTGGCGAGGCCCTGGAGCAGCGCCAGCCTGGACTCCCAGAGCCGCAGCTGCTCCAGCTCGGTCGCGACCAGTACCCGGGCCGCAGGGCCGCCGCCGGGCAGCGTGCAGACGGCGGTGGCGACCATCAGGCTGCGGCCGTCGCGGTGCCGGGCGACACGGATCTCGGTGCCGCTGGGAGTACCGGGACGGGGGCCTGGGCCGGGACCGGGTCCGGACTCGGCGGCGGGGACCTCGGCGGGGTGCCGCGGCGACAGAAAGGTGTCCAGGGGACGGCCGATGATCTCGTCCTGGGTGTACCCCAGGAGCTCCTCGGCCGCGCGGCTCCATCCGACGACGGTGTCCTGGGCATCGAGAACCGCCGTGGCTGCTCGGGTGACGTCGAGCGGACCACGGAAGTCGGGACCCTTCGTCGCATTCCCATCGCTCATGGCGCCACACCAGCCCGATTCATTGCCTCCAGAATCCGCCCTGACCGAGACCGGCACAAGCGCAATGGTTCTGTTGGCCGGACCGGTTTCGCCCCTCCGGGCTCACCCACTGCCCGAGCCTGCGGCACCGGCAGGGAGGTCTGCGCGGTGATTGCGGCGCGCGAGCCGCGGATCGGGCGGTGGAGCGGGGTCAAGCGGAGATTCCCGGTGGGCTCGAAAGGCCCGTCGCAGTCCTCCGACCTGGGCAGGATCGGTCGCCGAGCGATGACAGCCCGTCAGAGGCCGCCGCCTTCCGGGGGCTTGTGTCCAAGGGCACACGTACCGCGTCCCGAGCGTCTGGCCTTATAGCTCCGACGGGCCTCAATCGCATCTCTGTGCCTCATTGTTCACTCGCACGAGTGACAGGATCATCCACGCATCTCGATGAGGCACTTATCTGCATGTGACAATCATCGCCAATGGTGGCCGGATCTTTACCGGTGAGGCAATTCACAGAACGCGATGGTTTCGTTCTCAACAAGCTGGCACTCCCAAACATCGGACCACAAATTGCTACTCCCGGGTCAGCTCGACAAAAGGGATGGAGCCGGGAACACCACAATTCCGGCGCGGCGTCAAGGTCGGGATTGCCCGGGCGCGCGATGTAGTGCACTCTGTGCCCACGAGCCACGCAGTAAGCGCAGCTCGGACGGCGGAGCAGCCCATCCCCGACCAAGGCCCCACCCAGGCCGGTCCGCTGCTTTCCTCCGCGCCGGGCAATAGTACAGACCAATGGGGGCGCAAGGGTGAAAGAATTTCCGCGACCATCCGCCTCCTCCGGGGGCGAATCTCCGATTCCGGACGAGAATCCTCCCCTTGCCTCGGAAAAGGCGCAGACGAATGGGATATCCGTCTCCAGCCTTCTGGCCCACCATTGGCGGGCGGTTCTCGACTACGCGTCGATCTGCACCGTTTCTCCCGAGAGCGCGAAGAAACTCGCCGGCGGCGCATTCCTCCGCACCATCGGCGACCTCTCCCCCGCCACACCCGGCTCCGATGTCCCGGGTCCCGCGAGTCCGTGGCGCATCCGGCTGCTGACCGCCGTCCTCCAGACGGCCGGCGAATGGGGCGGCGACGAGCGCAGATTCACCCTCCAGCCGGGCTTGCGCGAACTGCACGGCGACAAGGCGGGGTCGCCGTCCCGTCCTGAGCACACCAACCTCGTGCGACGTGCGTTCGCCGCACTGCCGGAACGAGCGCAGGCACGTCTGTGGCACGCGGAGGTGGAGGCGGAGGACATCGGCACGTCCGCCGTCATCGGCAGCCCGAACCCGGCCGCGGCCCGGGTGGAACTCCAGCGCGACCGGGTGCTTCTGCGCACGGCGTGCCAGCAGGCCCATCTCAATCTGGGCGGTGACTACTGCCGCAGGTACAACCGGCTCCTCGACGTCTACACGAGCCGTCCCGGGGTGCCGATGATGGCCGATCTCCAGGAGCACCTGGACAGCTGCGCCTTCTGCCGCCGCGCCGCGGATCAGTTCGACCACTCCGGTGACCGGTTGCGCCGGCTCCTCGCCGGGGCGGTGCTGGAGTTCGGCGCGGACGCCTATCTGGCCGCCCGGCGGGCCGGCCCGGGCACCACGGGCGGGGCCGTCCCCACCGGCGACCCGCTCCCGGAGCACGGCCGGCACCGGACACCCGGCTCGCGGGCGAATCCGGTCCTGCGGCAGGTCCGGCAGCGTCCGGTCCTCGCGCTCGTGGTCGCCGGAAACGTTGTCATCGCGGCCCTCGCGGCCGGCTTCTTCCTCTTCCCGGCCGACTCACCGTCCGCGGCCTCCCCGCCTCCGTCCGCACCCCCGTCCGCGACCCCGGCCCCCGGTCCCTCCGCCGCCCCGTCCGCCCGCTTCCGCAACGCCGCGACCAGTCTGTGCCTCGACGCGCGTTCCCCTGCGACATCCGGGGCGACGGCCGTCACCGCGCCCTGCTCGACGCAGCCCACGCAACGCTGGCGGTTCGACGCGTCCGGTCTGCTGCGCAATGCCGGGACGGACGACCTGTGCCTGGCGTTCCACCGAACCTCGTTCCGGCTTCAGCTCTCGCCGTGCAGCACCCTGACCGGCGACGAACCGGCCTCGCCCTTCGATCTGTCGCCCGACGGCCTGCTCGTACCCCGCGAGGAGCAGGGGCTCGCGGTGGTCCCGGTCGACCGGACGGCGTACACCGCGGTGGTCCTCAAACCGGCGGTCCCGCCGTCGTCCGACGCGACACAGCAATGGAGAAGCGACCCTCTCACCCCCTGAACGTCGCACACCTGTCCGGCCGCCTGTCCGTTTCCGACCACAGAGGTCATATTCTGATGACCGGTCATCACAGAGCTGCTCGTTCGGCCCTTCCACCACGAACATTGCGGCATAGAGTGAGGCGCTTACGGCGAGGGCTCGATCTCGGCCAAACGGGTATCTCTACGCCACGAACCTTTGGCGCGGCCACGGCTTCCTGGGAGGCGATGCAGCCTTGACAAGGCAGGGGTTTGCTTTCTGCGGGGCCGAGTTCGCGGCCGTTTATCTCTACTCGGGGGAAGACGACCGGCTCGACCTGGCCGACGTGGTCGAAGGCCCTGGCAATACCTGCGCGCTGCCCGAGGCCTTCTTCCTCTCCGGCCGGTCGCCGGTCGCCGACGCCTTCCGCGACGACCGCAACCGGTGGCTCGGCCCGGCGCAGCTCGCGGAGTACGCGCGGGCGGGCGACGCGACGCCCGGCCCGGACACCGTCCTCGCGGAATGCGTCAAAGCCTGGCCGGGCAGTACGTCGCTGGGCGCCCTGCCACTGGGCGGGCACACCAGCAAACTCGGCTGCCTCGTCGTCGTGGGTGTCTCCGCGGAGGGCTTCGACACGGACTGCCGGCACCTGCTGGAGCTGTACGCGGATCAGGTCGCGGCGGGGATCGAAGCGCTGGACACACAGGTCGTGAAGCGGCAGCCGCAGGTCCGTCCGCGCCGGGGTGCCAAACTGTTCCCGCCCCGCAGCGGCGCCTTCACCCTGGTGCTCAAGACAGGCGACATGAAGGCCGACGACCAGGTCCTCGATCTGCTGGGCGTCGCGGCCGAGGACTTCGACGGGCGTGCGGAGACGCTCCTCGCGTGCGCCGTCCCCGACGATGTGCCCGCTCTCATGTCGATCGTGGAGCCGGGGCGGTCGTCGTCCACGGACCACCAACTGGCCTTCCGCATCCGCCGGCCCAACGGCGAGCTCCGCTGGCTCGGCCTTAGGTGCCGGATGCTGCTCTCCCCCGAGGGAAAGCCGGAGCGCATGCTGGGCGTCGTCGCCGACGCCTCCTATCTGCGGCCCAACGCCGACGAGGTGTCCCGTGTGCAGCGGCTGTCCGCCAAGCTGGCGGGCGCCACCACCGTCCGCGATGTCAGCGAGGTCGTGGTCGCGGCCCTGCGCGCACCGCTCGACGCCAGCCGGGTCGCCGTGGCGGAGCTGGAGGCCGACCGCCTGGTCGTCACCATCCTCGACCCGCCCGACCCCGACGCCTGGCCCGAGGTGTGGAGATCCGAGTGGCGGTCCGAGTGGCCCGACGCGGCGAGCAGCGCCCTGCCCACGCTCAGGAGCGCGCTGCGCGAGGGCACGGTCTCCGTGTGGCTGCCCGGCGCCGATCTGGAGCCCGGACTCGCGGACATCGGACCCGGCGGTCTCGCCGTGCTGCCGCTGCTGGCCGACGGCAGGATGGTCGGGGCCTGCCTGGTGGGCTGGGACCAGGAGCACCGGTTCGGCCCGGAGGAACGGTCCCTGCTGACGGCGACCGCCAGTCTGGTCGGCCAGGCCCTGATGCGCGCCCACGCGCTGGACGCCCGGCATGAGCTGGCCAGAACGCTTCAGCGCAGTCTGCTGCCCCGCAAGCTTCCGGTGCTGCCGGGCGGCAAGGCGGTGGCCCGCTATCTGCCCGCGACGGTCGGGCTCGAAGTGGGCGGCGACTGGTACGACGTCATTCCGCTCCCGGACAGCCATGTGGCGCTCGTGATCGGAGACGTCCAGGGGCACAGTGCCGAGGCGGCCACGATCATGGGGCAGATGCGCACGGCCATCAGGGCGTACGCGGTGGAGGGGCATCCCCCCGATGTCGTGGTCAGCCACGCGAACCGGCTGCTCATCGGCATGGAGACCGATCTCTTCGCGACCTGCTGCTATGTGGACCTGGACATGGAGGAGGGCATCGCCCTCTTCGTTCGGGCGGGCCATCTCCAGCCCCTGTTGCGGCACCCGGACGGATCCACCGACGAGCTGAACGTCCAGGGCGGTCCACCACTGGGCGTCATGACGGATGCTCAGTTCCCCATGACCGAGGCGGGATTGACCCCGGGCACGGTCCTGACGCTGCTCACGGACGGACTGGTCGAGTCGGCGAACCTGCCGCTCGAGGACGGTATGAACCGCCTCCGTTCGCTGCTCAGCGCCGCGGATCCGTCGGACACGGGACGCACGGCCGACGACCTCCTCGGGAACGTCGACCGGCGCGACGACGACGTGGCCGTGCTGCTCCTGCGGTACGACGGCATGCTCGTACGGCCGCAGCGGGCGCGCTGGACGGTGTGGCGGCTCCCCGACGCGATCGTGCACGCCCGCCGCTTCACCGCCCGGACCCTGCGCGGCTGGGAGGCGGTGGACGAGATGGATGTGGCGCTGCTCATCGTCTCGGAGCTGGTCACCAACGCGATCGCGCACACCCAGGGGCAGGTGCGCCTCGATCTGACGCTCGCTCAGGACCGGCTGCGGATCGCCGTCAACGACTCCTCGCCCCGCTCCCCCGCCCGGCCGACGACGCTGGACCTCGACGCGACCGGCGGTCGCGGACTGCTCATCGTCGCGGCGCTGTCCACGGCGTGGGGTTCGGTACCGTTCGCCGGCGGCAAGCAGGTGTGGGCCGAGGTCGCGCTGTCACCGGGCGAGCAGGTGAGCGCGCCGCCGAAGGCATAGCGGGCACCCGACGGTGTGAACTCCTGCCGCCGTTCGGGGGAGTTCGAACAGCACTGCGTTCGTGATCATGGATCCTCTCTGTGGACCCGAGCCCTTCGGCTACGGGCATCACCCTTTTCGAGTAGGAGACATCCATGGCCATGCGCCGTTCCCTGTCGGTCGTCATCGGTGCCGTTGCCCTCGTCCTCGGCGCCACCACCGCGTCGGCGGCCCCCGCGGCCCCTGCCGCGGGAACGGCCCTCATGAACCCCTGCGGGTTCTACGAGACGTCCACCGACGCCTACTACCAGCACTGCACGAGCGACGGTTCCCGCGTGATCGTCGAGGTGGAGGTCTTCGGGCCCAACTACGAGCGCTGTGTGGCGCCCGGGACCACCTGGCTCGGATCCGCCGGGAAGATCGACGGCGCGGTCTACACCGGACGCACCTGCTGACACCCCTCGGGTGCCGGGCCCGCGCCGCGAGCGGAGGGCCCGGCAGCGCCTCGGTACCAGGGCGCATCGGCGCCAGGACCCTTCCTGGCCGGGGCACATCGCCTCGGGACCCGAGACAGCGATGAGTCCGGCCGTCCGGTCCGGTCTCCACTCGTGGGTACCGCTCCCGCAGGTACCGATCGCGAGACGAGGAGAATCCCGATGCGGCAACCGACACCCCATTCCGCGCTGCGCCGGCTGGACGTGCTCGTGGGCGCATGGGACATGTGGGCCCTCGGGCACCGGGCCGGTCCGGTGCGGACCGAGTTCTCCTGGCTGGAGGGCGGGGTCGTTCTCGTGCAACGCGCGGACGTGGGGCCGGATTCGGCCGTTCCCGCCGAGTGGGGTCCGCATCTGCCGTTCCCCACCGTCACGCTGACCGGCTACGACGACACGGCCGACGAGTTCACGACGTTGTATGCCGATGGCCGGGGTGTCGCACGCGTCTACCGGACGAGCGTGCACGACGGTGTGTGGAGGCAGTGGCGGGCAGCACCCGGCTTCCACCAGAGATTCACCGCCACCATCGACGACGGGGGCGGCACGATCAGGGGTGGCTGGGAGGGATCGCGTGACGGCGAGACCTGGACGCCGGACTTCGATGTGACGTACACGAGGGTCGGCTGAGATCCTCCGCTGCCGCCGGCCTGCCCGGTGATCGGGGAGCGTGCGCTTCCCGCGACGGGGTAGCCGGGGTCTGCGGGCCGGGGCGCGCGTACAGGATTGGTCTCCTCCAGCGCGCGGCCCCGGCCGCTTTTCCTCCAGGAACAGGGACAGGAGATGGCAGTGAACAGCATCTGGAGTTATTCGGCAGCCGACGGATATTCAACAGGTCTGTCCCTCACAGGTTTTGTCGTCGAGGCGTCCGACGGAGTGGTCGGACACGTGGACAGGCAGCAGGACGACACGGGTGTGCAGCATCTGGTCGTCGACACGGGGGTGTGGGTGTTCGGCAAGAGCGTGCTGATCCCCGCGGGCCTGGTGACCCACATCGACGTCGAGGCGCAGAAGGTCTTCCTGGGGCGTACCCGGGACGAGATCAAGAGCGCGCCCCAGTTCTCCCGGGACAGCGAGACCGGCGACCTGGCGTATCTGACTCTGGTCGGCCACTACTACCAGGAACTCGACGCGGCACAGGGCATCTGAGCGGACCGACGGATACGTACCGCGGCGCGCGGGGGCGGAGGGCAGACGGC
>NZ_JBHXSL010000080.1:0-25748 GCF_042714725.1 Streptomyces sp. NPDC058685
AGCCAAAGGCGGATCGAGGCGACCGTGACGGTGCCATGGAGGATGTAGGCGCGCTTGTCGAACCTCGTCGCCACGGCTCGGGAATTCTTCAACGCATTGATCGTCCGCTCGACTTCACTCCTTCGCTTGTAGTTCGTCTTGCCGAAGCCTGCCCGCGTCAGCAGGACGACGAATCCTGGTTCCAACACACCCTCCCCGGCGGCCTCAAGCTGTCCGGCAAGTGAACCATCCCCGCAGCTGCCCGCCGCGGGACGGGGACCGCCGGGCCCTGACGAGAAGGCGGAGAGGTAGAATGCGCCCTGCGCGGCGATGGCGGGGCTTGTCCGTTCGCAATACCAAGCCGCCCTTGCAGACCCAGACATCCAAGGGCATGATCTCGAGTTCGGTCTCGGCCTGCCCCGAGGGCCCCTGTGCGTCGTTTAGCTCCGACCAGGCGGCAAAGCCCGGCTCTTCGTTGGTCGGCGAAGGACCCGAGAGACCACGATGATCGTTGAGTTCTGGATCGGCGGCGAGAAGACGCTAGCCTCCGATCGGTATGCGGTGCAGAGCGCGATCTATCGAGCGTTGCACGAGCTTGAGTCGGAACGAGAGGTTCCTGTTGGTTTCTACGCAGGAACCATTGCGTCATTCCACGTCTTCGACATCCCAGCCGGAGTCGAAGTTCCCCGGTACGCCGACAACGCCCTGACCTTGGGGGTCAACAGGGCCACCGGATACGGGGGCATGACCTGGTGGGGCGAAGAGATTCCAGAGGATCCTGACAGCGCGCATTGGATTACCGTGAGCCGGAATGCGCCGAGCTTCGACCCTCGTGTAGTTGCCGACCCTGGCTACCCTCTGTGGTACGACAGGAGGAACGTGGTTCCCGTGCAAGATATTGCAGCAGCGCTCGAAGAGTTCTGCTTCAGCAATGGCAAGCGCCCTGCGATCGTTGAGTGGGAACCTGGAACGGTGAATGGGCAGCGACTGGATTCGTAAATGTGCGACGCGAGGGGCCTTCCAACTGGTTGTATGCCGGTAGAGTTCCACCGCGATCGTGACGGTTTCACCTGAAGAGAACGGCCCTGGCGCGAAGGTTGGCTGGGTGCTGGAGGGCTCGGTGATGTCACCGTCACTGCGAGCCGCACCTGCGACCTTCACGCGCCAGCTCAACGAGTCCTGGTCAGACGCTACGGGACTCTTTTCGATCGGCTGTAGAGGTAACCAGTTTCTCCCCGACCCGGCGTCTGGACTTCGCGCTTCCGGCGAGGAGACTCAGAATAACTGCAGCGCATGGATGCCCCGCTACTCTTGTCACTCGGAGACAAGACGATGAACTGGCCTGTGATGCAGATTGCCTGAGGCATCGTCGCAAAGTGTTCAGACCGATCAAGGGGTGCACACTTGAACACGCTTAAGACGGCCAGAGCTGGCCGTGGAGCCGCAGCCTTCATGTCCCTCCTCTGCCTGCAGGCGTGCACCCAGGATGGTGCTGGCGACAGCGACGCGACGGCCATGCGAGATGCTCTACGACCGCTTCGCGACGCAAACTCCTTCCGCATCGAAGGGAACTTCCGGCCGAAGGACGGCACTCGTGCCAGGTTCACGGCGCAGGTAGGCGCGGACGGCAACTGCAAGGGCCGACTCGGCGAGGCAGACAGCGTTCTGGTGGGGAAGCGGGTGTGGACCCGGTGGAAGGACAGCGCTCTACCCGCCGTCCTCAGCGCGTTGCGTGGCGGCCCTCCCGGCAGTGGCGATCCTGCCGCAAGTCAGGAGACAGATTCTGAAACGGCAGCACTCCGCCTAATGCACGGCACCTATCTGGTCACTGACCTTCCCACCGAGAGAGCGCCGGCAGATGGTATTGCCCCAGTCTGTCGGGCGAGCCTGCTGCTGTCCCGGGCAGGAAATGCTGACGGTCCCGTGACCAGAGGGCCGGTGGTGGTAAAGGGCGGTGAAGAGGTGCGCGCCCTCAGCAGGGTGACGGGCCCCGTCACATTACGGGTGTACGTAGCCGCGGAGGGCAAGCCGATGCTGCGATCGGCGGAGTACCTGGTCGATGGCGGCAGTGAGGTGTCGGTCCAGTTCAGCGAACTGGGCAGGCCGGTACCCATTGCTCCTCCCACCACTTCCCAAACGGTCGAGTCGAGCCAGCTGATGGAACTTCTTAGCTAAGGGCTGTCCCGCACAGCTGGCTCCGGACGTGCCAGACGCTTCACGGGCTACTGACAAGACTCGTGCCTGGCAGCTGGGACAGCCTGCAAGCATGCCAGAGCTGCGAGTTCATGCAGGCCGTCACTACGACATCCAGTTCCACGACGCATGGCCAGACGACGCCTGGTGCGGGGAGCTGAGCGAGTCCGTCCCGGCCCCGGCTGCCCGGCACGATTTCCTGACGCGGCTACGCCCGCTTCCTCGCCGTCCAGGCCCCGGATTTCGCCACCTGCGACCACGATCAGGACGACGACGCGGCGGGCGCCCGATGAGCGGTGAGAGGAATATCCGTCGGGCCGTGACGTCGTGCGGGGGGCGTCGTTGAAGGGGATACCCCGTGCGTGGAGCCCCCGGTGACGAAGCCCCGGGGGCCCGGCGTAGCGAATGGACTGGGTGCGTGTTCCCCGGCGGCGGGTATCCGTGGTGATCACTGTCCGAGCAGGCGGCTAGTCTCAGCGGACTTGCACGTCAACGCCCGGGGGGGGCTTCGTGGGTTCCACACGTACCACTACTTTGGCTTCGGCCGCCGTCGTCCTTGCGATAGGCAGCATCCTTGCGGCATGCAGGCCAGCAGGAGACAAATCGGCGGACGGGAAGGCCGCCGGGGCGACAGCTCCGCCGCAGCAGACGACACCAGTGATCCCGCTGTCGGAGTTGAGCGGTCCGGAGTTGCAGGACAAGGCGCTGGCTGCGATGCACACCACCAACTCGCTGCGGTGGCGTATCCACGAGGTCCAGAACGATGTCGAGATCGACATTTCTGTGGACCGGAGAGGGCAGTGCCGGGGTTCCATGGACCTGGATGGCGAAACTGTCACGTTCATCCGGACCACCGACACCATGTTCTTCAGGCCCGACGCGGCCTTCGTGCGAAGTACGTGGGCCAAGGGCCGGCCCGCCGGGCAGGCCGATGCCATCGTCGCCCGGATGGCCGGTCGGTGGAACCAGCTCAAGAGGAACGATCCCAGCGCCACGGGCATGGAGGGCTTTTGCAACATGAACGCCCTCCTCGCCGCGTTCACCAGCAGCCCCTTGGCCCTCACCGGACAGCCGACGGTGCTGGGCGGCCAAGAGGTCGTGACGCTGTCTGTCCCGCAGAAGGACTGGACCAACACCTGGTACATCGCCGCGAAGGGCGTCCCTTACATCCTCAAAATGACCCGGAGCGACAAACCCAACTGGAGCGAGATCTCCGCGCACAACCAGCCGGTCGACGTGACGCCGCCCGCCGGCGACATCCAGGACCTCAACTAGAGCCATCAGTCCGGCCCGGCCCGGACGTCGCCTCGGCCCTCGGCTGCGGGATCAACCCCGGGGGCGGGGGGCAGTTCGACCACACCCAACTCTTGCGAATTTCGCAATTCGTTGCGACCATCGCAATATGCATCAGTTGAGTGAACTGGCTGCCATCGCGCACCCGTTGCCCGTGCCCGCTCTTGTGACCGGTCCGGTCGCGACCCGCCAGCAGGGCGGCCCGGAAGGTGACGCGGAAGACGCCAACCAGCACATCCACGACTCGTACGAGCCGCACGAGGGCGACCTCTCCCACACGGATGACGATGACGATCACTTCGTCGAGATCTGCGACCAGATCGAGCGGGATCGCCGGGAATACGCGGAGAACCTCGAAGCCGCCAGTCACGGCATGGAGGAGGATCCGCTCATCCTGGCCCTGCAGGAAGAGTGGGGGAAGAAACAGCAGGCGGATGCACGGATCCGCCAAATTCTGGCCTACGCGAGGGAGTTCTACCCTCCGCGCCGCTACAAGCTTGAGGAGTTGGCCCAGGCTTCGGGATACAAGTTCTCGAGCGTGCGCACCGCCTATGGTGACAAGGAGATCACTCAGGTCGCCGATCAGATCAAGCGGCCACCCACCCGCGCCACCACCGATGTTGAAGGGGGGCAGCAGCCGTGACCCCCACATCCGGGGGATCCCTGCCCCAGCTGGTCGCGAGGGGCGGCCGCCGGAGATGCCTCTACCAACTGATCGCGGACGACCTGCGCGAGCAGATCCGCTCCGCGCAGTTCAAGCCCGGCGAGCAGATTCCCTCAATGCGCTTCCTACGTGACTATCACCAGGTCGCCGACATGACGGCTCGCTCCGCGGTGCGGGTCCTCGAGGAAGAGGGACTGGTCCACACGATGCAGGGGAAAGGGTCATTCGTCGCCAATCCCCTCCCCACCACCACCCCCGACCCAGGCCAGGCCGACACGACTGTCCCCGCGAGGGTCATGCCGAGCGCCGAGTTCCTTGAACTGTCCCGCCGGATCGAGGAACTCGCAGCCGGGCAGACCAGGCTGCTGGAGATGCTCAGCGCGACCGGAACACCATGAACGGGCGACCCGACCCGACCCCGTCGACCCGACCCCCGAACCCCGAACCGGTGCTGCGGGGAGTTGAACCTCTCAGCACCCCGCGCTACCCAGGCCGAACAGCACCACGTTGACCGGCAAGCTGCGGCCGCCGAACGCGTTCACCGTGCCTCGCGGCACGGTGAATACCGGGCGTCCCCCGCCGGGGGGCAGGGTTGCCGGAGCGTAGTAGGGGGCATTCCTGCGTGAGCCGGACGCGGGCTCGATGTGGCCTCAGTCGGCGGGCCGCTGGTTCGTAGGTCGTCGCTCTCCTTGGCCCCCCGGTTCTCGCCCCTCGGACACGCCCAAGCGGACCGACTCCGACTCACCGAATGGCCAAGCCGCCGCGTCCGAAACCGACCTGCCGGGAACGGGCCGGCACGGCTGTTCCCCAGCCGGTTCCCGTCCTCCGGAACACGCCTTCGTCTCGCCGAAGCAGCAGGCGGGACGGGGCGGCGAACAGCAGCCCCGTCCCCCTTGTGCGCCTCCAGGCTTGCCGCGCCACCCCTTTCCCGGGGGTGTGCCGCCCGAGCCGACCGGCCCCGGACTATCCGGCCGCCGACCCTCACGGAGGACACATGAGCACCACCACACGCCGCATCACCGCGGTCTTCAACGTAGCCGAACAGGGCGTGGCTGACCTGACTGCCGGCCGAGGTACTCGGTAGGTCCGGGCGCCGCTGGGGGGCAGGATCTGCTGCCAAGGCCATCGGCGTAAGCAGACCGGGGATCATGGCGAATCCGGCGATGGCCGCGATTCTTGGCATCCACCGCTTCCGCGTGCCGGACGCGCGTGCGCCTCTCCGGCTGTCCCTACCGATGTTCGTCATGTCCCGCCCCTGTTGTTTGTAGCCCATGGAGCCGCGGTCTATGCCCGGCCAAGCCGGCTTCCTACGTGTGCTGTGCAGGTCGGTGCCTTTACGGGCCCGCCCCTGCGATGACGCGGCGTCAGCGCCAGGCGGCAGAATCCGGAACCTGAGCGGAAACCTGGGCGTCAGACATGTGGGTGGTGATCGGCGGCTTCGCCGTGGTTGTTGTGCTGTTCGGAGCGGCCCTTTGGGCCATCGACGTGCGACGCGAGCGCGATCACGGCAGTGACAGTCACTGGCAGAATCCTGTCGACCCTGCCGACCACGGTGGCGGCTCTTCCACCTATTGATCGCCTAAGCATCAGGATCGAAGGCGACCATCAACCCCGGCCCGAGGAAGCCCTGCTGGGCGTGGCTGTGCCTTTACACATGGCAGTGCACACGGACGAGCAGGGTGTCGGCGGGCACTCCTGCCAGGTAGGCGTCGACGGCGGCCTGGCCTTCGCCGACATCCGGCTCATGCTGGCACTGGGCGGGGCTGTGGCAAGCGCCGTGCAGGCGCACGTCTTCGACCTCGTACCACCAGCCGTCGAGACTGAGTACATTGCGCGGGCTCGGCACCAGGTCTCCCTGCCGGGCAACGAACTTCGCCCGGCTCACCGCGCCGATGTCCTCGACAGGGTCGGTGGAGCTCAGCAGTGCGCTGCTGAAGCGGTGCGTACGATGTGTGCGACGCAGCGTGCTGAGCTTTTCGTCGAAGGCGCGGACCAGGGGTTGGTTCCAGTAGTGAGGGCCCGAAGGACCGGTTCGGCGGTACAGGCTGGTCTGGGATTCCGCCGGTGGGTGGTGTGCGGCCAGCGAATGCCAGGCGTCCCATGCTTCGCCGGCGACCTCTTCCGCTTCGGCACGCGTCGCGTTGAAGTCGAGAAGTCCTCGCGGCCCGCCCGCGCACATCCCGGTCCGGCTGGGCTCCAGGGTGCCGTCGTGCCGTGGACGGTCGTGAATGAGCCGGGGATCGCCCTCGTGGGCTGGCAGCACCGGAAAGCCGTGGCCATCAGCTCCACCGCAGATGCGGGCATGGTCCCAGATGTCCAGTTCCTCGCCGCTGGTGTAGTCCACTTCGAATGGGGCCATCGCCTTCTTGACTGCCTCGTCCACGCGCCCCGCCGCCGTGCCCGGCAGACATACAGTGATCGACATTCCCGCCATGCCGCGATCATGTCGTATAGCAGCCCCCGCGCGAGAAGAAATTGGGGCGATCGCTACCCATGATCGCTTCCAGCTGCGGGGGATGGGCCGAAGTCTGGTTGCCGTCGGCCGAGTCGAGCGGCGGAGTGGTTGCACGGCCACGGCGGCCGCCGTCGACCCGCGCTTCGAGAACGGTCCGCTCGCGGTCATCGACGCCGACCAGGACGGGCAGGTGTCGGCGTACTGCGTCGGCGGCCTGGTCCTGGACGTGCCCGTCAAGTCCATCCCGGCGCTGGTCGACTGGACGCTGACCGAAGCCCGGCTCGGTCAGGCCCGGCTGCAGCGCAACGGCCGCGACGCCGACCCGATCCTCGTCCTCACCGCGGCCGCGGTGGAGCGCTATGGCCTGCCCGCCGCCCTGCACACCCACTGCCGCGACACCAGCACCGGCATGGGTCCGCCGCGGGCACTGGCGCACCGCACCTTCACTGCGGCATGGATGCCGACGGCGCTCACGGCCGGCAGCACGTCCCTCGCCGACGGTATCCACCACCGCGCACGCACCGATGTCGCACACCGAGCACAGGACCCAATGGCGAAACCCTCTGGCCCCCGAAAGGTCGCAAAGCCATTGCGACGGCCAACAACCTGAAGGGCTGGTTTTATGACATTAAGGAAGCCGAGGCTGCAGCTAACGGATTCCATAAGACCGTAAAATACGTACGCGTGATGGACCCGGTGGCTAGCGGGCCGCACCAGTACTCGAATGGGTATGTAACCTACGTCAATGAGGGTGGTCAGTTCATCAATCCGAAAACTGGACAGACCGTCACCAAATCCGATCCCTACTGGCACATCCCGATACCATGACTCTCATAGAAGATCTCTTCACATCCCAGGATTACCATCAGGCCCTGGAATCCATCGAATGGGACCCGCTCAGGGAAACCGACTCCCTTGAGGACACGCAACTCCTCGACAGTAGACTGTGTCCGACCGCGAATCGTGCGGCGCTACTCTTCGACATGCGCACCGCGATGTACCACCCCACGGGAAATGCCGGCCTGCTTGTGATCCGTGGCCTGCAGTCATTCCACTGGTCCGGAGCGGCACAGACACTGGATTTGATGGCCTTCACGGCCGTTTCCAGTCGCCCCTCTGCGGCCGATGGCGGCTTCCGACTGGGTCTGGACTTCTTCCCAGACGGCAATCTTTCTGTCAGCGGAGAGCATGCGGACTTCTACCTCCTGGAAGCCCACGCGCTCCCTGAAGCGCCGCCGAACTACACAGATCGTCATCTCGAGCAGGTTCGATACGGACTCCCGCGGTGGGATTCTGAATGCACTGTGCTTCAGTCGTCCACCTCGGCTAGATCCGAGGAGACGACTCCGCAGTAGTCGAGTGATGCCCCAGGGGTGAGTGCTGGCTGCCCGGCACTCACCCCTTCTGCTCTCTAGAGATCTTCAATGGCGGGGGTTAGGACGGTTGGAGGTCGAGCCCGGTCTTGGCGCAGTCCAGCTGTCGTAGGCGATCCTGCGGACTACAGCGATGTGCCCCTCGCCGGGCCTTCATGGCGCGCGACGGAGGGCTGAGCAAGAGCCATCCGCCACGGTCAGGAGGATGGAGCGGACTCGGCGAGGGGCTGCTTGTCGCCGATGTGTTTGAGCGCCATCTGCGCGGCGAGCTTCTCGCCGGCGGGTACCTCGGCCCACCAGTCGTGGGCCAGGACCGCGGCCGCCAGCTCCAGGATCTTGCTGCGGAACTGGCGGTCCGCCTCGATCTGCTCTGGTGTGTAGCCCGGCGAGTCGGGGTGGGTGATCGTCTGTGTACGGCCTCCCATGACCGGTCGCTCGTAGTTCCGGCCGATCATTGGCTCCACGCTCCACGGCAGGGAGCGGCAGTGCTCCTCGTACGCGGCGCGGACACGGTCGAGCTCGAGCTGGAGGGCTGTCAGGTCATCGGGGAAGGCGTACGGGCTGCTCACTCACGAGAGCGTACTCGCGTTCGATTGCGGCCCACTGGCGGCGCGCGCCCCATGCGCTGAGGAGTTCCTGTTGTTGCCCCTCGAAGCGCCGGCGGCTCCCGGAGTGGTGGTCATCGTCTGATTTTGGTGATGCGGCCGATACCGACGGTCCGGCCGCCTTCACGGATGGCGAACCGCTGGCCTTCTTCTATGGCGACGGGCTGGAGCAGTTCGACTCGCAGCGGCGTGTTGTCGCCGGGGGTGATCTTTTCGGTTGCGCGGGGGAGGGTCACGATGCCGGTGACGTCGGTGGTGCGGAAGTAGAACTGTGGGCGGTAGTTGTTGAGGAAGGGGGTGTGACGGCCGCCTTCGTCTTTGGACAGGGTGTAGACCTGGGCTTCGAAGTGGGTGTGCACGGTCGCGGTGCCCGGTTTGATGATGACCTGGCCGCGCTCGACGTCTCCGTGTTTGATGCCACGGAGGAGCAGACCGATGTTCTCACCCGCCCGGCCTTCGTCGAGCAGCTTGCGGAACACCTCGATACTCGTGACCTGGCTGGTGGACTTCTCGCTCTTGAGGCCGACGATCTCGACGGGTTCGTGGAGGCGGATGACGCCCCGCTCGATGCGGCCGGTGACGACGGTGCCGCGTCCGGTGATCGTGAAGACGTCCTCGATCGGCATCAGGAACGGCTTGTCGACGCCGCGCTCGGGCGTGGGGATGTAGTCGTCGACGGCAGCCATCAGGTTCAGATCCAGAGAGATGAACCAGCAGTTTGCAGGCGCCTCGGCGCTCGTCACAGGCGGCGGCAGCGGCATCGGGCGGGCTTCCGCCCTGGCCCTGGCAGCCGAAGGGGCACTGGTGACCGTCGCCGGCCGCACCGCGGCGACCCTGAAGGAGACCGTCCGTCTGATCGAGGCCTCCGGCGGCTCGGCCCGCTACGTGGTGGCCGACATCACCGACGAGGCACAGGTGGAGAAGGCCGTCGATGCCGCCGCCGCAGACATCGGCCGCCTCGACATCGCGTTGAACAACGCCGGATACGACGGTGAGTACCAGCTCACCCGCGACTACTCCACCGGCATGCTCGACCGGATGATCGCCTTGAACGTGCGCGGTGTGTTCCTGTCGATGAAGCACGAGCTCCGGCACATGACGGCACAGGGCTCCGGGGTGATCGTGAACATGTCCTCCGGCGCCGGACTGATCGGGGTTCCCGGCTTCTCCGGCTACGCGGCCACCAAAGCCGCCGAAATCGGCATGACCAAGAGCACGGCGGTCGAGGTGGCGCCCCACGGCATTCGCGTCAACGCCGTGTGCCCCGGCCTGGTCGACACACCCATGATCGCAGCCCTGGACGCGGACCAGCGCGCGTCACTTGACGCCGCCCACCCGCTAGGACGGATCGCCCGCCCAGAGGAGATCGCCGACGCCGTGGTCTGGCTCTCTTCCGACAAGGCCAGCTTCGTCACCGGCATCGCAGTCCCCGTCGACGGCGGATACACCGTGCCCTAGACGGCGGCCCGCCCCGGCACAAGCGTCCGTTCGAGGACCCCAGCAGGGTGCTGTGCAAGCGCGGCACCGGCGCCGTTGATACCCCATCCCCAGGCGGTCAACGGCGCCACCCGCTACGCAGCAGGCCACCGGCATCTAAGGAAGTACGGGTCGGGAGCGACAATACAAGTGAGTGAGTGCACCGCGGTGATGCTGCTGGATCACAGGTGCAGGGCCGGAACCCCACCGGGGTTCCGGCCCTGCACCTGTGACTGCGACAGCGTGAGCCAATACGCCCTCGCTCGTTGTGTCCCGAATCGATGGTGCCCCTTACCGTGGCGTTCCGGTTCTCATCATGACCACACGGCGCCGGGCGGGTTCGCCGCGCGACCAAGACGGTTCCCGAACGGTTGGATCGCGTGCGCACGGGTGTGTGAAGAAACGTGCAGATGGGCTGTTACCAAGATCGGTACGGCCGATCGGGCGGTGCGCCGGGCGGTGCAACTAGTCGTGCACCGGAGCGCGCAGGGCTTTCCGGTGAGTGTTCAACGGGGTGGTTGTGGCGGGCAGTGAATGTCGGGGGCACGCTCGCCGCGCATCCATGCCCGGTACAGGTGACGGTTACCGATACGTCAGTGAACGGTAACCGCTGCCGGTCGGGCCCCCGTGGGTGGTGCTGGGGCTTCAGAGTTGCGTTCTCGGCCCGGGACGGGTCGGGTTCCGCAACTGCCTCTACTGGCTGTATCGGCTGGTGGGGCCCTGTTCTTGAGGGGACATCATGTCTGCTTCGTCGACCGCCCGCCGCGTCGCCGGGACCGTTCTTGCCGCCGGCGCCCTCGTCTCGGCTGTTGCCCTGCCGGCCTCCGCCCACGACGGCGACCGCGACCGGCACCGTGAGCCGCGGGTCGAGATCAGCCGGGTCCAGGCTGACAGCCCCGGCCGCGACAACGGCTCCAACCGGTCGCTGAACGCCGAGTGGGTCGAGATCACCAACAACACCCGGCGCGCGGTGAACCTGGACGGCTGGACCCTGCGCGACCGCGACGGCAACCGCTACCGCTTCGACGACGTCCGACTCCAGGGCCGCTCAAGCGTCCGCATCCACACCGGCGTCGGCCGCGACACCCGCACCGACCTCTTCCAGGACCGCCGCCACTACGTGTGGGACAACCACTCCGACACCGCCACCCTGCGTGACGACCGCGGCCGCACCGTCGACACCGAGTCCTGGGGCCGTCACCACCACCGCGCCTGACGCGGCAGCCCGCACCTGACCGCGGGCCATTCCAGAGGCGGCGTGCCGATCGGCACGCCGCCCCGTCGTTGTGTCCGTCCGGGTCCTGCCCCTGCAGGCCAGCACGCGAGGGGGTAGGGCAGCCGAGCGGCCCCGCACCTCTCCCGGGTGTCGGGGCCGTTGCCCCCTGCTGGCTTCCGGTGCCTTCCGGCATGGCGAGGCCCGGGAGACGGTGACCGTCCGCATCCCGGAGTTCTTCCCAATCTCCGGTGCTTCTCCGGAGATACGTTCGATGATGCGGCTGGAAACCGACCCCGCAACTTCACCACGAACCTAGTGATCAACTCCTTGACACTGGGGGCACTGACCTCTCGGGGTCACGCCATCAGCCTTCAGTTCCGCGAACTCGCGGAGGCGAGGGGTCATCGGGTGGGTGGGGCGAACTCGGGCTGGTCGAGCAGGCGCAGCCAGCTTCCATCAGGCTGGCGCCGGACGACCTGCGCCCGGGCACCGGCCCCGTCTTTCGGAGGAGTCGAGGTGAGGGCGATGTCGCCACTGATCAGCGTCGGCAGCGGTTGTTCCTGCTCGAAACGGGGACGGTTGGCCAGCACCGTCTCCCATAGCGCACGAATCGCCTCCCGGCCCACCGTCTGGTCGCCGGGTGGGTAGGCCATCACCGCACCCTCCTCGTAAAGTGCGGCGACGCCGGCCGCGTCACCGGCGTTGGATCGTTCGACGAACAAGCGGGTGATGTCCTCGGGCCGCATGGCCTTCTCGTACTCCGGCATGAATTCCTCCTGACGTCAGGCTTCGACGCTTCCCAGCGTGGCCGCCGACTGGCCAGAATTCCAACAGATGAATCTTCTGTAAACTAGAATCTGCAGTCATGGAGCTGAGGCAGCTGGAATACTTCATCGCGGTCGCCGAGGAGCAGAACTTCACCCGGGCAGCCGAGCGGGTGCACATCAGCCAGTCCGGCGTCAGCGCCCAGATCCGCCAGCTGGAACGGGAACTCGGAGCCGAGCTGTTCGACCGGTCGGCCCGCACCGTCACCCTCACCGTCGCGGGAAAGGCTGCACTCGAACACGCCCGCGTCGCACTAGCCGCCGCCGGAGCAGTCGGCCAGGCGGTGGGCGAGGTGACCGCCCTGATCCGGGGGCACCTCACCGTCGGGATGGTCATCGGCTGCACCCTCACCCCGCTATTCGACGCCCTCGCCGCGTTCCACCAGGCACATCCCGGTGTGGAGATCTCGCTGCTGGAGGACAGCTCCGACCGGCTCATCGAGGGGGTGCGCACCGGCACCGTCGACCTGGCACTCATCGGGGCAGCAACCGCCACACCCGACGGACTGGACGCGCTAACCATCATCAGCGAGCGGCTCGTCGCGGCAGTCCCGGCCGGGCACCCCTTGGCGAAACAGCAGCGGGTCACCCTGCGCGACCTGATCGCCTACCCGATCGTGTGCATGCCGCCCGGCACCGGCCTGCGCACGGTATTCGACCAGGCCTGCGCCGCACGGAACCTCCAACCCGCGATCACTCTGCAGGCCAGCGCCGCGGACGCCATTGCCAGCCTCGCCGCCCGAGGGCTCGCCGTGGCCGTCCTCAGCGACTCCATGGCCGCGAGCTACCGCGACCGGCTCACCGCCCGCACCATCGATGATGTCGATACACCCGCATTGCTCGCCCTGATCTGGAAGAACACGTACAGCCCGGGGATGCGACAACTGCTCGTGCACAGCCGGCAAGCATTCACCAGGCCCAACCCCGCGACTTCACCGCGAACTCACGGGCCTACCCCTGACATCAGGGCGACAGACCCTTGAGTTCCCACCGACGTGCCTTCAGTTTTCGGTTCTGGCGCAGATCCAGGGGAGCCATCGCAGAGGGTGAAGGCGCTGTTCGATTGAGAAGGAAAACCCCGGTGGTTCGACATAAGGGCTCAACTCGTACCCTCCGCACATGACTGATGATCCGTTCCAGTGCCCCTGTGTCCTCTGCCATGACTACGGCGACCGGGATGAAGCGGACCGCATGGATCTGACGGTCATCGAGCATGTGCGGCAGCACGGATGGCACGTCGCGAACCGCGGAGGACGGATCCGTCTCTATCGGATGGTGTGACGCCGGTAGTGCCGCACGCCGGGCAACGCGAGCCCACCGCCGATCATCTGATCGCAGCCGGGAGGGTGACCCGGGCGGCGAGAAACTTCGGGGCCATCTCGAGGTAGCTGTCGGTGATCAGTTCGGTGAGCTCGGTCCAGTCGGTGTGGTCACCGAGCACGGCGGCGACGACGTCGGTGGAGTCGATCTGGACGAGCCAGTCGATGTCGCCGACGGCGTCCGCGCCAGCCTGGATCTGCTGGAGTGCATGGGTGAACACGCCGTCCAACGCGTAGCGGCGAAAGCGGTGTAGACCGTCTGCCACGGCCCGGTAGCGTTCCGGCAGATCACGCCAGGAGACTCCGGTCCGGATCTCGTAGACCATCCCGTTGATGACCTGCCGGTAACTCGCGGTCGCCCCGTTGCCGCACGCGGTATGAGCGGAGTGAGTAACTCCCACTCCAGGTCGGTCAGGTCATGACGGCGTATCACCCGACCACGTTCCACCAATCTGATGATCTTTGAAGACGGACCCTAGTTGCCTGAGAAGAAGTCGAGGTAGGCCTGGGCCAGGGCGGCCGGGTTCTCCAGCGCGATGTTGTGACCGGACGCAGGGATGACGGCACCGCGGACGTCGAGGGCCACTTGCGCGAGCTGTTTGGATACTTCGCCCCCGAGATAGGCCTGTGCGCCGACGGCCAGGACCGGGCAGGTGATGGGGTCGGCGTAATGCGGGCGGTTCTGTTCGGCGTCGGTCTGCCGGGCGCGGAACATCTCCAAGATGGCTCTGGTGCCGCCCGGCTGTTCGGCCGAGTGCACCATTTCGTCGATGTCCTCCTCGGCCAGTGCGCTCGGGTCCCACATATGGCGTCTGGCGTAGTACGTCCAGAACGGTCGTTCCCGCCCGGCCAGCAGCAACTCGGGCAGGTTTGGGAGGCTGAAGAAGCTGAAGTGCCAGCCGGTGCGGGCGTCGTCAGCGGCGAGCGAGGGATCGTGTTCGCCGCCTGGCAACCCTGGGCCGACTGGCAACCCCGGTAGGAGCGTTTCCTGGAACACCAGTTGCTGCACCCGGGGCCGGTGGAAGGCGGCGACGGCGTAGGCGATGGCCGCGCCCCAGTCCTCGCCCGCGACGCGGAACTGGTCAAAGCTCAGGTGGGTGGCCAGTTCGGCGACGTCAGCGGCCATTGTGGCGGTGTCATAGCCGGTCAGGGGACGCTGGGAGCCGCCGCAGCCTCGGTTGTCGACCGCGATGACGGTGTAGTGCGGGGTCAGCAGCGGTACGACGTGGCGCCAGTACGACATGGACTTCGGCACACCGTGGAGCAAGAACACCGGCTCGCCGGTGCCGCCGATCGCGTAGTGGATCTCCACGCCATTGACTTTGGGTTTGCCGTGTTTGAGCCGGACTCCGGCGTGGTCAGTGAGGTTCATCTCGGCGAACTCCCGTCTTCTCTTCGGCCGTGTAGCCGCCAACCGGGTGGTGGATCTTCGGAGCGGTGTTTCTGCAGCCTCAACTTGTCCTCGTGGCCGTGGCGGCCGTTGGGCTGGCGTCCACGGTCGGCATGGAAGTTTCGCCCGGTACAGCGGCGAAGTACAGCAACCTCGCCGACCGCCAGTAGAGCCTGCTGCCGTCCCCCGGCCAGTCGCTCTGACTGTCCCCGGACCGAGCTGCTTTGAGGTTCTAGTCGACGGCCAGGGCATCCCACTCGCCGTCTCCCTGACCGGCGGAAACCGCGGGCGACATCACCCAGCTGATACCCCTGCTGAAGAAGATCCCGTCTGTCGCCGGCCGGATCGGACGGCCACGGAACCGCCCCGACAGCCTGCTCGGCGACCGCGGCTACGACCACGACAAATACCGCCGTCTCGTCTCGTCTCCGGCCGTCCGTGGCAGTGCCGCCGCCTGGCCAAACAGGACGGACCGCGGCACGGCTGGGGTGAAGTCATCCTGACCCTCATTCGCCGACCCGCAACGGGTCGGCGCATCAGCTGACCCGGACGATAGGGGAGTACAGCGTCCGTGCCGACGGCGCACTCCTGATCGCCCAGCTCACCCACAACAGGCCGCGATGCCCGAGGAATACCTGGAGGGCCGGACGGCCAACCCGGCGACGTGGATGCGCACACCGGAGAACCTGGAACGACTCGCCGCCTTCACCCGCACGGCCAACGCCCGCCGCCGCGCCATCGAGGACGGGGAGGCACCGGATGCGCCCGCCACCTCGGCCGACAGCCGCCGCCAGGAGCACGAGCAGCAGCACCAGCAGCCCGGCCCCGACCAAGGCCAAGGACCCCGGCCGTGACGGCCGGGGCCGCCCGGCGGGACGCAGGACGCAGCCACCGCGCCAGAACCCGGTATCGCCGAGGTAAGCCCAAAGCCGTCAGTAGTTGATCTTCAGCCCTTGCGCCGTGCGGCCGGGTCGCGCTGGGCGACAAGTGCGGCGACAGCGTCGACACCCGGCCGCGCGTACCGTTCCAGGGACCGTACAGAGGCGTGGCGGGAGCGGGCCAGCAGCATCGGCGTTGTGGTGCCGTCTTCTGCGTCGTGGGTCAGGGTGCTGTGCCGAAGCCGGTCGAGCGCTCCAGGTCGTTGAAGCCATCGGGGGCGGCGAGGGGGTTGGCCAGGAGCCGGGTGCTCTGCTCGAAGATCTCTTCCGCCCGGCGGTAAGACAGCCGCGCGCGGCCGGTCGCAGGGCAAATGTCTAGGGTCGGGGTACAGGCGGTGCCCGCGGATCGGCGGGATGACTGCCTGGTTGATCAGGCAATCTCCATGCCCGACCGGCACTCCGTGTGGTCCCAGTCGGGCTATACCGGGTAGCCGCAGAAGCACGTCCCCTCGACCGCCGGCCAGCCCCGAATGCGGCGCTGGAGCGCGGCCATGAGCTCGGTCCGGTGAATCCACCCGCGCTCGCCGACCATCTCCAGGAGCTGCCCCTGGCCGCGGTCGTACCCGTCGAACGCCACATCCGCCGTCGGGACCGGTCCCCGGGTCGCCTCCCACGCCAGAAGCGTTCCGGTCTCGTCCTCGCGCCGGGCGACGAACTCGTAGATCCGGGCGCACCGCCAACCCGAGTCGCCGATCGCGATGATCACGGTGAGATGGCGGAACGCATCGGAGATCGCCGCCGGGGTCGCCCCCGTTACACCAGGCAGGCGGACCGGGGCGGCCTCGGAGAGGGACGGAGGAGTGGGGGATGCCGACAGGGGGTTCGGCCCTCCACGCGGGCTGAAATCCCACGCAGCTTGATGGTCCGGGTCCAGGCGGTCACGCGTCCTTCTCCTCGACGTACTCGTCCTCGCCATGGACGACATGGAGCCCGGTGTACGGGGCGAGGGGCCCGGACTGGAGAGCCGCCCAGCGACGGTCCAGGTCCTCGCAGCTGACCGGGGCGGGGGCGATGAGGGTGCTGTCAGCCGAGAACCAGGCCCAGGGCGACGGTGACCGCCCGGGCGGGATGGGGCCTGCTCACAGAGCACTCCTCCATGTCGGGAACATGACGACTTCCGGTGAGCATGGAAGCGGGAGGTGACCGCCCGGCGTCCGTCATACGGTGACCGCGGTCGTGAACTTGGCCCACTTCCGCCGCGGGGGGCAGTATCGGTGGTGAGGCTCCGACACCTGGCGCACGACCGCCGGAGCACGATCGCCGGGACTCCCGGTCCCGGCGCAGGAGGTGACACCACCATGAAACCCCTCACCGAGCGTGCTCGTCACTCGGGCGGCCCCGGCACGGGCGCCGCACCGGCGGCGCTGAGCGCCACCGACGCCGGGATCCTGCTGCTCCGGCTCGCCGTCGGCGTGATCCTCGCGGGTCATGGCGCCCAGAAGCTCTTCGGCTGGTTCGGCGGGCCGGGCCTGGACGCCACGGCCAAGGGATTCGACCAGATCGGCTACGACCCCGGCATCTTCTTCGCCGCGCTGGGCGGGATCTCCGAGTTCCTCGGCGGCCTGGGGCTGGCCGTGGGGTTCCTGACCCCGCTCGCCGCGGCGGCCTCGGTCGGCGTCATGATCAACGCGATGTCGGTGGCTCCCGACATCGCGCTGTGGTCCGCCGCCGGCCCCGGCTTCGAGTACCCGATGACCCTGGCCGTCAGCGCGCTCACCATCGCCGCCGTGGGCCCGCGCCGCCTCTCGCTCGACGCCCGCTTCCCGTGGCGGGACGGCGGCTGGCTCCCGGCGGGATTCGCCCTGGTCGCCGGAGTCGTCGGCGCCGTCATCGTGCTGGCGCTGAAGTAGCGAGGTGCAGATGATGTCCGACTGGCGTGTACGGGCGGGTAGATGGCCGCTCCGCCCGCCCGCTCACGGGACCGGGCAGCAGACCGACCCGGCCCCCGAGCACTCGATGGATCCATGGACGGAGCGCGGCCCCCAGGAGCCCGTACCGCTGGAACGCAGCGTCGTGGACGCCCCGATCTACCGCGACGGGCAGCGGGTGGAGACGCCCTCCTCCCTGGCCGAGATCTACGACCGGCTTCCGGGTGAGCCGGGCACCATGGCCTGGATCACGTACAGCAAGAGCGCCCCCGCACTCCAGAACCATCGGTCGCGCTACTCTTCGTGATCTTTATCGGCTGGCTCACCGCCAACGGCACCCTGCAGAACCGACGCCTGCGACGCATGCGTGACGCCTTGGACGCCTCTCATGCCGAGTCGCGAGCGGGAGCCGAGCTGCCGTCGGACCACTCGTGAGCTTGTTCCGCTTCGAAGTTCCCGGCCAATGCCGTTGTTTGAGCGTGCCGCTGGCTTTGTTCACTTCCAGGGGCAGCGTTGTCCGCCGGTTTGGGCAGCAGCTGCGGATCTTGTCGCCCGCGAATGTTCGCGAGAATTGCCAGCGCGCGCGGGGGTCACTGCCCGGTCGGCGCTGGCCGGGTGAGTCCGGCTCCGACCCTGGTCAGCATCTGGCCGAGGAGGTGGAGAGCTCGTGCCCGTGTCGGCGCTCCGCGCACTGTGCCCGGCCAGTAGGCGTCGGTGAGTTTCTCGGTCACGGCGAGGGTCTGGCTGTCGTCTTGGGCAGCCAGCACGAGGACGAATCGCAGGTAGTCACCGATGTCGGTGCCTTGGGGATGCTGGTCCATGACGGTGTGCAGGCGCGCTGTCAGGGCGGGCAGGGTGCGGTTTGTCGGGAAGACGACGGCGAGGCCGGCGAGAGCCAGCCGGACTGCGAAGCACTCGCCTGACCAGCGGGCCAGCAGATCAGGGGTGTGCGGCAGGACTGCGTTGTAGGCCCGGGCCTCGCTGTCGGGATCAGCATGTTGCGGGGCGGCTGGCCAGCTCTCGGCGAGGTGGCGCTCGGCGACGGTGGCGGCGCGGAACAGCAGGCCGACGGCTTCGAACCGCTGTCGGGCGGGAACCCGGTCGTCAACCGCCAGCGCCGCGAGCAGGACGAGGCCGTCGGCGGTGTAGGGCTGGCAGGTGTCCTGGTGGAGGATCTCGTTGTAGAACTCGGCGAGGAATGTCCGGTCGTTCCAGTCGGGGTCGATCTCTGAGTTGAACAGCATCGCCGCTTGGAGCGGCATTCGGTCCGGCAGGCGATCGGCGATGACGTCCCGGAAGAGCTTCAGGATCGGCGGACCACAGGCGACCGCGTCGTGCTGGGTCTGCTCGAGTGCAGCGTGCGTGTCCATGACCAGCGCAGCCTACTGGAGCATCTCGGGCCGTCGAGGTGGGCAGCGGCAAAGGTCTGCACGGTGGCTTCGCTGATGAAAACGGGGTTCTGGCACACATTCCGTGAGGACGATCAGCGGCGTTCTGCCACGGTGATGTCGCGTCATCTGGGACCGTGGTGCGGTGTGATGACCTCATAGCGGTGCTGTTTCCGCACTTCAGCGCGGTCCTGGTGGAGCGGGTGTTCACGGAGTGCGGTGTGGTGAACATCGTTGCGAGAACCATCGATGGCACTGCTTCGTGCCCGGGCTGTGAGCGTCCGTCGGACCGAGTGCACAGCGGCTACGAGCGTCGGCTGGCTGACACTCCGGTCGGCGACCAGCCGGTGCTCATAAAGCTGACCGTGCGGCGGTTGTACTGCGACAACGCGCTATGCGGGCGTCGTACGTTCGTCGAGCAGGTCGCGGGGGCTGACGTTCCGGTACGGAAGGCGGACGCCCGCCTCGCGCCGGGTCCTGGAGGCCGTGGCCGTCGCGCTCGCCGGCCGGGCGGGAGCCCGGCTGGCCGTGGTGCTGCACAGTGCGGTCAGTCGGACGACGCTGCTGCGGCTGCTGATGGCGCTTCCTGACCCCTCCTGGGAAGTGCCCAAGGTGCTCGGGGTCGATGATTTCGCCACCCGCCGCGGGCAGCATTACGGGACCGTGCTCATCGACTGCGAGACCCGCAAACCGCTCGCTCTGCTGCCCGGGCGGGACGCCGGGACCCTGGCCACGTGGCTGCGTGACCATCCCGGGATCAAGGTGATCTGCCGGGATCGTGCCGGCTCCTACGCTGAAGGCGCCCGCATCGGGGCCCCACAGGCAGTCCAGGTCGCTGACCGCTTTCACCTGTGGCAGAACCTCGGCACCGCGGTGGAGCAATGCGTGCGCCGGCACACAGGATGCCTGCGGCCACCCGACTCCTGCCTTGGTGACCAGCCGGACGTCGAACCGCCGTCGGCAAAGGAGATGTCGCCGATCGAAGCACGCATCCGTGAACGTCACGCCGTCGTCCACGCACTCCTCGACCAGGGCCATGGCATCCGGGAGATCGCCCGCGAGTTACACATGGGTGGGAACACGGTCCGCCGATGCGCCCGTGCGGCGACCCCTGAGGAGTTGCTCGGCGGTCGGCGGCAACCCCGGCCCAGCCAGCTGGACCCTTACAAGCCCTATCTGGACAGGCGCTGGGCAGAGGGCCACACCAATGCCGTTCACCTGCACGCAGAGCTCAAAGAGCTGGGCTACCGGGGCAACTATCAGATCATCAGTGACTATCTGCGGCCGCGGCGCCGACGCCGTATCCGCGTCGTCGGGCCCGCGCCACCAGGACTCCGGCAAGTCACCGGGTGGATCATGCGTCTCCCCGACCGCATCTCGGAAAGCGAGAGCAAACAGCTGACCGAAGTCCTCGCCCGTTGCCCGGAACTCGCGGCGGCCCACCGTCTCGTCCGCAGCTTTGCCGCGATCCTCTCCACCCGCACCGGCCAGCATCTGAAGGACTGGGTCGTCAGCGCGCGAGCCGAGGAACTTCCCGGCCTCCACTCTTTCGCCACCGGCCTGGAGAAGGACTGGGACGCCGTCGTCCAGGGCCTGACGAGCCGCTGGAACTCGGGTCCCGTCGAAGGCCGCGTCAACCACATCAAGATGATCAAGCGCCAGATGTTCGGCCGCGCCAAGCTTCCGCTCCTGCGTAAACGGGTGCTTCTCACCGCCGCCCGATGATGGCCTGCTCAGGCAGGACGAAGCCGTCGGAGTACGAACTCCGATGGCCAGCAGAGGGCTCGAACAACCACGTTTGTGACGACGAAGTACCCCGGACTGACCCATCCGTCCTCTTTGCTCACAAGCCCCGGACCGTCCTCGCGGTAGTAGCGACGCAACATACGGCGCAGCAACGGAGTCCCAGCCACCAACAGAACCGGTGCGGCAACGACTGCACTGACCGTCACGCCGAGCCGGATTGCATGGATCCTGGCGACGCTCTCTATCCGCATCTCTCCAGTCTGCCGATCAGAAGAGCCTCGTACACCGCTCTCACGGAATGTGTGCCAGAACCCCGATCCCACCTACGCAGCCAACCGCATCATCGACGGACTCGACGACGGCTTCATGGTCACCATCTTCTCCTGAACTCGAGGTGCGCGCGCCGGCGGGGGGTGACCACAGCCCCTCGCCGGCGCGCTCTGGCCCTACGTGTTCGCTGGCCAGAACTGTATGAGGTAGCGCTCCACCCCGACGCCGGTCCCGTCGCCTTCCGACAGGGCAGCGGCCTCGGCCCGGCCGACGCAGCTGACCCGGACCCGCCAGGAACCGCCGGACTCTGCCAGTGTGATGACATCGTCCATCCGGCCCGTGTGCATGGACCACACCGCCAACTGGCCGCTACTGGATGTGAGATCGGCTTCAGCCTGCTCGTCCCAACCGGCAGGATCCATTGCGGGCGGAGCCGCGTCCCAGACCTCGACGGTCACCGTGGCCGTGTGGGTGTGACCCCCGCTGGTGATGTCCAGACGCCCGGGGTGGGCGCTGAGGAAGACGCTGAAATCGAATTCGTCCGGGAAAGCGACCGGCAGGTCCGCATCGTCGGATTCCTGCAACCCGAACGCGTGGTACCCCACGTACGCTTCCACAAGTTGCTGCCGAACAACCTGCGCCACGAACTGCCCCTTCGTTGGTGAGCTACCAGTCTTCTGTAATCGTAAGGCGCTACTAGGGCGTGTATCGGTCGTGATCATTGAGGTCTGCAGCCTTCGGGGTGGGTGCCCCGTCTGGGATGCGGGGCCCGGCGGTCTGCGGCTGCGCGGTGTGGGTGCGAGTGACCGGAAGTGTTGCCGCGGGCTGGCAGCGGCGGGGCGCGAAGGGCCCGGCTGGGTGCCTGCGGGGACGGTGTGTCATGCCATGGCGAGCCGTTCCAGCAGCAGTTCCACCCTCGGCTGAGCGTCCTCGGGCAGCAGGCGGCCTGCTCGGGTCAGGGTCGCCAGGCCGTGCAGAGCAGCCCAGAACACCTCGGTGAACAGCCCCGGGTGGACGCCGTCGCCGGCGACCTCGGCGAGGCACTCGAGCAGGGCGGCGAAGGCGTCCTTCAGCGGCTCGGGGGTGTCCTCCCGCGCGTACGCCAGGCCGCCGTCGAGCTGGAACAAGGCGTCGTAGACCGCGGGGTTGTGCTCGGCGAAGTCGAGGTAGGCGCGGGCGAGGGCGGCGACCCGCTCGCGCGGGCCGTCCGATGCGGAGGTCGCGGCCCGCAGCGCCGCGGCCATCTCGGTGGCGCCCTCCAGGGCGACGGCGCCGATGATCTCGCGCTTGCCACGGAAGTGGCTGTAGAGGACGGGCTGGCTGTACTCGATGCGCTCGGCGAGCCGGCGGGTGGTGACTGCGTCCCAGCCCTGCTGCTCCGCGAGTTCGCGGGCTGTCGCCACGATGAGGCGCTCCCGCTCCGCCCGTTCGCGCTCCTTGCGTTCCTTTACCGACATGAATTGATCCTAGCATCGCTAGACAATCGAGCGTTAGCAGTACTAGCGTTGCCCCATCATCTAGCAGTGCTAGCTCACGGAGGGATCGTCATGCTCAACACACTCGAGGTCGTCACCACCGTCGTCGTCGGCCTGATGGTGGGGGTGGAGTTCTCCGTCGCCTTCATCATGAACCGGATCCTGGACGCGCTTCCCGAGGACAGCGGCCAGCTCGGCCACGCCCACGGCGGCCGGATGCTCGGCGCCCTGATGCCGTTCTGGTACATAGGCTCGCTCGTCCTCAGCGCGATCTGGGCCGTCGCCGGATGGCACCGCCCCGGCGCCGGCCTCGTAGTCATCGCCGCCGGACTGCTGATCCTCAGTGTGGTCATGTCGATCCTGCTGCTCGTCCCGATCAACAACCGAAACAAGACCTGGACCCCCGAGAACCGGCCCGCCGACTGGAAGGAGCAGCTGCACCGCTGGAACCGCTACCACTACATCCGCGTCGCCGTCATCGTCGCCGCGTTCACGCTGCTGGTTGCCGCCCTCGCCTGATACCACCGCAGCCCCGACATGCACTGATCCCCCACCGTATCGACGGCTTTTGCCCGTCGGGTGAGCCGGAGAGGGCATCGGATTTCTGACCCCCGGGCCGAGGCCGCGCCAGTGGCCAAATCCCCACTCCTCGGGGGCGGCTGACCACCGAACCCTGCCCCGGGTGGGTAGACCAAGCATTCAAGGACATTGCTGGCGAGTGGACGACCACTGGAGTGATCCGCGATGCCGAGGGTAAGCCGATACCCAACCTCCCTGATCGTGTAGTGAGTCAGGACGACGAAGTTGCAAAGGCTCTGACTGCGTACCTCAAGGAAATTGGAGATGGAAGTCCAAACCAAAAGGGGTTCTTCGGGGCAACTCACGCGGAGGCTAAGATCGCCTTTCAAATGGCTCAGTGGGACGTGAAGCATGCGACTGTTGTTATCAACAACAACGCGGGTGTATGTACGGGTAGGGATTCCTGTAGTGAGTTGGTGAGGGCCGTACTTCCCAAGGGTAGTACTCTCAAGGTTTATCACCCCGGAGACCGCAGGCCCACGGAAATTGTCGGCGAAGGACCCGAAAGGCCATAATGATTGTTGAATTCTGGATCGGCGGCGAGAAGAATCTAGCCTTCGAACGACACGAAGTGCAGAGTGCGATCGATCGAGCGTTGAATGAACTTGAGTCGGAACAAGAGGTTCCCGTTGGATTCTATGCAGGAACGATTGCGTCATTCCACGTTTTCGACATTCCAGCCGGAGTCGAAGTTCCTAGGTACGCCGACAACGCCCTGACCTTGGGGGTTAACAGGGCCACCGGATACGGGGGGATGACCTGGTGGGGCGAAGAGATTCCAGAAGATCCTGAAATCGCGCATTGGATCACCATAAGCCGGAATCCGCCGAGCTTCGACCCTCGTGTAACTGCCGACCCTGGCTACCCTCTGTGGTACGACAGGAGGAACGTGGTTCCCGTAGGAGAGATTTCAGCGGCCCTCGAAGAATTCTGCTTCAACAATGGTAAGCGTCCTGCGATCGTTGAGTGGGAACCTGGCACTGTGAATGGGCAGCGACTGGATTCGTAAATCTCGACGACTGGGGTCGGGTCGCACTTTGCGGCCGACCTTCCGCTCTTCGGGTCATCCTTTGTGTCTTAAGAAGAGGATTGGGAAATACAGCATAGCGTCCCACGTAGAGGCAAAGTGCGCAGCCTGGATGAAGAATGAGCGCGCATGCGACTGTGGTAATCAACGGGAACTCCGGTGTATGCCGTGATGTATCGAACTGTGCAAAGCCGCGGAGGCTATTCTTTCCGTGGGGCACACTCGGAAGGTGTACTATCCAGGAAAAGGCAGTCCGGTGACGCCAGTTGGGAAGAGGACGAATCCGTGAGGCTGGCAGTACATTGTCGCGGCGAACGTCGTAACCTGCGAGACGCCGAAGAAGTCTCGACGGTACTCGATGAGCTCTTTCGGGAAGGTCAGAACACAGAACCCGACGTATCGGCAACGTGGCTGATTCTGGACGACGGTGGCGAGGACTCGATTTCAATGCTTGAGGTCAATGTAAATTTGAAGTCCGGGTTTGGCGGTGTCGTTTGGCACACGGGAGGACGCGAAGCTGAGAGAATCGAGCGAGAGACCGGAAGCGACATCGGCCACTACTTCTGGGTTTCCGACGCAGAGGAATCACCTGAGCTCGACCCCGACGTTTTGTCTGACTTCCATGCCCCTTCGTTTTTCGATCCCAGGGGGGTGCTTCCAGTGGCGGAGGTCCGAAAAGTGATCGAAGAATACTGCCAATTGCGGGGTAGTCGACCCACGAGAATCCGCTGGGTTGCAGGTAACCAAAACGGCACTCGCCTGGATTGACCGAACCTATTCCCGCTTTGCTTTCTGCTTGCCGCACCTGAGAGTAATGCCGGAATCGACGTCAGAGGCTCCCTGGGAGGAGTTCTCGCAGGGGTCGTAGTTTTGGGGCCCCGCGGTGGCCACTGCGAGGCCCCTTCGTGGGTTCGTAGGCTTGTTACACGCAGGAAGAGCCCTAGGGGGTGCGTACGCAGTCTGGGCGCGAGTGTGAGGTGCCGCCCAATTGCCACGTGGCCTGCTGGCATTCTCGTTCGCGGGATCACCCTGAGGGGCATATCCCGATGGTCAGAGTGGGTCACTTGGAGGAGTTGGCATGGTCCCTGATGGAAGTGGTCTGGAGATGCCCTGGCTGAGGAGTCAGCTTGTTGAATGGCTCGTTAAGCTCGCTGATCGAAGCTGGCAGGAAGCCAACTGGGCAGTAGTTGAGCCGGGATATGAAAGCCTTGACGATATGTGGGACTTTTTCGACGATAAAGGTCTGGATCGCCCTGAAATGAGTTTGGGTCTTCTGCTTAAAGATCAGGAAGAAGTCGACGCAATAAGGGAGCTGGAAGCTTCGTTCCATTCGGTGCTTCAGATCCCGGCTGAGGGCGCCGACCTGATCCGGTCCGAAGGTTGGGGCTCGGTGATTGCTGCTGCGCGAAGGGCACTTCGAGTTTTGGCGGCTAATGATGGGGCGGGCTGAACGGCTTTCCCCGGAGAGTGCATAGTGCGCTGAGTCGGGTGGTCGGCTGGTGACGCTGCTGGCTGATGGAGTCTGCACCCAAGCAGGTCGGCTCAGTGCCCCGTGATCGACCGCTTCCCCCTGACTCCCCGATCGAACGGGCACGCGAGGGGCAGGGCTACGCTCTGGGCACCTTGTCCGACGCATGGTGCGGCTGATTGGACCAGTGTTGATGATCGAC
>NZ_JBHXSL010000081.1:0-24434 GCF_042714725.1 Streptomyces sp. NPDC058685
ATCGATCGAGCCCCGCCGGCGGCCGGGGAGACGGCCGGAGGCGGCCGTACCGGGAATCAGTCGTCGGAGCCGTCGTCGGCCTTGTCCTGCGAAGTGCCGTCGTCCGAAGCGCTGTTGGCCTTGTCGTCCTTGGCGTCGGCGGCGTCGGCGGTGTCGTCGGCGGCGTCGGTGTCGTCGGTGTCGTCGGCCTTGTCCTGCGACGCGGACGCCTTGCCCGTCGTCGCGTCCACCGTCACGTCGTGCGACGCCCCGTCCTCGCCCCGGACGTCGACCTCCCAGTGACCGTCGTCGAACTCGACCTCCGTGACCGTGCCGGGGCGGAAGTCCAGCGCCGCCGCGCTCGCCTGCCGGGCGTCGACCTTCGCCGCGCTCAGGGCCTTGCGCTCGGCCGCGTCGTCGGACCCGCTGTCGTCGGACCGGTCGTCGTCGCCCTTGTCGTCCTGGGCGGCGGACGCCTTGCCCGACCCGTCCACCGTCACCTCGCGGTCGTCGCCGTTCTTGCCCTGCACATCGACCTCCCAGACGCCCGCGTCGTCGTCCGTGCCGGCCGACTCCACCGTGCCCGGTGCCTTCTGGAGCGCCGCGTCCACCGCCTGGGAGACGGTGACCTTCGACGTCGGCGCGGTGTCGTCGGCCGAGGCGGCCACCGCGGTGTAGGTGCCGCCGCCGACCAGGGCCGCCACGGCCACTGCGGAGATCAGGATCTTGCGCTTCATGAGGTGTCCTTAGGGATCGGTTGGTTGCGACGGGAACCAATCTCCCCGGGTGATGCTGAACCCGAGCTGAAGCCACCTGAAGGGTTCTTCAGCTTCGGTGCGCGACCCTGGGCACATGCGTTTGCTGATCGTGGAGGACGAGAAGCGGCTCGCTCTGTCCCTCGCCAGGGGACTGACGGCCGAGGGCTATGCCGTGGACGTGGTCCACGACGGTCTGGAGGGGCTCCACCGGGCCTCGGACGGCGACTACGACCTCGTCGTCCTCGACATCATGCTGCCCGGCATGAACGGCTACCGCGTCTGCGGGGCGCTGCGCGCGGCGGGCCACGACGTCCCGATCCTGATGCTCACGGCCAAGGACGGTGAGTACGACGAGGCCGAGGGACTCGACACCGGCGCCGACGACTACCTGACCAAGCCCTTCTCGTACGTGGTCCTCGTCGCGAGGATCAAGGCCCTGCTCCGCCGCCGCGGTCCGGCCGCCGGTTCCCCCGTCCTCACGGTGGGCGATCTGCGGGTGGAGACGGCGGCCCGCCGGGTCTTCCGCGGTGCGGAGGAAGCCTCGCTCACCGCCAAGGAGTTCGCCGTCCTGGAGCAGCTCGCCGTGCGCGCCGGGGACGTGGTGAGCAAGGCGCAGATCCTGGAGCACGTCTGGGACTTCGCCTACGACGGCGATCCCAACATCATCGAGGTCTACATCAGTTCGCTGCGCCGCAAGCTGGGCGCCGAGCGCATCCAGACCGTGCGCGGCGCGGGCTACCGACTGGTGGCCACGCGATGAGGTCGGTGCGGGCGCGAGCCGCTCTGGGCGCCACCCTGGTCGTCGCCGTCGCCCTGATCGCCGCGGGCGTCTCCGTCCTCCTCGTGCTGCGGACCAATCTCATCGACCAGACGGATCTCCAGGCCGAGGTCGCCGCCCGCGAGACGGCCTCCCAGGTCGCCCTGGGCACGGCGCTCGACCGGCTCGACCTGCCCGACGGCGACGAGCGGCCGGTGCAGATCGTCGACGAGAAGGGCCGGGTGCGGGCCGTGAGCGAAGGGCTGGAGAGCATCTCCGGCACCGCGACCGGTCAGGTGAAGCCCCAGCGCGCGGTCCCGCCGCCCGCGGGCGACGACGATGACGACGGGCAGGAGCAGGACGACGATCCGCGCCCGGGCGAGGTGTCGAGCGCCGAACCGCGCTTCAGCACGGGCAGCGCCACGGTGGACGGCGAGAGCGCCGAGTACCGGTTCGCCGCCGTCGAGGCGGCGAACGGCGACGGTCTCACGCTCACCGTCTACGCGGGGGCACCGCTGGCTCCCGAGCAGGACGCCGTGAACACCGTGCGCGAAGCCATGCTGGTCGGGCTGCCGCTGCTGCTGGTCGTCGTCGGCGGGGTGACATGGCTGGTGACCCGTCGCGCCCTTCAGCCGGTCGAGGGCATCCGGAGCGAGATGGCGGCCATCACGGCGTCCGAGGATCTCTCCCGGCGCGTTCCGGAGCCCGGCTCGCGGGACGAGGTCGCCCGGCTGGCCCGGACGACCAACGAGACGCTGGCCGCGCTGGAGGCATCCGTCCAGCGGCAGCGTGCCTTCGTCGCGGACGCCTCGCACGAGCTGCGCAGCCCCATCGCCTCGCTGCGCACCCAGCTCGAAGTGGGCGTTGCGCACCCGGAGTTGCTGGATGTGCCCGGCGCGGTGGAGGACACCGTACGGCTTCAGCAGCTCGCCGCCGATCTGCTGCTGCTGGCCCGGCTGGACGCGGGGGAGCGGCCCGGGAGCACCCGGCTGGACCTGGCCGCGCTGGTGCGCGAGGAGACGTCACAGCGGACGGGCGACCGGATCGCGGTGGCGGTGGAAGCCGGTGAAGGGCTCGAAGTCAACGGATCGCGCGGTCAGTTGGCGCGGGTGCTGGGCAATCTCCTGGACAACGCCCAGCGGCACGCGCGTACGTCGGTCAGCGCCTCGGTGACCCGGCAGGGGCGTCAGGTGGTGCTCAGCGTCGCGGACGACGGGGACGGGGTCCCCGAGGGCGAACGGGAGCGGATCTTCGAGCGGTTCGTGCGCCTCGACGACGCCCGCAGCAGGGACGAGGGCGGCGCCGGCCTCGGGCTCGCCATCGCGCGCGATGTGGCGGTGCGCCACGGCGGAACGCTGGAGCTGGGCCGGGCCGCGGCGGGCGGCGCGCTCTTCGAGCTCCGCCTGCCCGCCGCGTAGGACAGCGACCCGGTTACGCCTTGCCGCGCCGACCGCGCAGGTGGTCGGCCACCGGCGAGAGCGACGCCCGCAGGTCCGCGAGCGCCTCCGGCGTCAGCAGATCGATGAAGTGCTTGCGCACGGACGCGACATGGTGCGGCGCGACCTTCTGCATGGTCTCGGTGCCCTGGTCGGTGAGGACCGCGTACAGCCCGCGGCGGTCGGACTCGCAGTTCTCCCGGCGGACCAGGCCCGCGCTCTCCATGCGCGTGATCTGGTGGGAGAGGCGGCTCTTGGACTGGAGCGTGGCCGCCGCCAGGTCGCTCATCCGCATCCGCCGGTCCGGCGACTCGGAGAGGTTGACCAGGATCTCGTAGTCGTTGTTGGTCAGGCCGAACGGCTGGAGGTCCTTCTCGAGCTGGTGCATCAGCAGTCGGCTGACGTCCAGGTGCGTGCGCCAGGCGCACTGCTCGTCATCGGTCAGCCAGCGGGTGGCCGTCTCGGTCTCCATATATGGATTCTACCTAAGAAGTTGAAAGACGGACGAATTGTGGAGCTGTGACGCCGGGCACCCGTACACGAAAGGCGCAGCGCACCGGTGGGTGCAGACGTTCGACGTCACACTCCGCAGACTACCGCTCACAGGCCGAAGCGACGCTGGAGGTCCCCCAGCTGACCGGGGAGACGGGGTGTGCCCGCCGGTTGACCTGGGGTCCCTCCGCCATGGCCGCCCGGCACCCCCGCCTGATGCGGAACGGCGCCGGTCGCCGTCTCCGCCATCAGCATCTCGGTGGACTGGAGCAGTACCGTGCCGGCGCCGATGAACTCGAACTGGTGCTCCTCGCCGGAGGCACCGCCGATCCCCGTCATCGCCCGCAGCCCTCCCATCACGCCGGTCATATAGCCGTGGTCGTAGTGGTGGCAGGGGGAGGGGCAGTCGGCCCAGCCCACCAGCGCCTGCGGATCCACCCGGAGCGGGGGCTCCATGAAGACCACGGGCCCGTTGGACGCGGCGACGAACTTCCCGGTTCCGATCAGGGTCAGGAAGCCCGGCACGATCGACTGCTTCAGCGCCAGCGTCGGCTCGTAGGCGAGCAGATTGCCGGACCGGATCGTCAGATTGCCGTTGTCCAGGTCGTAGGAGTTCACGTCGAAGGCGCGGTCGGCGAGCAGCATCTTGCCGCTGCCCTCGGCCACCACCCAGTCGCTCGCGTGCAGCGGCGAGTGGAACGAGGTCCGCATCAGCCGGTCGAGCCGGCCGTGACCGATGCCGTTGAAGTCGATGCGCCCGTAGTAGGCGATCATCTTCCCCTTCTGCAGGAACCACTGGCTGCCCTTGAGCTCCACGCAGAACGTGTACGCGTTGACGTTGTCGTCGCTCGGCAGCGTCATCGGGTCGAAAACCACCGGGGTGCTCACAGCTTCTCCTCCGACGCCTGGACGTACACCGCGCCACTGCCGCTCAGTTCCAGCTGGAACGCCTCGCCCGAGCCGCGCCCCACCATGTCGCGCCAGCCCAGCGCGGTGGAGAGTTTGTTGCGTACGTCGCCGTGGTGAGCCACGTACGCCTGCGGGTCCACATGGACCGCGCGCCCGGGAATGATCGGCAGTTCGATCACACCGCCGTGCGCCATCACCGCGACGGCGCCGTGGCCCTTGAGCGTCGTGGTGAACAGGCCCTGGCCGGTCACCTGGCCACGGACCATGCCCATGACCCCGCCCTGCGAGCCCATGAACATCGTGCCCTGCTGGAGGGTGCCGTCGAACGCGAGCAGCCGGTCGGCCTCGACGTAGAGGGTGTCGCCGGTGAGCTGGATGACCTGGATGTGATGGCCGCCGTGGCCGAACATCACCGTGCCGTTGCCCTCGACCGTCATCAGCGGCGTCGCCTCGTTGGCCACGCGCCGGCCGATCATCGACATCAGGCCGCCCTGGCCACCCTGCATGTTCGGCGTGAAGCTGACCTCGCCGCGGTACGCGAGCATCGCGCCGCGCTGGCTGAACATCTTCTGGCCCGGGCCGAGAGTCGCCTCGACCATCTTGGAGTTGATCTCACGGAACGGCATCAGACGTCGCCCCCGATGGTGTTCCGCTCGCTGGGCTGGACGTAGACGAGTCCGTCGCCCTCGAAGCGGATCTGGAAGGCCTCGCCGCCGCCCTCGCCGAGAAAGGTGCGGAAGGTCACACCCGACTGGAAGTTTTGCTGGAGGTTGCCCTGGTGGGCGATGTACGCGCCGGGGTCGACCGCGAGCGGGTACTGCGGTGTCACCCGCAGGATCACCGCCGGGCCGTCCGACATGATCGCGGCCTGGCCGGTGCCCTCGACGGTGGTGGTGAACAGGCCGTTGCCCGTCGCCCCGCCGCGCAGACCGGTGAAGGTGGTCCCGGTGCGCAGACCCCCGTCCGTGCAGAGCAGATTGCTCGACTCGACGAAGAGCTTGTCGCCGTGCAGGTTCACGAGGTTGATCTCGGACGCGCGGTCGGCGAAGTAGCAGGTGCCCTGGCCCCTCACCTCCATCACGACCATCTGTTCGCCGGTGAGGCGGCGGGTGACCATCCCGCGTATGCCCTCACCGCCGCCGGACATCTTCTTGAACGCCATCTGGCCGTCGTAGGCGACCATCGAGCCGTTCTTCGCTTTGACGGCGTCGCCGGTCATGTCGACCGCGAGCACTTTGCTCCCTTGGAGCCGGAACATTGCCACGGAGCGACGTTAACCGGACGTGGGCTGGACGAACAGGGCCCGAGGGAAGATCCCGGACTCCTGGACGGACCCCCGGACAAAGCCTTGGCAAAGTGAGCTGCCACAATGGTGCAGCGCTTGTGAGCGCGTTCACAAGATCACTGCCGCCCCTCCCACCGAAGGTGCCCCCGTGGACATCAAGACCGCCTCGTCACTCCACCGTCTCCGCCTGGTCTCCGCGCCGGAGGCCATCTCCTTCCTCCTGCTGCTCGTCTGCTCGGTGCTCAAGCGCACGACGGAGTTCAACGCGGTTCCGGTCATGGGCGCGATCCACGGTGTGCTCTTCATCCTCTACGTGCTCTTCTGGCTGGACGCCTGGAACCGCACCAAGTGGGACCTGAAGACCGCGGCCCTCTACTTCGTCCTGTCCGTGCTGCCCTTCGGCGGCTTCTACGCCGAGCGCAAGCTGCGGCGCGCGGCCGACGACGCCGTCATCGCCTCCCGCGCCCGCCGCGAGGACGGGGTCAGCGCATGATCGTCGCTTTCTCCGTCACGCCGCTGGGCGTGGGTGAGGATGTCGGGGAGCATGTCGCCGACGCCGTGCGGGTGGTCCGTGAATCGGGCCTGCCCAACCGCACGGACGCCATGTTCACCTCGGTGGAAGGGGAGTGGGACGAGGTGATGGACGTGGTCAAGCGTGCCGTCGCCGCCGTCGAGGCCCGTGCGCCGCGCGTCTCCCTGGTCCTCAAGGCGGACATCCGGCCCGGCGTCGAGGACGGTCTCACCTCCAAGGTGACGACGGTGGAGCGGCATCTGTCCGCCTGACCCGCGCCCTCCCCTCTTCGCTTCGTCTCTTCTTCGCGTCAGCCCCCGGCTCCTGGGAGCCAGGGGCTTTCTCGTGCCCGGGGCCGGCCTCCTGTACGGGATCTCGTGGTCGAAGGAGGGTTGAGCGACTGCTCAAATCCTTGCTACCTTCCTTTTGAGCGGTCGCTCAAAACCGGCTGTACGGGGGTTCGGCATGAGGCTGTACATCGAGACGTGCGTACGCGCGGAGCTGGAGACGCTCTGGGAGCGCACCCAGGAGCCGGCGCAACACCAGCGCTGGGACCTGCGTTTCACCGAGATCGACTACCTGCCGCGCCGTGCGGGAGAGCCGCAGCGCTTCCGGTACGCGACCCGCGTCCTGCCCTGGCTGACCGTCGCCGGCACCGGTGTCTCCGCGGGGGAGCGCCACCTGGCCGGCGACCGCGTCTCCGCCCTCCGGTTCGCCTCGCCGCACCCCCTCTCGCTGCTGAAGGAGGGGAGCGGTTACTGGCGTTACGTCCCGACGGCCGACGGCGTGCGCTTCCTCACCGGGTACGACTACCGCCCGCGCTGGGGCCGGCCGGGCCGCGTCGCGGACCGCCTGGTCTTCCGTCCGCTCATGGGATGGGCCACCGCCTGGTCCTTCGACCGGTTGCGGCTGTGGTGCGAGCGGGGAATCACCCCCGAACGCGCACTGGTCCACGCACTCGCCGACCTCGGCGTCCGGGTGCTGGCCGCCGGGACCGCCCTGTCGCTGGACCCCCTCGCGGGTCTCGCGGCCGCCGTCGCCGCGGTCGTGCTGCCGCCCTCGCCCCGCACGCCCGCCGCCCGCCGCTGCCTTCGCACTCCGCCGGGACCGGCGGCCCCGCCCGCACTTCTCGGCTCCCTGGAGCGGACGAACACCCTGGAGCACGCATGAGCTCGATCTTCCGCACCGTCATGGGCGACGACTTCGGCCGGCTGCACCCGCAGCTCCAGCGCCGCTTCTCCGTCGGGCTGGCCGGCGGCGAGGCATGCGTCGGACGCGGGGTGATGGACCGCATCTGGCACGGTCGCGGCTTCGTCAAACCGTTCCTGGCCCTCGGCGGCAGCCGCAACATCCTGGTGCCGCGCACCGGTCGCGGTGTCCCCTTCACCATCGAGAACTTCCCGTACGCCGACAGCTACGGCCGGGAGACCGTCACCTTCGTCCGGACCTTCGCCCTGCCCGGCGGACCGCGCCGCTTCGACGCGACGATGGTCGCCGCCCCGTCGGGCGACCGCATCGTCGACTACCTCGGCACACACCAGCATCTCGCCAGCGATCTGCGCCTCTTCGCCGAGCCCGACGGCTCGCTGCTCATCCGCTCCGGCGAACACCGCTTCCGCGAGGGGCCGGTGGACCTACGGGTTCCCGAACTGATCGGCGGCGACGCCGAAGTGCGCGAGTCCTACGACGACGCCACCGGACGCTTCCGCATCCGCGTGCGGGTGACCAACCGCCGCTTCGGGCCGCTCTTCGGCTACGAGGGTTCGTTCACGGCCGAGTACGTCGACGTACGCTCGCACGGGGTGCGCGCCGGGCTGCGCCCGGTACGCGAGGAGATACGGGTGTGAGCCAGGAGACCAAGGAGAAACTGCTGGAGGGCGCGCTGCGCACGCTCACCGAGCAGGGCATCGCCAAGACCTCCGCCCGCTCCATCGCCGCCGCCGCCGGAGTCAACCAGGCGCTCGTCTTCTACCACTTCGGCTCTGTCGACGAACTGCTCGCCGCGGCCTGCCGCCACGGTGCGGAGCAGCGGGTGTCCCGCTACCGCGAACGGCTCGGCCGGATCGGCACACTGGCCGAACTCCTCGCGTTCGGGCGCGAGATGCACGCCGAGGAACGGGCCGGCGGCCATGTCGCGGTCCTCGGCCAGCTGCTCGCCGGAGCGCAGACCCAGCCGCGCCTCGCGCCCGCCACCGCCGCGGGCCTGGAGCTGTGGATCGCCGAGATCGAGAAGGTACTGGGCAGGGTCCTCGTGGCGTCTCCGCTGGGGGAGTTCGCCGATCCGGTGGGTCTCGCGCGTGCGGTCGCCGCGGCGTTCGTGGGCCTCGAACTGTACGAGGGCGTCGATCCGGGCGGCGCGGAGCGTGCGCTGGCCGCCCTGGAGCAGCTCACGGTCCTGGCGGCGGCCCTCGACGAACTCGGTCCGGTGGCCCAGCGCGCTGTCTGGCACAAACTGCGGCGCTCCAACCGCCGTTGAGCACGGCCCGAGTTCAGGCGCCGGGCTGCGTGGCCGCCAGGGCGATGCCGAGAGGGGTCCGTTCGTAGAGGACCTGGTGTCCGTAGCGGCGTGAGGTCAGCAGGCCCGCGTCCCGCAGCACCGACAGATGCGCGGACACGGACGAGGGCGCGAGACCCAGCCGGTGCGCGAGGGCGCTCGTTCCGGCGGGCTCGTCGAGGGCCACGAGCACGGACGCCCGCTTGGGGCCGAGCAGCCGGGCCAGCGCGTCCGGCGTGCTCGCCGCGGGCTCGCTCCACAGGGCGCCGATCCCGCGCGCCGGATAGGCGACGGTCGGCTGCCAGGGCGGCTCGAAGCCGGTCACGACGTCCGGCCAGCAGAACACGCTGGGCAGCAGCATCAGGCCCTGACCGTCGAGATGGCGCACATGGTCCCCGCTCCTCTCCAGCGTCAGCGTGCCGTCGGCCCATCGAAGCCGGGGGTGCAGATCGGCGAACAGGCCCTCGATACCGGTGTCGGCGAGCCGGCGTGAATGGAAGGCCACGTCGGCCTCCAGCAGCGTGCGCAGCCGGGGCCACTCCGGCTCGACCAGGACGTGCCACGCCTCCTGCAGCCGATCGGCCAGCTCGCGCACCGCGCGGGCGGGATCGGCGAGCAGGGCCCGGCCCACGGGTGACTCGGCGGCGCCGGGCGTGCAGGCGAGCGACCACGCCATGTCCTGGCGGGCGGAGCCGGGATCAGCCGCCCGTACGGCGGCGATCTCCTCGGCGAAGGACACGGCGGGGCCGATGGGCGGCGGCCCGAGGAAGTCGGGGGCGTGGCCGCGCCGGGGCATCAGCAGCCACAGGGCGGACAGGTCCAGCCGTGCGGCATCGCGCCGGATCCGGTCGAGCCAGGGCTGGTGGTAGCCGTGCCGGTCGGGGCGCTTGAGAGTGCGCACGGCCTCGTGCGTCTCCCAGAGAGGTGAGACGGCGAACCGGATGCGCAGGAGGTCCGCCTCCCGGAAGTGCATGGCGGACGGCATGACGGGCTCCTGAAGATTCGGCTGCGGCCGAAAGTCTAGGGCCGGGCGCGGCGGGTCGGCAGTCTGCGTCCATGAGCCGTCCCTCTCTCCCGCCGCCCTCCGGACCCGGCGGCACGAACGTGCCCACGGACACGACGCCCGGCGGTCACGAGGGTGCCGACGCCGGCGGCGGCGCGCGCCCCGCGGGTGCCGACGCCGTCGGTGCGCACCACGTCGTTGCAGGCCCCGCGACCGTGGATGCCGCCGATGCGCAGCCCGCCGTGACGAGCCGCGCGGGCGAGACGGCGGTCGAGGCACGCCCGGCAACCGTCGAGGCGGTCGGTGCGGAACCCGGCCTCGCGCCGGAAGCCGGTATGCACCCCGCCCCGGGGAAGGAAGCCGGTGCGCACCCCGCCCGGGGGAAGGAAGCCGGGGCGCATCCCGGCCTCGTGGAGAAGGCAGGCGCGCACCCCGCCGGCGGTGCGCCGCCATCCGCACCAGCACCGTCGACCGGCCCGCCGCAGGGCTACGGCGCCGTCTTCCGCGTCCGCGAGTTCCGCGCCGTCTTCGTCGCGCACCTCATGTCCCTGCTCGGCGTCGTCGTCTGCGAGATCTCCCTCACCGTCCTCATCTACCGGCTCACGGGCTCGCCCCTGCTGAGCGCCCTCACCTTCGCGCTCGGCTTCCTGCCGTACCTCGTCGGCGGAACGCTGCTCGCCGGGGTCGCCGACAAGTACCCCGCGCGACGGGTGCTCGTGCTGTGCGATCTCGTGTGCGCCGCATGCGCCGCGGCGATGGTGCTGCCCGTCACGCCCGTCGCCGTGCTGCTCGCCCTCCGCTGTGCCATCGCCGCCGTCTCACCCGTCTTCAACGGGACGCGGACCGCCACCCTCGCCGACATCCTCGGCGACGGCGACCTCTTCGTCCTCGGCCGGTCGCTGCTGCGCATCGTGTCCCAGAGCGCCGTCCTGACCGGCTTCGGACTCGGCGGGCTGCTGCTCGCCGTGGTGCCACCGCGCGGCGCCCTCGCCGTCACCTGCTGCACCTTCCTCGGTTCCGCGCTGCTGCTCCGGTTCGGCACGAAGCGCCGCCCCGCCCGGGACGGCGACAGCGGCGCCCTGCTGCGCTCGTCGCTCACGGGCGCCCGCCAGGTCTTCGCCAACCGCAGACTGCGCGTGCTGATGCTGCTGTTCTGGGTGCCGCCGATGTTCAGCGTCGCGCCGGAGGTCCTCGCCACCCCCTACGCCGACGCCGTCGGCATCGGGCCCGCCGGTCTCGGGCTGCTGATGTGCGCGCTGCCCGCTGGCACGATCGCGGGGGAGCTGTACGCCGGGTCCGCGCTGCGCCCGGGCACCCGCGCTCGTATCGCCCTCCCGCTGGCCGCGGTCTCCCTGCTGCCGCTCGTCGCGTTCGCGCTGACCCCCGGCCTCGCCCTCGCCCTGCTCGTCCTCGTCGTCGCCGGCGCCACGAACGCGTACACCCTCGGCGTGGACCGGTGGTTCATCGGGGCGGTGCCCGACGAGCTGCGCGGCCGGGCCATGACCCTGATGACCGCCGGGCTGATGACGATCCAGGGTGTGGGCATGGCGCTCGCGGGTCTCGCGGCGGAGTTCTACGCGGTCAGCACGGTGGTGACGGGCGCCGGAGTCATCGGCACCCTCTGCTGTCTGCTGCTCGTCGCGGAAGCCCGTCGGACCGAAGGGCGAGACGGGGCTGACCGCCATGTGACCTCTCGGTAGGGTCGGTGCCGTGCCGAAGCCCCTCAGCCTCCCTTTCGACCCCATCGCGCGCGCCGACGAGCTGTGGCAGCAGCGCTGGGGTCCCGTCCCCTCGATGGCGGCCATCACCTCGATCATGCGTGCGCAGCAGATCCTGCTCGCCGAGGTCGACTCCGTCGTCAAGCCGTACGGGCTGACCTTCGCGCGGTACGAGGCGCTGGTGCTGCTGACCTTCTCCAAGGCCGGTGAGCTGCCCATGTCCAAGATCGGCGAGCGTCTGATGGTCCACCCGACCTCGGTGACCAACACCGTCGACCGCCTGGTCAGGTCCGGCCTGGTCGCCAAACGCCCCAATCCCAACGACGGCCGCGGCACCCTCGCCTCCATCACGGAGAAGGGGCGGGAGGTCGTGGAGGCGGCCACGCGCGATCTGATGGAGATGGACTTCGGTCTCGGGGCGTACGACTCCGAGGAGTGCGGAGAGATCTTCGCGATGCTGCGCCCCCTGCGGCTGTCGGCGAACGACTTCGACGACGCGTAGCCCGGCTCCCTCGGCGGGACGCGGGCGGTGGTCCGCAGTGCTCCGGCCTGCGGCGGGGCGGGGCCGCCATACCGTCCCACCCGCCCGAAGATCGCCCTATGCGCCCGGTTACGCTCGGTGCCATGAAAGCGAATGTGCTGACCCGCTACCGGGTGATGGCCTACATCACCGCCGTGTGGCTCCTCGTGTTCACCGGCGCGATCATCCTGAAGTACGGGTTCGACACCGGCGACACCATGCTGATCTCGCAGATCCACGGTGTGCTGTTCATCATCTACGTGATTTTCGCGTTCGACCTCGGCTCCAAGGCGAAGTGGCCGTTCGGCAAGCTGCTGTGGGTGCTGGCCGCCGGCTGCATCCCTGTGGCCAGCTTCTTCGTGGAACCGAAGATCACCCGCGAGGTCCGTCCGCTGATCGCGGACAGCCCCACCGCGGCAGTCAAGGCCTAGCTCTCACCCGGCCTCACCCCCGTGCGCCGAGGCTCACGGGGGCTTCCCATCGACATTTACTAGGACGTCCTAGTAAATTCGAGGGTATGGACGCTGACGCCATCGAGGAAGGCCGCCGACGCTGGCAGGCCCGTTACGACAAGGCCCGCAAGCGGGACGCCGACTTCACCACGCTCTCCGGGGATCCGGTGGAGCCCGTCTACGGGCCCCGGCCCGGAGACACCTACGACGGCTTCGAGCGCATCGGCTGGCCGGGGGAGTACCCCTTCACCCGGGGGCTCTATCCGACCGGCTACCGCGGCCGTACCTGGACCATCCGCCAGTTCGCGGGCTTCGGCAATGCCGAGCAGACGAACGAGCGCTACAAGATGATCCTCGCCAACGGCGGCGGCGGACTCTCCGTGGCCTTCGACATGCCCACCCTGATGGGCCGCGACTCCGACGACCCCCGCTCGCTCGGCGAGGTCGGTCACTGCGGTGTCGCCATCGACTCCGCCGCCGACATGGAGGTCCTGTTCAAGGACATCCCGCTCGGCGACGTCACCACCTCCATGACGATCAGCGGGCCCGCCGTGCCCGCCTTCTGCATGTACCTCGTCGCCGCCGAGCGCCAGGGCATCGACCCGGCCGTACTCAACGGCACGCTCCAGACGGACATCTTCAAGGAGTACATCGCCCAGAAGGAGTGGCTCTTCCAGCCCGAGCCCCATCTGCGGCTGATCGGCGACCTGATGGAGCACTGTGCGCAGGGCATTCCCGCGTACAAGCCGCTCTCCGTCTCCGGCTACCACATCCGCGAGGCGGGGGCGACGGCCGCGCAGGAGCTCGCGTACACCCTCGCCGACGGCTTCGGCTACGTCGAACTCGGGCTCAGCCGGGGCCTGGACGTCGACACCTTCGCACCCGGCCTCTCCTTCTTCTTCGACGCGCACCTCGACTTCTTCGAGGAGATCGCCAAGTTCCGCGCGGCGCGCAGGATCTGGGCGCGCTGGATGAAGGAGGAGTACGGAGCGAAGACCGACAAGGCGCAGTGGCTGCGGTTCCACACCCAGACCGCCGGCGTCTCGCTCACCGCCCAGCAGCCCTACAACAACGTCGTCCGCACGGCGGTCGAGGCGCTGTCCGCCGTCCTCGGTGGCACCAACTCCCTGCACACCAACGCACTGGACGAGACGCTGGCGCTCCCCAGCGAGCAGGCGGCCGAGATCGCGCTGCGCACCCAGCAGGTGCTGATGGAGGAGACCGGCGTCGCCAACGTCGCGGACCCGCTGGGCGGTTCGTGGTACGTCGAGCAGCTCACCGACCGCATCGAGGCGGACGCCGAGAAGATCTTCGACCAGATCAGGGAGCGCGGCCGCCGGGCACATCCCGACGGGCAGCACCCGATCGGTCCCATCACCTCGGGCATCCTGCGCGGTATCGAGGACGGCTGGTTCACCGGCGAGATCGCCGAGTCGGCCTTCCAGTACCAGCAGTCCCTGGAGAAGGGCGACAAGAGGGTCGTCGGTGTCAACGTCCACCACGGCTCGGTCACCGGCGACCTGGAGATCCTGCGGGTCAGCCACGAGGTCGAGCGCGAGCAGGTGCGCATCCTGGCGGACCGCAAGGCGCACCGCGACGACGCGCTCGTCCGCTCCTCGCTGGAGAAGATGCTGGCAGCGGCCAGGGACGGCTCCAACATGATCGGACCGATGCTCGACGCGGTCCGCGCGGAGGCGACGCTGGGCGAGATCTGCGACGCGCTGCGGGACGAGTGGGGCACGTACACCGAACCGCCGGGCTTCTGAGCACCACCTTCTGAACACCTCGGCCACGGCCGGTTGTCGGCACACGCACGGGCACGGGCGGCGGGGATACCCGCCGCCCGTGCCCGTGCGTGTTCTGCGCCTGCCGGTGTCAGTTCTGCAGGGAGGCCAGGCCCGAGAGCAGCAGACGGGTGAAGCCGGCCGCCCATGTCTCGTCCACCGGTTCCGCGCTGACCAGCAGCCGGTGAACCACCGCGCCCGCGATCACGTCGAAGATCAGGTCCGCGTTGCGCGCCGCCGTCTCCTCGTCCGCCTCGTACGGCAGCTCCCCCCGCGCCTGTGCCCGCGCCCGCCCCTCGAGGACCAACAGCTTCTGGCGCTCGACGATCGCCGTACGGATACGGCCCCGCAACGCCTCGTCCCGGGTGGACTCCGCGACCACGGCCATCAGCGCGGTCCGGGCCTCCGGCCGCTCCAGCAGGGCCGCGAACTGGAGGACCACGCCCCGTACATCGGCCTCCAGGCTGCCGAGGTCGGGCAGTTCGAGTTCGTCGAAGAGCACGGCGACGGCATCGACCACGAGCTCGCTCTTGTTCGTCCAGCGGCGGTAGAGAGTCGTCTTGGCGACCCCCGCGCGGGTGGCCACATCGCCCATCGTCAGCTTCGACCAGCCCAGTTCGACGAGCGCGGCCCGGGTCGCGTCCAGGATCGCGGAGTCGGCCTCGGCGCTGCGGGGGCGGCCCGTACGCCCGGTACGTACGGGTTTGGGGGAAGTGTGGCGGCACATGTCGGCGACCATACCGGCCGGTAAGCATTTCGTTGTGAGGCAGTTCACCGGAAAAATCTCACACGCGGCCGGGCTGGTGCAGTTACGCTACGACCCGTAGCGAAAGCTGTGACCGGCTCCGCGACAACCACACTGGCGCACGGGTGGGGACCCCGCGCCGCGTTCTTCGAGCAGTACCCGTACGACGGTCCTGTGACCGTGTTTTCCCATGCGTGCGTGGAGGGGGGAGGATGTACTCATGCAGCCTAGGAACATGTCCATGAGCGGCGTCGTCGACCTCGCCGCGGTGAAGGCGGCCGGAGAGGCCAAGGCCAAGGCGGAGCAGGCCCGTGCCGAGTCCGCCCGCACCGGCGGCGGCGGTGCCGTAGCCCCCTCCAGCCTGGTGATCGACGTCGACGAGGCGGGCTTCGAGCGCGACGTCCTCCAGCGTTCCGCCGAGGTCCCGGTCGTCATCGACTTCTGGGCCGAGTGGTGCGAGCCCTGCAAGCAGCTGAGCCCGCTGCTGGAGCGGCTGACGCAGGAGTACAACGGCCGTTTCCTCCTCGCCAAGATCGACGTCGACGCCAACCAGATGCTGATGCAGCAGTTCGGGATCCAGGGCATCCCGGCCGTGTTCGCCGTCGTCGCCGGGCAGGCGCTCCCCCTCTTCCAGGGAGCGGCCCCCGAGGCGCAGATCCGCCAGACGCTGGACCAGCTGGTGCAGGTCGCCGAGGAGCGCTTCGGTCTCACCGGCATCGCGGTCGACGCGGCGGCACAGGGCGAGGAGACCGCCCCGGCTCCCGTGCCCGCCGGCCCCTACGACGCTCTGCTGGAAGCGGCCGTACAGGCCCTTGACGCGGGCGACTTCGGCGGTGCCGTCCAGGCGTACAAGAACGTGCTGTCCGACGACCCGGGCAACACGGAGGCGAAGCTCGGTCTCGCCCAGGCCGAACTGCTGGGCCGTGTCCAGGACATGGACCCGCAGCAGGTGCGCCAGGAGGCCGCCGAGAAGCCGGCCGACGTGAACGCGCAGATCGCCGCGGCGGACCTGGACCTGGTGGGCGGCCATGTGGAGGACGCCTTCGGCCGTCTCGTGGAGGCCGTGCGCCGTACGACCGCCGAGGACCGCGACGCCGCCCGGCTGCGCCTCCTCGAACTCTTCGAGGTCGTCGGACCCGACGACCCGCGCGTGACGGCGGCGCGTTCCGCGCTCGCCAGGGTGCTGTTCTGAGCCATGTTTGAAAGTGCCTGAGTCGAACGTTCCGTTCCGCCAGGTCTGTGGGGTTTGCGGCGGTGGCGCTGGTGAGGCGCCGCCGCCGTTTTGGCGACAAGGTGACAGAACGCGGCTGCTCTTTACCAAAACTTGGTAATCCGGCGAGCTGTTACTCGCAGTAAATCAACCGGCTTGTTCTGTCCCTTTATTGGCGGCAATCCACCTGTCTGGCCAGACGGCCCCCTGCACCCTGCGTGGCCGGTCGGCGTCAGCCCGTCGTGGCGTGGTTATCAGGCCGTTACTAGCGAGTAACGAACCCCCTTGTGTCGCGGCCGGTAATGGACCACGATCGGCGACGCTCGGTCCAATACCGCACCAGCCCGGCCCCCAGCCGTGCCGTGGTCGTTGGGTCCCCACCGGGTGGACCGGCGGCAGTGGCGCCGGTCGCGGACAGGGGGGTTCCTGCCGAACGGCGGGGCCTGTCCGACAGGTTGTGCGTGATGCGTGTCAGGCGCGACCAGTGGTTGTCGCTCGGGGGTGATCGCCGGTGTTTCGGACGCGGATGCGCCTGAAAGTACAGGCGCTCTCCTTCCCGAGGACGTAGCACTTCTCCCATCCCAGGACGGACCCACGGTCCGGACCGGAGATGTACGTCCGAGAAGGAGGAAAGTCATGGAGTCAGTGACTCGGGGTGGAACCAGATGGAAGCGGTTCGCCCTTGTCATGGTGCCGAGCGTGGCCGCAACGGCTGCGATAGGCGTCGGTCTGGCACAGGGCGCGCTCGCCGCGTCGTTCGCTGTGTCCGGCCAGGAGTTCAAGGTCACCGCCGGCTATCTTGACGGCACTGGGTTCGCCCAGTACGGCGGCGTCGACATGGGGTACAAGGACCTCAAGGGCGACGAGAAGACGGCGCACCCGGTCGCCATCTCGACCTTCAAGAACGCGTCGATCACCAAGATGTGCCAGTCGGTCGTCACCGACGTGCCCTTCGTCGGCAAGATCACGCTGAAGCTGAAGGCGGGCGACAAGGGCACCCCGGTCCAGGCGAAGAACCTGTACCTGGACGTGTCCGAGCTGGACGCGAACGCCAAGTTCACGAACATCGACATCGGCGTCGCGGCCAAGGACACGGACAACCCGGGAACCGGCAAGGGCCCCGCGGTCAAGGACGAGTCGATCCTGCCCAACGGGTTCGCCCAGCAGGCGGAGCGTGCCGAGCTGACGGGTGTCAAGCAGAAGGCGTGGGCGACCACCGCCGGCACCTTCGAGCTCAGCGGCCTGAGCATGCGTCTGCTCAAGGGCTCCGGCGACGGCGTCGAGTGCTACTGACGGTCATCCCGTCCGGGCGGGCGGGTAGAGCTTTCACGGCTGCGCCCGCCCGCCCAACTCTTCACACAGCAATGCCAGTTCCAGGGAGCTGTTTTCCATGAGCGCCGAGTCTGCAGTGTCACCGGGACGGGACGAGCACTTCCTCCGCGTCCTTCGGCGGAACTTCCGCACGTGGCGGGGCCAGCGGCCTTTCTGGGCCGGACTGTTCACCCTGCTCGGCGGCATCCCCATCGCCTATTTCCCGTACGCGACGTTCAAGCTCGGGCACATGACGCTCTCCATGGCGACGACCGCGGGGGCGGGATCGCTGATCATCGGCGTCCTGCTGGTCACGCTGGGCCTGACGATGTGGTTCCACCACATCGTCCGTGTCTTCGCGGGAGTCGCCTCGATCCTGCTCGCGTTGATCTCGATCCCGATCGCCAACCTCGGCGGCTTCATCGTCGGATTCCTGCTGTCGATGCTCGGTGGCGCTCTGGCGATCGCCTGGGTACCCGGGAAGCCGCAGGCAGAGCCGGCCGAGGACAAGACCGCCGCATCCGCACCGGCCGAGCCGGCGGATGGCGCCGATCCGGAGCCCTGGGGCCCCTACGGCGCGAACACGCACGACACCACCATCGAATCCAACGGCGGGAGGAACAGTGCAGGGTGATGTCACACCGCTGACCACGGCTGGGGGCGATGGGGCACAGGTCAGAAAGGGGCCGCGGCACGCGGCGCCGAGGAAGTCGCTGCTGACCAAGCTCCAGAGGCCTGCGGGCAAGGCGATGGCCCTGGCCGCGATGCCCACCGCCGTCTTCGTCGGCATGGGCCTCACCCCCAAGCTGGCGCTCGCCGATGACAAGGACATTCCCTTCGCTCCCGGTCCGTGTGTGACACGTTCGGACGAGCCGGCGGAGTCCGAGTCGCCCAAGCCCTCCGAGTCGGCCAAGCCGTCCGACGAGGCGTCCGAGACGCCCGACCCGTCCTCGACCGCTCCGGCCGACGAGAACGACGGCAAGGACGAGAACGCCGAGCCGAAGCCGGACACCACGCCGTCCGCCTCCGACCCGGGGCGTGCCGACGAGGAGAAGCCCGACGAGGCGAAGCCGGCGCCGACCCCGACGCCCACCGAGTCGGAGACCAGGAACCCGCTGGATCCGCTGGGTGTGGGTGACGCGCTCAAGGACCTCTTCGACGGTCCCGACAAGCCGACGGCCACGCCGGCGCCGACTCCCACCGAGTCGACGCCGAGCGAGAAGCCGGCCGACGAGCCGAGCGAGAAGCCGACGGCGAAGCCCGCGGAGCCGAAGGACGAGAAGCCGTCGGCCGAGCCCGCCGACAAGGCCGACGAGGCGGACGACAAGACCGACAAGGTCAAGGACGCCATCAAGGACGCGGCGGACAAGGCCGGGGCGACGACCGAGGAACTCGAAGCCGCGGTCAAGAGCCTCGACCCCAAGAGCGACACGGACATCCCCGAGGGTGCCAAGCCGCGCTTCCCGTGCCCCGAGGCCGACCCCAAGGCCCTGGCCGCGGCCGACCTGGAGCCGGGCCTCCCGCTGCTCCCGGACGAGCCCTGGGTGCTGGAGAGTTCGCTGCTCACCCTGACGGGCCTGGACTACAAGGGCATCGTCGAGGTCCAGACCGGCAGCGGAAAGATCAAGAAGGTGCTGAAGTTCACGGCTTCGGGCGTGGACATCAAGGACCTGCACCAGCTGGTGGACGGCCCCAACGGGACGACCGCGCACGTCGAGGCGGACAAGGGTTCCACGTCGACGATCCGCAGCGGCACGGTGACGATGTACACGGAGGAGCTGAAGGGCAACCTCTTCGGCCTCATCCCGATCACCTTCAGCCCGACGAGCCCGCCGCCGCTGAACGTGCCGTTCGCGTTCTTCACCAACGCCAAGGTGAAGCAGGCCGGTCAGTTCGGCGGGACGCTGTCGGTGCCGGGTCTGCACAACTACTTCACCGGTGGGAACACCGGGAACTGAGTCCTCCGGGAGCCGCGAGAAGGCTGTGGGCCGTACCCCGAGTCAGGGGTGCGGCCCACAGTCGTCCCTCGTGCTGATCCGACGGGGACCGGTTCTTGATCCGACGGGGACCGGTCTTTGATCCGACGGGGACCGGCCTTTGAGATGATCACCGGTATGAACATCATGGATGTGCTGACGGACATGGCGCTGACGGGCGGGCTGGGTGCCCTGAAGCCCGGAGCGTCACTGGACGAGGTGTCCGGCGTCCTCGGGGCTCCGGCCGTGGCGGACCACGTGCCGGGCGCCGCACCGTCCTGGCCGCGGACGTTCGCGTACGGGGACGTCCGCCTGGAGGTCTGCCGCTGCGGCCTGATCCACCGGGTCGCCCTCAGCACCTGGACGGATTCCGTCGACATCCCCGCCGCGTGCACCGGCACCCGCACCGGCACGGGCACGAAGACGGGCGCGGGCACGGTCAGCATGTCGCCGACCGTCACGTTCGCGCAGCTGCGTGCCGCGCTCGATCTCGCCCGTGTGGCCTGGGAGTCGGACCTGGAGCTCGCGAGCCAGTTCTCCGTCGTCGTGGACCGTGAGCCGGTCCTGGTCCGTTTCACCTTCGCCACCGAGGCGGGGGCAGGCGCGGCCGGCAGGAGCGACGCGACGCTGCACAGCGCCATCGCCCGGGACACCGAGCACATGTGCCCCTGAGGCGACCGGGAGCCTCGCGCACGGGAACAGTCCGTACCCGAACGGGCTGCCGAACGGGAACGGGCCGGACCGCTGTTGCGGTCCGGCCCGTTCCGCCGGCTCCTCGCCCGGCTGCTCACGGAAGAGGGGTCAGCCGGCGGCCTTCTGCGCGCTGATCGCCTTCAGCGCCTGCACCAGACGGGCCAGCTTCGGCGCGAAGTTCGTCGCACAGCCGAACTTCAGGGACTTCCGCTTCTGGCCCGGCTCCAGATTCTCGTTGTACTTCCTGGCCTGCTCGTCCTGGTTGAAGATGTGCATCGCGTCGGTCGTCTTCGAGATGAGGTCCTCCCGAAGGGCGTCGTCGTCGATGATCGCCTGGACGGTGGCCCTGATCTCGGCGTCGGTCGGGAACTGGCCGTTGGCGGAACGGATCGGGGTGCCCATGATCCCGCCCTTGACGTTCGTGGTGGTGATGCCCACCTCGGCGCCGTTCAGCAGGTTGATGTGCGCACCCCTCTTGCTGCACCAGTCGTCGTCCACGGGGGAGGCGTGCTTGATGCCGCAGAAGCGCTTCTTCTTGCCGCTCGCCTTGGCACTGGCACTGGCACTGGCGCCGCCCTTGCCCGGAGCGGCCTTCGCGCTCCTGGCGCCGGGGCTCTGAGCGACGTCCGAGAACAGGTCGGCCGCGTCGAGGACACACTCACCGAGGTCGCCCTTGCGGTACTTCTCGATGATCTCCCTGAGGGACTTCAGCACCTTCTTGCCCCAGCGGGCCTTCTCGAAGAACTTGGCGACACCGCTGACCACGGACACGATCGCCTTCGTCACCGCCGGGAGCTTGCCGACGACCAGCACCAGGCTGCCCACGTCGACGAGCGACCAGAGGCAGCTCTCGATGTCTCCTTCGCCGAAGCAGCGCTTGACGTTGTTGACGCCGAGCACCTCGAGCAGGATCTCTCCGCCGTTCTCCCGCACCCAGTCGATGACGGACTTGTTGGCCGCCGCAAGCGCCTCGCGGAACTGGTCGACGCACTGCTGACCGCACTGCGCCCGCAGAATCGCCTCGTCGTCCGCGCTCAGACCCGGTTCGGTGGGGCCATCGGCCCCGGTGTCACCGGTCTCCATCGCGGCCTTGCGGGCCTCTTCGAGCCGCTTGCGCTCATCGGCCTCGGCCCGGTCGGCCGCCGAGTCGGCGTCCTTGGCCGCGCCGTCCGCGTTCTTCGCCGCGGTCTCGGCCGCGGTGGCGTCCTTCTCGGCCTTGGTGGCCGTGGCATCGGCGCTCGCCGCGTCCTTCTCCGCCGCACCGGCCGAGGCGCGGGCGCTCGCGGCGTCCCGCTCGGCGTCGGTGGCCTCGCGGTCGGCGGCGGCAGCCTCCGACTCGGCGTCCGTGGCGGCGAATCCCGCGTAGACGGCGTCGGTGCCTGCCTCCTGGTCGTACTTCTGGGCGGCGAGGTCGGCCTTCTTCGCGGCGGCTGCGTACTTCTCCGCCTCCGCTGCCGAGGCACGGGCGGCCGCGACGGACGCCAGCGCCTTGGCGGCGTCGGCAGCCGCGGCGGCGGCAGCCTGCGCCGCGATCTTGGCGTCACCGGCGGCCTTGTCGGCCAGGGCCTTCGCCGTGGCGGCCGCCCTGGCGGCCTCGTCCGACTTGGCCTTCGCCGCTGCCGCCTGCTGCTCGGCCATCGTCTTCGAGGTCTGCCCGACGAGTACCGCGAACGCCGCGGACGTGTCGGTCTCCTGATACGGCGTGCCGGTCGTGATGGCCTCGTTCGCCGCCTTGGTGACCGCCGTCGCCGCGTCACGCGCGGCGGTGGCGGCCTGACCGGCGGCGAACGCGAACCCGGCCGTCCTGACGGCCCAGGCGGCCGTCTTGTCCGCCTCGGCCTTGGCCGCTGTCGCCTCCTTGCGCGCCTTGACCGCCGCTGCCTGGGCCTTCTTGGCCTCGGCCTCCGCGTTCTTGGCGTTGGTCCGGGCGGCGGCCGCGGCGTCGATGGCTTCCGCGGCCGCGGCGTGCGCGGTCGCGGCGGCCGCGTGCGTGGTCATGTATGCCGACCAGGCACTGTCCGCCGCGGCCCGCGAGCGGGACGCCGCTCCCTCGGCCCGGGTGGCGGCGGCGCGTGCGTTCACCGCCGCGGTCGAGGCCTCGTTGGCCGCGGCCCGCGCGCGCGTGGCGGCCCCGGCCGCGTCGTTCGCCGCCCTGCGTGCCTCGGTCGCCGCCTCGCGGGCGTCTCCCGCTGCGGCCGTGCCTTCCGCTGCCGCGGCGGCCGCTTCCAGCGCCGCGGCGCGTGAGGCGGTCGCCTTCTTCTCGCGCTCGGCCTCGACAGCGGCGTCGCGGGCCAAGTAGGCCTCGGCCTCCGCCTCCTCGGCCTGATCACGCTTGGCCGCCGCGGTCGTACCCGCCGACTCGGCTGCCGTACGGGCCCGTCCCGCGGCTTCCCGCTCGCTCCCGGCCCGCTGCTCCGCGGCGGCCGCCTTCTCCCGCTCCTTCGTCGCGTTGGCGCGCTCCGCCGCCGCGATCCCCTTCTCCTTCTCGGCGATCCCGCGCTGCTTCTTCGCCTCCGCGGCACCCGCCTTGGCCGTCTGCTCCGCGGCCTCGGCCGTGCCCTGCGCGGTCTTCGCCTTCGCCGCGTTCGCCGCGGCCTCCTTGGCCTGCGCGTCCGCGGCCGCGGCGGCGGACTTGGCCTGGGCGGCGGCCTCCAGGGCCGCGGCCTTGCGGAATTCCGTGTTCAGCGCGTGCGACTGCGTCTTGGCGAGCGCCAGCAGCGCCTGGCTGTCGGCCACGGTCGCCTTGGCCGCGTTGGACGCGGTCAGTGCCGTCTTCGCCGCTGCCTGGGTCGCCGCGTACGAGGCCTTGGTGACCTGCACCGACTGCTGGGCGTACATCAGCCCGCGGCCGCGCGGCGTCTTGGCCGCGTCCGCGATGGCCCACGCCGCGCTCTGCGACGCGGTCGCCTTGTCGGCCGCGGCCTTGGCGGTGACGACGGCCTTGTCGGCGATCGGGACCTGCGCCGCAGCGGCCTTGCGGGCGGCGGTCAGGTCGGCCGCGGCCTTGGTGAAGACCGCGGGCTTGGGACGCAGGATGCTGTCCTTGGGCTGACCCGCCCAGTACTTCTGGAAGTACAGGATCTGGTCCGCCTGCCACGCCTGCCGGATGGACTCCAGCATCGCCTCGGTGGCGACCCGGACCTCCTTGGACGTGGTGAGCTCGGCGGCGGCGATCTCCTGGCGCTGCTTGGTCTGCCCGGCGTACTCAGCCTCCCACTCGGAGTACGCGTCCACCACCACGCCCGTGAGCGCGCGGTAGTGGTCGACGGGGTTGTCACTGTCGCAGCCGGCCCAGGCCACCTTCAGGGACTCGACCTCCGCCCGGTGCTCCAGGGAGCCGGGTTCGGGCGCGGTCTTCAGGAAGCCGCCGAAGCGGAGCACACTCGCGACGTCGTTGGCCGAACCGGGACGTCCGCTCTCACCGTTGTTGAGTCCCACCACCGCGTCGCGGGCGAGCGGCTTGTAGTTCGTCTCCCAGGTGTCACCGGAGGTGTCGAAGGCGGCGATGACCTCCTTGGCCTTGTCCAGGGGAGCCTTGCCCGGCTTGGGCGTCGGGTCCTCGCCCGTCTTGTAGGAGAACTCCCGCTCCTTCGTGGCGAAGGCGAGGATGTCCCCGCCGAACTCCGGTGCGTGGTAGTCCCGTCCGCCGACGCTGTTGTCGTGCGCGTACGGCTTGTTCGTCTCGTTGAGCTTCTCCTGACGAACGCGGAAGGCGTCACGCCGGGCCCTGGCCGCGTCCTCGTCGGCCGTCTGTGCCTCACCGAGAGGACCGAAGCCGAAGTGCCAGTCCTTCCAGGCGGCCTTGACGTCGGCGTCGGTGCCCGACAGCGCCGCGTTCGCCACGGCCTTCATCTCGGGACCGCCGTAGTGGACGGCCCGGGCCACCTGGCAGCGGTCCTTCCGGGCGTCCGCGCCCAGGCTGATCCGCAGCGTCCTCAGCCACGGGTCGGTCGGATTGTCCCCCGGTTCGTCCGCCTGGGCGGGTACGGCGTACACCAGACCCATGAGGACCGAGGACGCGGTGACCAGAGCGGTCCCCGCGAACCCCTTCGTCCAGGCGCGTCTCGCGCGCCCGGGTTTGGGCAGCATGCTTCTTCGCACTTCTTCTCAGCCTGTCTTTTCGGCAAAAGGTCGGCCCAGGAAGGAAGTACGGACGGGAAACGGGCGGGAAGGCGGCGCCACCCCCCGTACCGACGATTGATCAGGCACGGTCGAACACGGTCAACAAGCCCTCTGCGCAGCCCTGTTGGGCGCTCGATCCCCCAGCCTTCCCCCCGAAGGCCAGGAGATCATTGCATATCGAACACAGCAGCGGAAGGACCCTCCGTATACGGGGGAGGTCGAGGCTTTCGGTGAAGAGGACGTGAACGAGCGAGGGCGGCGCGCCGGTTCCTGTGAACC
>NZ_JBHXSL010000082.1:0-23474 GCF_042714725.1 Streptomyces sp. NPDC058685
GTTATTTTTTTTATACTCCCCCGCCCCCCCGGGCGTCCTGCGGCACCCCCCGGGGGTCGTGCCCGCGCCCACCGGGGCTAAACGGCGGGGCCCCGCGAGGAATTCCTCGCGGGCCACCGCCTTTTGTCCGGGCTGTCAGCCCGTCACGCCATCGGGTCCGGCAGCACACCGTGCCGGACGAAGTACGAGACGTAGGAGGCGAACACCTTCTCGTCGATGTCCGGGCAGGTGACCCCCGAGCCGCTGAGGAAATCACGCGTCGCGGCGTCCGAGAATTCGGCGACCTCGAACTTCTCCAGGTCCACGAGCATGCGCATCAGCGGGAACATGGAGTTGTTGACGTCGGCGGAAACGGCCTTCATCCACCGCAGGATGCTGACTTCCTTCAGCTCGTACCCGACGCCGCGGACGAGTTCGAGAATGGCGCCGGAATCCAGCGAGCCGGAGCTCACCTCGTGGAACGTCCGGCCGAGGGAACGCGGGTCGCGGGAAACGGCGACCATCGCGGAACTCACGTAGTCGACCGGCACCATGTTCATGTCGAGGCCGAACTTCCGCGGATAGACGCCCGCCTGCACGGACCCCTTGATGAACCGCCAGACGAAGTCGTTCGGCTGGCACGCGCCGCTGCGCGTGTCGCCCCACACCTGGCCCGGACGGTGAATGGTCAGGGGCACACCCCTGCGGCCGGCCTCCCGCACCAGCTGTTCGGCCACCCACTTGCTCTTGGTGTAGCCGAGCGCGAGTGTCTCGGGCGGACCGGTGACGTCGTTCTCCGTACGCGGTCCCAGGGCGGCCCGGGGCTCGAAGACACCGATGGTCGACACGTGGTGCAGCGTGGCCTCGGCGGCGCACGCCAGCCGGAGGATCTCGTGGGTGGCGTCGATCGTCGACTTCCGCAGCCACTTGTAGAGGGTGAGGAAGTTGACCTTGGCGGCGGAGTGGTAGATCGCGCCGATGCGCCCGGCCAGTTCCGCGTACTCCTTCTCGGGCACTCCGAGGCGGGGCCGCGTCACGTCGCCGGTGACCACCCGGACGCGGCCGAGGTCGACCTCGTCGAGCACCTCGTAGGTGCCGAGGGTGGCCTTCAGCCGCTCCAGTCCGGCCTCGGCGTCGGCGGCCCGCACCAGGCAGTGCACGGTCAGGCCGCGCGCCAGCAGTTCCTTCAGCAGGAACGCCCCGAGGAACCCGGTCGCGCCGGTGAGGAACACCTCGGAAATCGTGCTCGGGTCCTTCGCGGCGAAGCCGGTGATGTCGTCGGCCAGCACGACATCCTGCGCGAACTCGTCGGTGACTCCTGATTGCGTGGGCGAAGTCATCAGCTCTCTTTGTTCCTTCCCCGGGACCTGGTCTCCGGTTCGGTGCGGCGGCCAGGGCAGGCCTAGGAGGAGGCCGCCGCCTGGGCTATCGCTCCGCTGAGCAGCGACAGGGCCTCTTTGACGTCCTCGTCCGTCGCGACGATCGGCGGCAGGAGCCGTACCGTCGTCGGACGGCTGATGCAGGGGGACACGACCAGCCCGCTCTGGGCGAGGCCGGCCAGCACGTTGCCGGAGACCTCGGCCGTGGTGAAGTCGATGCCCCACAGCAGGCCGCGGCCCCGGGTCTCGACCACCACGTCGCCGTGCTCGTCCCGGATCTCCGCCAGCCCGGCGGCCATCGCCGCGGCGATGCGCTCGCCGTCGGCCGCGTGCTCCTCGATGGTGGCGAGGGCCGTGGGGATCACACCGGTGCCCAGCGGGTGGCCGCTGAAGGTGGCGGTGTGCAGCATCGGGTCGGAGAGCAGGGGTGCGAAGAGCCGGTCGTTGCCGACGGCGGCCGACACCGGCACGACACCGCCGCCGAGCGGCTTGCCGAGCAGGAGGGCGTCCACCGGCAGCCCGGCCTCCAGCGCGACCGACTTGGCTCCGCAGCGCCTCAGGCCCACCTGGATCTCGTCGGAGATGACGAAGGCCCCGTGCTCCTGCGCGTCGCGGCACCAGCTCGCGAGGACTTCCTCGTCCAGCAGCCGGACACCGTTCTCGGCCTGCACGGGCTCGAAGACGAGCGCGGCGACGTCCTGTTCGGCGATGACACGCGCCAGGGCCCGGGGGTCGTCCGGGTCGATGTGCACGACGCCGTGCAGCAGGGGTTCGAGGCCCGCGCGGAACCGCTCGTTGTGTGTCAGGGAGAGCGCGCCGAGGGTCTTTCCGTGGAAGGCGCCCTCGACGGCGACGACCGTGGTGCGGCCGGTGGCCATCCGGGCGAGCTTCAGTGAGACCTCGACGGCGTCGGCGCCGCCGCACCCGAAGTAGACCCGGTTCAGGGCTCCTGAGAAGTACTCGGTCAGCTTCTCGGCGGCCAGCGGGGCCACCGCGCTCTGGACCGTCCTGGTCGACGCGGGCATGACGTCCAGCTGGGCGCGGACCGCGTCCAGGACCGCCGGGTTGCGGTGCCCGAGCAGGGCGACCGCGTACGAGCCGAAGTCCAGGACCGACCGGCCGTCCGAGAGCGTCACCCGGCAGCCGTCGGACGATGCCTCGACAGCGCCCTGCCCGCTGAACTTGCCGGCCACCGAAAGAGCGGGCGAGAAGTGCCGCTTCACGCGCCGGAACGTTGCCTTCGCATCGACCGGGCCAAGGTCACTCATGACTGATCCTCCTACGAGCTCTGCTCGACGATGCCCTGCTGATAGCCCTCGAGCGCCTTGGCCACAGCGGGATGAATCATTTCGGCGACCATCGGCAGACCGATGTCGAACTCCACCTTCAATTCGAGGCCGACCCCTTCGGCGTCCTCGACGATCTGCCAATATCCCTCGTAGTTCGCGAGATCACCGTCGGTCTGGCGGAATTCCACCCGCCGCCGGTCGCCGTCGATGACGTCCTCCTGGTCCCATTCCATTTCGGAACCCTTGAGTTCGACCACCCAGCTGCTGGTACGGCGGTCGCCGTCCTCCTCGGTGATCTCGACCTCGTTGACCCCCTCCATGTACGAAGGGAATGCCTCGATGTCGAGCAGTACCTTCCACAGGTGGTCGGGTGTTCCGGCGCCCCGGTGGGTGGTATGCAGTACGGCCATGGAAATCTCCTCTCAGAATTCGCAATTCCGCTCATCGGCGATTCGCAGTTTAGGTGGGCGGACCACCCGTTCCGGGCGCCGAATGGGCACATCTGACAGACAATTGACAGGCTGACAACCGGCAGGGCGAACGGACCGGCGGAACCGGTCCGCCGGTCACCGCGCGGGTCGAACGCAAGGTCACCGCGCCGGGTCGCACACGAGATCACCGCGCCCCGATCGCACGCCGGAGCACCGGTCGCGCGCCGTATCGCCGTTCGGTCAGGCGGAATCCCTTCGCTGTCCCGAACCGCCCTCGACGAGGGCCATGAGCCGGTCCAGTTCCGAACGCAGCGAGTGCTGTTCCGACGTCAGCTGGTCCACCCGGCGGCGCAGCCGCAGCAGTTCGAGGTCGCTGCCCCCGCCCTCCCGGTAGTGCTCGGTGTCGGCGGCGCTGTCCTCGCCCACCGGGTGCTCGCCGACTCCGTGCCCCTGCCAGCGGTGACCCGCGTCGTGGATCTGGCGTACGGACAGGCCCCGTACGGCCACCGGTCCGGCAGCGGTCTCGGGAGCGCGGCGCCTGCGCACGGTGTCCCGCACCGCCCGCGCCTCTCCCTGCCGGCCGCAGCGCTGGAGGGACAGGACCAGCTGGTCGCGGAAGCGTTCGCGCAGCGGGTGGGCGACGACCAGTTCCTCGAGCTGGCCGACCACCTGACGGTGGTGGCCGATGCGGATCGAGGCGTCGCAGAGGTCTTCCAGGGCGAGCAGACGCTCCTCCTCCAGCCGGGCGGCGACGCCCGCGCACAGGGGACCGTGGGACCCGCCGTCCAGCGCCGGGCCGCGCCACAGCCTGAGCGCCTTGCGCAGCAGGGCGGCGGCGGCGTGCGGATCGGTCTCCAACTGCCGCTGGGCACGTGCCGCCTGGAGCCGGAACTGCACACTGTCGAGTTCGTCGGGGCGCGCCTGCAACAGATAGCCGGAGCCGCGCGCGACGAGACGGGGGGTGTTCGCCCGGGCGGGCTCGACCTCGATCAGCTGCTGGCGCAGTCGGGAGACGTGCGCCTGGAGGGCGTTGATCGCCTTGTCCGGGGCGTTGCGGCCCCACAACTCGTTGATCAGCGCTTCCGTGGGAACGGCAGACCCCAGTCGGACCAGCAGCACCCCGAGGAGCACGCGCTGCTTGGGACTGTTCAACTGGACGCTCCGCTGCCTGACGTCGTCATAGATCTCAGGGGGCCCCAGTACACGGAACTGCATCACAACCTCCACCCGTCGTCGCGGCCTGCACCGCGCGGCAGTGTCGAGGTCACCACGGACAGGGGTCCCGCTTCGTGAGTACTCAGGTACTCAAACCCCCGTCGCCGATCGGCGGTCGGCGCGCCCGCGCTCCGGATCCTCGGCGGCTCCGCGGACCTCCGGCGGCCGAAAGGTGAGTGGCCGAAGCAAGGTGAGTACCGGTTACTCAGGCTCGCGCGGAAAGGGCGTGGTGGGCTGCACCCAGGGACCGTGACGACAGGGCAGGTGCAGGTGACATGACTCAGTGGGATGCGGATGCGGCGGTCGTGGGACTCGGCGCCTGGGGCGCCTCGGCGCTGTGGAGACTGGCCGGCCGGGGGGTCGACGTCATCGGCTTCGACCGGTTCACCCCGGGCCGCGCGCCCGGATCGTCGTACGGCCCGGGGATGTTCCGGTTGTGCTGCTCCGAGAACCCGGCGCTCGTACCGCTCGCGCGGCGTTCGCACGCATTGTGGTCGGAGCTCGAGAAGTCCTCGCGGGAGCGGCTGTTCGTGCCCTCCGGCGGTCTGCTGGTGGGCCCGGAGGACGGACTGGTGGCGGGCGGCGCCCTGCGCGCCGCGCGCGAGCACGACATCGATGTCCGGACCTTCACGGCGCGTGCGCTGCGCTTCCAGTACCCGCGCCACACCGGCGTGCCCGACCACCACATCGGCGTGTGGGAGCCGACCGCGGGACTGCTGCGGGCCGAGAACGCCGTGCGCGCCGCGGTCTCCCTCGCCCGGACCGCGGGTGCCCGCGTCTTCGCGGACACCCGGATCACCTCGATCGAACCCGTCACGGGCGGCGTCCTGCTGCACACCGCCCAGCGCGGCGTGCGTGTCCGCCAGGTCGTGGTGACGGCCGGCGCCTGGCTCGCGGAGCTGGTGCCCGGTCTGCCGCTGGAGACCGTCCGGATGCCGGAGACCTGGTTCCGCCCGCTCGAGGACGACGGCAGTTTCACGCTGGAGGAGTTCCCGGCCTTCGTCCGCGAACTCGACGACGGCCGGGTGCTGCGCGGCAGCGGTTCGGAAGGCGGCCACGACGTCCGGCTGAGCCTGGAGGACCGCGAGATGACGCCCAAGCCGCTGGACCCGGACGAGATCGACCGCGGTGTGGCGTACGACGACTGGTCCGACCTGGCGCGCATGCTGCCGGCGAAGCTTCCGGGTCTGCGCCGGCTGCCGGCCAGAGTCTCGGTGCGGACGACGACCAGGGCCGCCGACGGGCAGTTCGTGCTCGGCCGGCCCGACGGGGACCCGCGCGTCGTCGTCGCCGGCGGTGGCGGCGCGTACGGCCTCCAGTACGCCACCGGCATCGGCGACGCCCTCGCCGATCTCGTCCGCGGGGTGGAGCCCGCGGTGGCGCCGGCCTTCCTCCGGCCGGACCGCCTCCGCTGAGGGAACGGCGCGGAGGTACGGTCGAGATCCCCCTATGCGAAGGATGTCCTGTGGCCAGTGTGGTGAAGATCAATGTGCTGACCGTCCCCGCCGAGCAGCGCGAAGTGCTCGAGAAGCGCTTCGCCTCCCGGGCCGGTGCGGTGGAGGGCGCGGACGGTTTCGAGTGGTTCGAGCTGCTGCGGCCGCTCGAAGGGACCGACCAGTACCTCGTGTACACGCGCTGGCGCGACGAGGCGTCGTTCCAGGCCTGGATGGAGGGCTCGATGAAGGCGGCCCACGGCGGCGGCGCGCAGGGCGGCCCTCAGGGTCAGGGCGGTCCTGAGGGTGAGGGCGGCGAGCGTCCGAAGCCCGCGGCCACCGGCTCCACGCTGTGGTCGTTCGAGGTGGTCCAGTCGGCCTCTCCCACGGCCTGAGCGCACCCGGAATTCGCTGGCCGGGGCTCCGGCACCTGCGGTACAGAGAACGTCATGACGTCCTGGACCCTGGCCCGCGAGGCCTTCGACTCACCCGACGCGACCGGCCTGCGCCGTGCCTACTACGCCGATGTGGCGAGCAGTTACTGGCAGCGGCCAGCGACCGACCGGGAGATCGACGAGGGACTGGCCGGCGACGGCGTCGAACTGCTCACCCCTCCCACGGGGACGTTCGTCGTCGGCCGGTACGGCGGCGAGGCCGCGGCCTGCGGCGGGGTGGTGCTGCTGGACGACGGGCGCGCCGAGCTCACCCGCGTCTTCGTGCGCCCGGCGTTCCGCGGCCGCAAGGGCGCCGGGATGCTGATGGAGCTGCTGGAGGACGAGGCCCGCACGCTCGGCGCCCGGCGCATGGTGCTCAACACCCGTCTCGATCTCACGACGGCGCGTGCGCTGTACGTACGCCACGGTTACGCCGAGATCCCGGCGTACTGCACCGGGCCTTACATGCAGATCTGGTACGGCAAGGAGCTGCGCGCGGCGGCTGCCTGACGGGCCCGGGCCGTTCCGCGCCTCACCCCGGCGGCCTCAGGGGGCGTGATCGCCCTTCGGCGGCGGGCTGTAGGGCCGTTCGCCGTCCGAGCCGCACAGCTCGTGGTTCAGCTCCTCGACCAGCTGCACCAGATCGGTCGGCCGCTCGGGGCCCCACCAGTCGCCGAGCAGCTCGGCCAGCGAGTCCTCACGGGCCTTGGCGAGCTGTACGGCACTCTGCAGACCCTCCTCGGTCAGCAGCAGCTGGAGCCCCTCACGACGGGCGAGGTGACGTTCCTCCAGCAGCCGGGCCGCGTCGGTGATGGTCCGCAGCGGTACGGGCGTGGCGTCGGCGAGCAGGGCCGGCTCCACCGTGCCGTGGCGGCGGATGCGCAGCAGCAGCCAACTGGCCGCGGGCGTCAGGTCGTACCCCGCCTTCGCGGTGATCTTCTCGTAGATGTGCCGCCGTCCCTCGCGCGAGCCGAGGACCGACAGCGCACGGGCGGCCTCTTCGAGGGAGGAGCGCTCCACCGGGTTCGACGCGACCGTCTGGCTGGGGTCGGGCGCGGTGACCGAGGCCCGCAGCGGATCCTCCTTGAGGAACCAGGCGACGACGAACGCGACGAGCACCACGGGCACGGCGAAGAGGAAGACGTCCGTGATGGCCGTGGAGTACGCGTGGAGCACCGAAGGACGCAGCGCGGGCGGCAGTTCGCCGATGGCACGGGGATCGGCGGCCAGCTCCGAAGGTCCCGCGCCCGACGGCAGCGTCTTTCCGGCGAGCGCCTCGGTGAGCATGCTCGCCAGCCGGCTGTTGAAGATCGTCCCGAAGATGGCGACGCCGAACGACGCGCCGATGGAGCGGAAGAAGGTCGCACCCGAGGTGGCGACGCCGAGGTCCGCGTAAGTGACCGAGTTCTGCACGACCAGCACGAGCACCTGCATCACCAGGCCGAGCCCGGCCCCGAAGACGAAGAAGTACGCGCTCATCTCCCAGGTCGAACTGGTCTCCGTGAGCCGGTGGAGCAGCACCAGGCCGAGCGCGGTGATCCCGGTGCCGGCGATCGGGAAGACCTTCCAGCGGCCCGTACGGCTGACGATCTGGCCGGACGCGGTGGAGGTGAGCAGCATGCCCAGGACCATCGGCAGCAGATGCACCCCGGAGAGGGTCGGACTGACGCCCTGGACGACCTGGAGGAACGTCGGCAGGAAGGTCATCGCGCCGAACATCGCGAACCCGACGACGAAGCTGATGATCGCGACGAGGGTGAAGGTGCGGATGTGGAAGAGCTTCAGCGGGATCACGGGTTCGGCCGCCCGCCGTTCGACCCGCACGAAGACGTAGAGCAGCAGCAGCCCGACCACCGCGAGGACGATGATCTGGGCCGAGGCCCAGGGCCAGGTCGTGCCGCCGAGCGAGGCGACGAGGATGAGACAGGTGGCGACGGCCGCGATGAGCAGGGTGCCGAGGTAGTCGATCGTGTGTTGGGTGGAGCGCGCGGGGATGTGCAGGACGGCGGCGATGACGAGCAGCGCGACGATGCCGATGGGCAGGTTGATGTAGAAGACCCAGCGCCAGGTGAGGTGTTCGGTGAAGAATCCGCCGAGCAGGGGGCCGAGGATGCTCGTCGCGCCGAAGACACCACCGAAGAGGCCCTGGTACTTGCCGCGTTCCCGGGGGGAGACGATGTCCCCCACGATCGCCATGGACAGCACGATCAGCCCGCCGCCCCCGAGGCCCTGGAGGGCGCGGAAGCCGATGAGCTGCGGCATGTTCTGCGCGATGCCGCACAGCGCGGAGCCGATCAGGAAGATGACGATCGCGGCCTGGAAGAGCTTTTTGCGGCCGTACTGGTCGCCGAGCTTGCCCCACAGCGGGGTGGCGGCGGTCGAGGCCAGCAGATACGCGGTGACCACCCAGGACAGATGGTCCAGCCCGCCGAGTTCGCTGGCGATGGTCGGCAGTGCGGTGGAGACGATGGTCTGGTCGAGCGCGGCGAGCAGCATGCCGAACAGCAGCGCTCCGATGGCGACCATGACGCTCCGCCGGTTCTGCCCCTCCCCCGGGGCCGGACTCACGGCCGGGGTGCCCACTTCCTGCGCCATGCGCCCTCCTCGGTCTCCTCGGTGCCGCGCCCTCCCCCGTGTCCGCTCCCCCCACTCTCCTCCCCATCGTGGTGGTTGCGTCCCGTTATGGCCTGCCGAACCGGAACGAGTGGCGTATCCGGCCCGCTTTTTGTATCGTGAAGGAACAAAGTGGCTCCGCCCGTACTCCCTGACCGGCGGGCGGAGCCGCTTGATGTCCTCATCCCTCGCCGCCCTCCGCCCTGGAGCACGCCGATGCCGGCCAGCACGACGCCCGCCCTGACCGCCCGCGCCCTCCTGCTGGACATGGACGGCACTCTCGTCAACTCGGACGCCGTGGTGGAGCGCTGCTGGCGCCGCTGGGCCACGGAGCACGGCCTGGACCCGGACGAGGCACTCAAGGTCGTCCACGGCCGCCAGGGCTACGCCACGATGGCGGTCCTGCTGCCGGACCGGCCCATGGAGCAGAACCACGCGGACAACCGTGTGATGCTCGCCCAGGAGACGGCGGACACGGACGGCGTGATCCCGGTCCCCGGCGCCCCCGCCTTCCTCGCCGCACTGACCGGCCTCCCGCACGCCCTGGTGACCTCGGCGGACGAGCCCCTGGCCCGAGCCCGCATGACGGCGGCGGACCTCCCGATGCCCCCGGTCCGCGTCACCGCGGAACGCGTCGGCGCGAGCAAGCCGGACCCGGAGGGCTTCCTGAAGGGCGCGGCGGAACTGGGCTTCGTGGCAGCGGACTGCGTGGCCTTCGAAGACTCCGAAGCGGGCGTCGAGGCGGCCCGCGCGGCGGGCATGCGCGTGGTGGGCGTGGGCCCGAGGGCGAAGTCGCTGTCCCCGGACGTCTGGGTGGAGGACCTGCGCGGCATCACGGTGGAGTGGACGCTGAACGGGCAGATAGCACTGAGCTTCACGCCCTGAGCGCGGATTCGACCGAGGCCGGCCGGCCCGCCGGACGCACGCGGCACAATCCGCCTCGCGCCCTGACGAACATGGCGGGGCAATGACCAGCCTCGGCGGACGCACCCGGCAAGATCAGCCCCGCCGGCGATTGAGGCGCGGGGCCCGGGGCAGCGCCCCGCCACCACCCGCACCACACCCGCGCGCCCATGCTCCCCGCCACCGACGCACCGGGCCCGGCTCACGAGGTCAAGCCACCTCACACCCCGCCACCACCCGCACCGCCACCTCACTCCTCTTCACGGTGCAGCACCCCCCTCGCCACCAGCTCCAGCAGCACCGCCACCGCCACCGCCTGCACCGCCATCAGTCCGACCAGCACGAACAACTGCACCGCGCCCGCCAGCAGCGGTGACGCCCCGCCGAGCAGCATGCCCACGAACGCGCCCGGGAGCGTGACCAGCCCCACCGTCCGCGTCTGATCCAGCCCCGGCAGCAGCGCGTCCGACGCGGCCGGGCGGGCCACCTCGAGCCGGGCGTCGCGGTCCAGCAGCCCGAGCGCCATCCCCGCCTCCACCTCGCCGCGCCGCAGGCTGAGCTCGTCCAGCGCGCGCCGCCCGCTGAGCACGGTCACGGTGAGCGCCCCGCCGATGAGAATCCCCGTCACGGGGATCAGCGCGATGCCCTTGACCGGCACCAGCCCGGTGAGCAGCAGCGCGGCGACGACGGGAAAGACACCCGCGGCGATCGGGAGTGCGGCCCACCACCAGGTCCGGTTGGCCGTGATACGCCGCCCGGCGGTCCGTACGGCGACGGCGTACATCAGCAGCACGAAGGCGAACAGCAGCGGCAGCGACCGGACGACCCAGCCGATGACCAGGGACACGGCGGCGAGTTGGACCGCCGCCCGTACCCCCGCGACCGCGATCTCCCGGGCGCGGCCGAGATGGGCGACGGCCGCGACCGTCGCCGCCACGGCGAGCAGTACGGCCAGAACCGCCCCGAATGTGACGTTCACCGGCAGCAGCACCCGCCAACCCTACGCCGCCGACGGTCATGTGCCGCTTCGTCAGAACTCTTGATGTGACGTGCCCATGTCGTCAGTCTGTAACCCGGCGCCCACCCCACGGCAACCCCGCGCCGTCAGCATGGCCACGCCCACTGGCCAAGTGCCCCCCACGACAGAGGAGTTCGCATGTCCGGTATCTACGCGCGTCAAGGCCGCCGCATAACCGTACTCGCCGCCACCTCCGCCCTCGCCGTCACCGGCCTCCTGGCGACCGCCCCCGCCGCCCAGGCCGCCCCGCCCACTCCGGTCAGCGCCGCCACCGCACGCACCTACCTCGGCCAGCTCACGGTGCGGGCGGAAGGTTCCTCCAGCGGCTACAGCCGCGATCTGTTCCCGCACTGGAGCACCCAGTCGGGCGCCTGCAACACCCGTGAGGTCGTCCTGAAGCGCGACGGCAAGAACGTCGTACAGGACTCCAGCTGTGCCGCCACCAGCGGCAGCTGGTACTCGGAGTACGACGGCGCCACCTGGTCCGCCGCCGCCGACGTCGACATCGACCACATCGTTCCGCTCGCCGAGGCCTGGCGCTCCGGCGCGAACAGCTGGACCACGTCCCGCCGTGGCTCGTTCGCCAACGACCTCACCCGTCCGCAGCTGATCGCCGTCACCGACAACGTCAACCAGTCCAAGGGCGACCAGGACCCCGCCGAGTGGATGCCCTCGCGCACCGCGTACCGCTGCACGTACGCCCGCATGTGGGTGCAGGTGAAGCAGTACTACTCCATGAGCGTCGACTCCGCCGAGAAGAGCGCGCTGCAGTCCGTGCTGAACGGCTGCTGACCAGCGGCTGACCGTCCGGCGCGGATACGCGCCGGAACCTGTCCTTACCCCTCCGTCGTTCCGTACGGTACGGGGCGACGGAGGAGGACACATGGCAGGGCTGCGTTTGGGACCGTTGCTGCGGTTCGTCGACTGGGAGGCGGGCGGCACGGCGACCGTCTGGGTCGAGGCCGACCGGGCATGCACGGCAGAGGTCCGTTGCGCGGACGGCGCCGGCGGCTCCGCTCCCACGTTCCGGGTCGCCGACCACTTCTATGCCCTGGTGCTGGTGACCGGCCTCACCCCGGGCACGACCACGGAGTACGAGGTACTGCTCGACGGCGACCGCGTCTGGCCGCTGGAGCACTCGGCCTTCCCGCCGAGCACCATCACCAGCCCCGAGGCCGGCTCCACGGCCGTGACCGTCTCCTTCGGCTCCTGCCGCTGGGCGGCCCCGGCGGCCGAGGACCACGACCCGGTGGGCCCCGACGCCCTCGACACCCTGGCGTCCCGGCTGGCCACCGCCCCGGCCTCCGAGCGCCCCGACGTCCTGCTGCTCCTCGGTGACCAGGTGTACGCGGACGAGACCTCCGAGAGCACCAGGGAGTGGCTGGCGAAGCGGCGCGATCTCGACCAGCCGCCCGGCGCCGAGGTCACGGACTACGAGGAGTACACGCACCTCTACGACGAGTCCTGGCTCGACCCCGATGTGCGCTGGCTGCTGTCCACCGTCCCGAGCTGCATGATCTTCGACGACCACGACCTGATCGACGACTGGAACACCAGCGCCGCCTGGGTGTCCGACATGCGCGCCACCGACTGGTGGCAGAAGCGCGTCACCAGCGGCCTGATGTCGTACTGGGTCTATCAGCACCTCGGCAATCTCACGCCCGCCGAGCTGGAGACCGACGAGACGTACGCGGCCGTGCGCTCCTCGCCCGACGGCACCGAGGAGCTGCGGGCCTTCGCCACGAAGGCGGACCTCGATCCGGCCTGCGTGCGCTGGAGTTACCGCCGCGACTTCGGCCGGACCAGACTGCTGATGGTCGACAGCCGCGCCGCCCGCGTCCTGGAGGAGAAGAGCCGCGCGATGCTGGACCCGGGCGAGGCCGGCTGGGTGCGGGAACAGGCGCTGGACCGCAAGGGTTCGTACGACCATCTCCTCGTCGGCACCTCGCTGCCGTGGCTGCTGCCTCCGCTGATCCACGACGCCGAGAGCTGGAACGCGGCGCTGTGCCGCGGCGAGCGGGGCGAGCGCTGGGCGCGGCTCGGCGAGAAGCTGCGCCGTGCGGCCGACCTGGAGCACTGGGCGGCCTTCCCCGACTCCTTCGAGGAGCTGGCCCGGCTGTTCGCCGAGACCGGCACGGGCGAGGGCGCACCGGCCACGGTCTGCGTGCTCTCCGGCGATGTGCATCATGCCTACGTCGCCGAACCCGACTGGCGGGGCAAGCCCGGCCCGGACGCCCATGTGGTGCAGCTGACCTGTTCACCCGTGCACAACTCCGTGCCCCGGTCCATGAGGTTCGGATTCCGCTTCGGCTGGAGCCGGTTGGGGCGACGGCTCGGTCACGCGCTGGCACGCCACGGCCGGACGGGCCGTCCGCCGGTCCACTGGGACCGTACGGGCGGACCGTGGTTCGGCAATCAGCTGATGACGCTGCACCTGCGTGGCCGGGCGGCCCATCTGCGCCTGGACCAGGCCCAGATGGGCGACGGCGGGGTGGGTGCGCGGCTGGTGACGGTCGACGAACGCGAGCTGACCACGGCCCGTGACCCTTCCCACAGCACAGGGTGATCCTTCCCCCAGGGGTTCGACTCACGGCGGACCCCCGGCATGATGTGGCGGACGCTCCGCTTCCGAGCGCGCCTCAATGCCGGGGAGTTTCCGCTTTGTCCGACGTACGCGACGTATGGTCCACCGCTTCGCCCCCTCGTGCCCTCGTCGGTGCCCACGCCGTCGCGATCGTCGGCGCGGGCCCCCGCGGCACGTCGGTACTGGAGAGACTCTGCGCCTCGGTCCCGGAACTGAGGCCGGGGACACCGCTGACCGTCCATCTCGTCGACCCCGCGCCCCCGGGCGCCGGGCGCGTCTGGCGCACGGACCAGCCGGCGGAACTCCTGATGAACACGGTCGCCTCCCAGGTGACCGTGTTCACGGACGCCAGCGTCGGCTGCGAGGGCCCGATACGCCCGGGGCCGAGCCTCTTCGAGTGGGCGGCCGCCCACACCGACGAGGATCTCGGCCCCGACGACTACCCCACGCGCGCCTGTTACGGCCGCTATCTGGAGTGGGCGTTCCGGCGCGCGGTCGCGGGCGCACCGGAGTCCGTGACGGTCCGGGTGCACCGGGCGCGCGCGGTGGCACTGGCGGACGACCGGCACAGCGACGAGCCGGACCCGCCGCAGACCCTGGCCCTGGACGACGGCACGACGCTCACCGGACTGAGCGCGGTGGTGCTCGCACAGGGCCATCTGCCGGTCGTCGGCCGTCAGACGCAGGCGCATCTCGCCGAGTACGCCTCCCGGCATCCGCACCTGCGCTACGTCGGACCCGCCAACCCGGCGGACATCGACCTCTCCGGCATCGAGCCCGGCGAACGGGTGCTGCTGCGCGGCCTCGGCCTCAACTTCTTCGACCACATGGCCCTGTTGACGACCGGCCGGGGCGGCGCGTTCGTCCGCGACACCTCCGGAACGCTCGTCTACCGGGCCTCCGGCCGCGAGCCGCGGCTGTACGCGGGATCACGGCGCGGAGTGCCGTACCAGGCACGCGGAGACAACGCCAAGGGCCCTTCCGGCCGTCATGAACCGCTCGTCCTCACGGCCGAGGTGATCGCCGCCTTCCGCGACCGCGCGGCCGCGGGCAGTCCGCCGGACTTCCTCACCGAGATATGGCCGCTGGTGGCCAAGGAGGTGGAGACGGTCCACTACGAGGCGCTGCTCGACGCGGCCCCCGGCTTCCGGACCCGTTTCCTCGCCGCGCCGCACGGGAGTGCCGAAGAGGCCGCCGTACTGGACGAGTTCGGCGTCCCGGCCACCGGCCGCTGGTCGTGGGAGCGGCTGTCCCGCCCGTACGCGGGCGAACGGTTCGGCTCTCCGCGCGAGCACCGCACCTGGCTGCTGGCCCATCTGCGGCAGGACGCGGAGCAGGCGGCCCTCGGCAACGTGGCCGGTCCGGTGAAGGCCGCGCTCGACGTCCTGCGGGATCTGCGCAACGAACTGCGCCTGATCGTGGACCACGCGGGCCTCTCCGGCACCTCCCGCCGCGATCATCTGGACCGCTGGTACACGCCGTTGAACGCCTTTCTCTCCATCGGACCGCCGCGCCGGCGCATCGAGGAGATGACCGCTCTCGTGGAGGCGGGCGTGCTGGAGGTGATCGGCCCGCGGACGGCCATGAGCACGGCGGACGGGCGCTTCACGGCGCACTCCCCCGACGTCCCGGGCTCGGCGGTGACGGCGACGACACTCATCGAGGCGCGGCTCCCGGAGCCCGATCTCCGGCGCACGTGCGACGCGTTGCTGAGCCGGCTGATGATGACGGGCCAGTGCCGGCCGCACGCGGTCGACGGCTACGAGACGGGCGGACTGGACGTCACCCGGCGTCCGTACCGCCTGGTGGACCGACGGGGACGGGCGCACCCGAGGCGTTTCGCCATCGGTGTGCCGACGGAGGGCGTGCACTGGGTGACGGCGGCCGGTGCGCGCCCCGGAGTGGACTCGGTGACGCTCGCCGACGCGGACGCCGTGGCGCGGGCCGCGTTGCGCACGTTGCCCCTACGTGAAGTTCGCGTGAGAAACGACGTTCGGCCGAATGTTGAACTTGCAAGCATTGATTAGGTCCACCTAACTTGTAGGCGAGCTCCACCTCTCGTCCCCCACACCGCAGGAGTCCCCATGGCCAACACCCAGTTGACCTCCCGGCTGAACCAGTACCAGCCCTACGCCCTCGGCCTGTTCCGCATCGTCGTGGGCCTGCTCTTCGCCTGCCACGGCGCCAACACGCTCTTCGGCGTCATAACCGACGGCGAGACGATCGCGGCCGGCAGCTGGCCGAAGGGACCCGCCGCGGTGATCGAGCTGGTCGGCGGCACCCTGGTGCTCCTCGGGATCGGAACCCGCAGCGCGGCGTTCCTCTGCTCCGGCGCGATGGCGTACGCGTACTTCTCGGTGCACCAGCCCGAGGGGCTCTTCCCCCTGGAGAACAGCGGTGGCGAGCCGGTGCTGTTCTGCTGGGCCTTCCTGCTCCTGATCTTCACCGGACCGGGCGCGCTGGCGGCGGACAGGCTGTTCACGGCGCGCGGCACGAACCGCAGCGAGGGCGAGCAGCGGACCACGGTCTCCGCCTGATCCCCGCGCACACCGCCGAGCGCCCGCGTCCGCACGAAGGGGACGCGGGCGCTCAGGCGTGCGGAGGCGATCCGCAGCAAGGGGGCACGCCCCGCCGAACCCCGGCAGGAACGGAGGCGGGGCCCTTCCGTGTCCGGCCGGGCTCCGAGCCACCCCGGCAGGAGCGGAGGCGAGGGCTCCGGGCCACCCCGGCAGGAACGGAGGCGGAGGGTCCGCCGAACCCCGGCAGGAGCGGCGTAATTCCCCATTCCGGGCAGACGTGATGATCACAACATCAGTACCCCCCAAGCGATCTCGGGGTGACCGTCAGGCGTACGCTGTACAGCTGTTACTGCCGCCCCTGCCGCTCCCCTGCGACGTCGCGGCGTTGTTCACGAAACCGGGGAGTCAAGGTGCTCGAGAGCATGGGGTCGCTGACCGGCAGCCCATGGATTTATGCCGTGGTGGCCGTGTCCGTCCTCCTCGACGTCTTCCTGCCCGTCCTGCCGAGCGGTGTCCTGGTGATCACCGCGGCGACCGCCGCGGCCGCCGGAACCACCGCGACCGCCACGTCCGTGGCGCACGCGGCCGGCCAGGTCCCCCGCGAGGTCCCCTCGCTGCTCGTCCTGGTCCTGTGCGCGGCCACCGCCTCCGTGCTCGGTGACCTCGTCGCCTACCGCCTGGCCTGGCGCGGCGGCGACCGCTTCGACCGCGCGATCGCCAAGTCCCGCCGCCTGACCAGTGCGCAGGCGAGGCTCGGTTCGGCCCTGAGCCGTGGCGGCGGCACGCTCGTCGTGATCGCCCGGTTCGCCCCGGCCGGCCGCTCGGTCGTCTCCCTGGGCGCGGGCGCGGCCCACCGCAAGGTGAAGGAGTTCCTGCCCTGGTCGGCGCTGGCGGGCGTGGCCTGGGCCGGCTACAGCGTCGGCCTCGGCTACTTCGGTGGCCAGTGGCTCGGCGCGACCTGGGTCGGCGCGGCCGTGTCCGTGTTCGCGCTGGCGGGCGCGGGGGCACTGGCGGCCTACGTCATGCGGCGTCCGACGCAGTCGCCTGCGCCTGAGACCGCTTAGCGGCGCCTCCGCCCCCGCGGATCTCGAGCCCGTCGAGCAGTCGGCCGGTCGCCTCCGCGATCTCCTCGACGGCTCGGTCGAACACCTCCTGGTTGTGCGCGGCGGGTGCCCGGAAGCCGGACACCTTCCGCACGTACTGCAGGGCGGCGGCGCGGATGTCGTCCTCGGTGGCCTCTTCGGGGAGGACGGGCGGACGGAGAGTCTTGATGCTGCGGCACATGTGTCCCAGTGTGCCTCGCGGGTCCGACAGCGGCCACGCCGCTCATGATCAGTCCCCGGTGTGCGGACCGGTGAAGCGCCGGACGTAGCGCCGCTGCCAGGGTGTCTCCACGGCGTGGGAGTCGTAGTGCTGCCGCACATGGCGCACGGCGTCCTCGGCGGGCACCCCGTCGAGGACGGCGAGACAGGCGAGCGCGGTCCCGGTCCGCCCCCGCCCACCACCACAGGCGATCTCCACCCGCTCCCGCGCGGCCCGCTCCCACGCGTCCCGCAGCACCTCGCGGGCGGCGCCGCGATCACTGGGCAACCGGAAGTCGGGCCACTTCAACCATGTGAAGTCCCAGTCGACTTGGGCCGGCGGCTTCCCGAGCAGATACACCCCGAAGTCGGGAACATCCCCGCCGGGCAGCCCGTTCCGCAGCCCGCGCCCCCGCACACACCGACCGGAGGGAAGCCTCAGCACGCCGGCATCGGTGGGATTCCAGGTCTCGATCACGCACTCAACGTACGTGCCGCGGGGCGGGAGCGGGGGCGATCCGGTCGAGTACCGGGAGGACGAAGGGTCCGACCACCGCGTACACAAGGCGCGCCTACTCGCCCGCCTGCTCGCCGGCCCTGTCCGCGAAGGTGTCGGCGGCGCGCTGGATGCCGGCGACGTAGTCGCGCCACCACGCCTCGTCACCGATCTCCTTGACGAGCCCGAGCAGATTGGTCCCGGTGGGCGTGAGGGGCCGCCGCAGGTCGTACTCGCCCAGCCCCTCCAACTTCCCCGCCAGCCCGGCCCTGGCGGCCTTCAGCTTGCGGTGCAGCTCCTGCTTGAGATCGACCATGCTCGCCCCTGTTGCCGACGCCGGACTGTGCGGGGCGCCAGGCTCACGAGATCCGGGCGGAACGAGGCCTGGGTGGCGGCGCCTTGCCCGTGATGTGAGGCCACAGGATCAGGCGGCAAGGGAGACCTGCTCGCCCTCCACCGGATTCCCGTAGTGGGCCCAGATCTGGTTCAGCTCGTGCTGGTAGTAGAGCGAGTGCAGACCGGCAATGATCCCGAGGATGACTCCGATCCACGGATTGCAGGTGGGCTGCAGCCCGGCCGACGTCTGCATGCGGGCAATGCGCAGTCCGGTGTTGTAGACCGACACGAAGGGCGGAACGATCACCAGCCACCCGACAGTGACGGCCAGCACGGACAGCATCGGATCGACCTCGATCCGCTCGTCGAAGTCGCGGGCCTCGCGGTTCACCTTGTAGTACCAGACCAAGTGGTAGATACCGAGGGTGATCAGCGGCCACACCAGCCACACGAGGAAGATGTTGCGGGGTTTGCCGGCTCGACCTGACACGACGCACCTCCTGTTCGTCCAGTGCATCACGGGGAACGGGAACGCGCGCGCTCTGCACATGGGCGGCGGAGGCGCACATCGGATGGCCAGAGGGTGGGGCGGGGACGAGGCCGAGTGACCTGACCTGCGGGCCGACCGTCGTCAGGCAGATGCCCCCGGCCGGCTGGGTTCGTCCTGGTTCCCCTTCAAGCACACAGCGACGCGTTCGCGGACCATGTCGACCTCCACGATCTCGACAATCACCTCCTCACCGACGTCGACCATCTCCCCCAGGTGCTGAGCCGCACGCTGTCCCGGGAGTTCGGGGACGGTCATCACCCCCTCGAAACCGTTGAGGTCGACGAGCGCCTCGGCCTCGCCGATCGACGTCACCATGCCCGAGCAGATCTGACCGCGCCGCAACGCCTTGATCGCGGCCCACCGAATGTCGCTCGGTGTCGGGTCGGTCCGCCAGCGCGCTCGCAGCACACCGTCGTCATCAGGCAGCACGGAAGTGAACAGCGGGTGGCGCCCGTCGACGGTGATCGGCAGCACCGCTGCTGCGGTGGCGCCGTCGAGGAGCGCGGCCAGTTCCTCGTACGCGTCCTCGTCCGCGAAGACGCTGGTGATCCGCCCGGCCTCGTCCTCCCGGACGAGTTCGATCAGGCCCTCCTCCGGGAAGGCGTCGCGTACGGCGTCGAGGTCCGTGGACAGGTCCGGCCACACGGTCAACCGCGCCCGAGGCACGAGCCGGGCGCGGACCTCGTCAAGATTCGCCTGGGTGATGCGATGCCATCGGGAGACGTTGCCGGTTCCCTCCTCCAGGAGGCCTGCTTCACCTGTGGCGACGCACCAGGCCACCCGTGCCCAGAAGACATCGTCGGCGGGACGCTGCTCACCGGGCTCCTCGTCGAACGACGCATCGTAGGGAGACACATCAAGCCGCTCGGCGAACAGACCGAGTTCATGGGCGTGGGTCACCGCACGAGCGCAGGGCCCGGTGCTGCCGACGTAGACGTACTGGTCCCATCCCACGTGGACGAAGAAGCGCCCCTCCACTTCGAGACGGCACCATGCACCGTCGTCGCGCAGCATGGCCCGGAGCAGTTCCGACGCCACCGCGAGGGAAACCTGAGCCCCGTCGTGAAATCCGGTCAGATCGGGCGCGAAGTGACCGGCCAGGCCGTACCCGTCGATCGGGGGCTCCAGCCCGAAGTGGACGGGTACGGAGATCAATGGCTCGCGTATGGCCAGGTACTGAACCGCGCTGTCCTCGGCGAAGGCAGCAACGGCCGCCAGGTAGGCGGCTTCGACGCTCCCGTGGTCGCTCCCCGTGTCCTCGGAGCCGGTGTAGTACCCGTGCTCATCGCGATCAGCCGGATCGTACTTGGTGACTCGGTAGACGTAGGGCAGCACGTTCACTGCCCCGCGACGGGAACATCAAGGGGCATACGGACTCCTTCGCCGGAACCGAACTGACTGAGCGGCCCGGTGAGTCTGTCACCGGGCCGCCTTCCGCAACCACGGGTTACCGTCGGCCCCTCCCACGGTCACCGCGTCGCCTCCGCCCCCCTCCACGAAGCGAGGAACCGCAAGCCCTCCTCCGACGACGAGCCGGGCGCCGCCGTCATCACCATCAGTTGCTGATCCGGGTCGGTCGTGCAGCCGAGAATCTCCCAGTCGAGCGTCAGCGCACCGATCACCGGGTGATCGAGGGCCTTGGTCCCGCACTCCTTGTGCGCGACATCGTGCGCCGCCCACCAGGTGCGGAAATCGGGGTCCTTCACCGACAGCTCACCCACGAGCGCGGCGAGGCGGGGGTCATCCGGATACTGCATCGCATCCATTCTGAGATATGCCACGCAGGTGCGCGCCGTGCTTTCCCAGTCGGCGAAAAGGCGACGGACATTCGGGTCGAGAAATGCGAGGCGCAGATAGTTCCGCTCGGGCTGGGGAAGCGCGGAGAAATCCGTGATGAGGGCAGCGGCGAGCGAATTCCACGCCAGCACGTCCATGTGCCGGCCGAGGACAAGGGCGGGAGCTTCGGAAAGCAGGTCCAGCAGCCGCTGCAACTGCGGACGGACACGCTGCGCGGGCCGCCTCGGGGCTCGGCCCCCGCGCTTCGTCGCCAGCCCGCGGAGGTACACGGTCTGGTCCTCGTTCAGCCGCAGCGCCCGGGCCAGGGCAGCCACGACCGGCTCCGAGGCCTTGAGCCGCCCCTGCTCCACCCGCGTGTAGTAGTCGGTACTGATGGCGGCCAGCTGGGCCACCTCTTCCCGGCGCAGTCCAGGCACTCGCCTCAGTGCTCCGGAGTCGGGCAGTCCGACATCGGCGGGCGTGAGTTCGGCCCGCCGGGTTCTGAGGAATTCGCCGAGCTCGTTGCGCTGCGCGTCTGCGGTACCCATGCCTTCCAGTGTCGCAGCCGACGGCCTGTCCGTGAGGGGGAGAAATCTTTCCCAGGAACGATCGTTCCTGGGAAAAAGGCCACTCTTGTTCCTCTCCTGGCCCCGTGTGACCGTGAATGACGTGACCGGCCGTACGGGCCTCATCCATGACACACACGAAACCTGCGAATCAGGAAAGAGAAACACCCATGCTTCCCATCGATGTGGAATTCCAGAGCAATGGGCTGGCCATTGCCGGACACCTCTACCTCCCCGACGACCACGTAGAGGGCGACCGGCGCCCCGCTGTCGTCACCTCGCACCCCTTCGGCGGTGTGAAGGAGCAGACCGCCGGCCTGTACGCGCGGAAGCTCGCCGCGGAAGGCTTCGTCACCCTCGCCTTCGACGCCGCCTACCAGGGCGAGAGCGCGGGAGAACCGCGCGGTCTGGAGAACCCCTTCGCCCGCGCCGAGGACATCCGGAGCGCGGTGACCTTCCTCGCCACGCTCGACCAGGTCGACCCGCACCGCATCGGCGCGCTCGGCATCTGCGCCTCGGGCGGCTACGTCCCGTTCGCGGCCACGACCGACCACCGGATCAAGGCGGTGGCGACCGTCAGCGCGGCGGACATCGGCGCGCTGTTCCGTGAGGGACTGGGCGGCGGACAGGACGAGCAGGTCCTTCAGGACATGCTCGCGGCCGCCGCGGAAGCCCGTACCGCCGAGGTCACGGAGGGCACCTTCCGGCTCGACCCGGTCGTCCCGGAGACCCCGGAAGAGGCTGCCGGCTGGCCGACCCTCTACCAGGAGGGCCAGGACTACTACCGCACGCCCCGGGCCCAGCACCCCAACTCCCCCAACCGGTACCTGTTCCGCAGCGTCGACCAGATCGCCCAGTACTCCTCCTTCGACATGGTCGACCTGATCTCTCCTCGTCCCCTGCTGATGATCGCGGGCACCGAGGCGGACACCGCGTACTTCAGCAGGCAGGCGATCGGGAGGGCCCGCGAGCCCAAGGAACTGTTCTGGGTGGAGGGGGCGACGCACATCGACCTCTACGACCGGGACGCGTACGTGCCGACGGCGGTCGCGAAGCTGACCGGCTTCTTCAAGGAGAACCTCGCGGCGGCCTGATCCCCCGGTCCGGCACGGCCGACGGTGGCGGTCTCGGGTACCGCCCCGAACGAGGGTTCCGTCGACCGGCGACGGAACCCTCGTCGCGTACCGGCGGAATGCTCGCGGTCGCGGCGGGACAGATCAGGTCGTCAGGCCTTGGTGAGCTGCTGCGTGAAGAAGTCGGTCAGTTTCGCGACGGCGGTGGGCACGTACTCCTCCTTGTCGTAGAGGTCGATGTGCGTGGCGCCGTCGATCCAGAAGAGTTCCTTCGGCTCCCCGGCCTTCCCGATGGCCTCCCGGCTGAAGTAGGCCGTGTCCGCTTCGGTCCCGGCGATCATGAGGAGCGGACGCGGGGAGATGAGGTGGATCAGGTCGTACGAGGAGTACTGGGCGATCTGGTCGACACTGCGGAAGACCCAGCGGTTGGGCGAGTTGGGGTGCTGGGCCCGGGGGGTGCGGTAGTAGTCGCTGCCCTCGCGGTACAGCGTGGGCGCGTCCTTCGCCTCCTCCGGCGTGTTGGGGACGATGGGCTCCAGATGGGGCTCCTTGCCCAGGGCCTCATTGGTGCGGTCCTCGCCGGCCTGGTCGAGCATGCCGCGGATGACGTCCTCGCTCTGACCGCCGCCGAGACCCTCACGAAACAGCCCGCCCATGTCGGCGGCACTGACGGTGGCCACGGCCTTGATGCGGTGCTCGGTCTGGGCCGCGTAGGGGACGTAGCCGCCCGAAGCACAGATGCCCAGCGCACCGATGCGCCCGGGATCGACCTCATCACAGACGGACAGGAACGTCACGGCGCTCTTGATGTCCTCGGCGCGGGCGAACGGGTTCTCCAGGAAGCGCGGTTCGCCCTCGCTCTCGCCCTGGTAGCTCGCGTCGAACGCGAGGCTCACGAACCCCTGGTCGGCGAGCCGTTGGGCGTAGAGGCCGGCGGTCTGTTCCTTGACGCCGCCGTAGGGGTGCGAGACGACGACGGCGGGCCGGCGCTCCGATTCGGCGTAGTCGTCAGGTGTGTAGAGGTTCCCCGCGAGCATGAGGTTGTTGCTGGGGAACTGCACTGCGGTCTTCATTGCGTCTCCTGCACTGACGGTGAGGGACGAGACCCGGCCCGCTGTACGGAGCGGACCCGAGGGTCCCCGGTAGCTCTGGAGGTGCAGATCCAGTCTTTTAGGCCATACCATCCCCAACCCTCACATGCCACTCCGGACGGCGCAAACGTGGCGGGGACCCGCCGCGGTCCGGGGCTCCCGGGCCTTCTCGCGGGACCCGTCGCCCCAGGTCGTGGCCCCGCCCATGCGACGTAGCATGGCAGGAGGGCGCCGCCGCGGACCGCACGGCGACGGGCACCAGGGCACCAGGGCACCAGGGCACCAGGGCACCAGGGCACCAGGGCACCAGGGCACCAGGGCACCAGGGCAATGATCACCGGCTGACCAGCCGCCGGGCTTGCCGCCGGGTCGTGACGAGCGACGACAGGAAGACCCATGACCGCCTCGTACGAAACCATCGACACCAGCGTGGACGGCAACGTCCTGACCGCCGCCTTCAACGCGCCGCCGATGAACCTCATCGGTCC
>NZ_JBHXSL010000083.1:0-23437 GCF_042714725.1 Streptomyces sp. NPDC058685
GAGAGTAGGACGCCGCCGAACAATTTTTAGCCTCAACCCCCGGACCATGTCCGGGGGTTGAGGCATTTTTGCGTTCAGGACCGGACGCCGGCGGCCTTACCGCAGTGCGCCGCGTAGGGGCCTTCCGAGGCTCCTTAGGCTGGGGCCATGCGCTATGAACTGGTCATCTTCGACAACGACGGTGTACTCGTCGACAGTGAGCCGATCTCGAACACCATCCTCGCCGGCTATCTGACCGAGCTGGGGCACCCCACCTCGTACGAGGACTCCCTGCGCGACTACATGGGAGCGGCAGTGCATCGTGTGCACGACCTCGTGCTGGAGCGGACCGGCCGGCGGCTGCCCGAGGACTTCGACGACACCCTGCATGCGCGCGTCTTCGCCGCTTTCGAGCGGGAGTTGGTGGCTGTCGACGGAGTGACCGAGGTGCTGGGGAAGCTGGTGGCCGAAGGGGTGCCGTACTGCGTCGCGTCGTCGGGGAGTCATGAGCGGATCCGCGTCGGGCATCTGAAGACCGGGCTGGACCTGTGGTTCCGCGAGGGCAATGTCTTCAGTGCGCAGGACGTGGGCCGGGGCAAACCGGAACCCGATCTGTTCCTGCACGCGGCCGAGCGGATGGGCGTTGCCCCGGAGCGCTGTGTCGTCGTGGAGGACAGCCCGCTCGGGGTGACCGCGGCGAAGTCGGCCGGCATGGATGTCTATGGGTTCACCGCGATGACCGCAGCCGAGAAGTTGGCCGGTGCGAAGGGGTACTTCGGGTCCATGGCCGAGCTGCCCGAACTGCTCGTCTGATCCCTCCGATTGGTTGTGTGATCGATCTACCGCTGGGTAGGGCATCGGCCTACGCTGTCCGGCCATGACGGATGCGCGGTTGGGGCAGCGGTTGCGGCGTGGTCGCGCCTCGTTGGCGTTGAGCTTTTTCGCGCAGGGCGTGGCGTTCGCGCTCCTCGTGACGCGCATACCCGCGGTGCAGGACCGGTACGGGATATCCGACGCCCTGCTGCCCGTATTCCTCGCGGCGGTGCCGATTCTCGCCGGTGTGGGGAGCGTGGTCACCGAGCGGCTGGTGCGGCGGATCGCCCCCAGCGCCGTCCTGCGGTGGTCCCAGCCGGTGGTGATGCTGGCGCTGCTGGGGGTCGCCGCCGGTACGGACGTGTGGCAGGTCGCCGTCGCCCTCGGGGTCTTCGGGCTCGCGGTGGGTGCGCTCGACGCGTCCATGAACATGCTCGGGGTGAGCCTCCAGCGGGCGTACGGGCGCAGCATCATGCTCGGTTTCCATGCGGCGTACAGCCTCGGTGGGATCGCCGGCGCCTCGCTGGCATGGGCGGGCGCGCACTGGGACCTGTCGCTGCTGGTCTCGTATCTGCCGGTGGTGGGTGTGCTGCTGCCGGTGGTGCTGGTGGGGAGCCGGTGGTACGCCGACCAGGAGCCGGTCCCGCAGACACTGACGCAGACGGGGGAGCGCGACGGCGCCGGTGTCGGGTTCCGGCTGCTGCTGCCGTTCTGCCTGGTGATGGCCTTCGCCTACATCGGGGACTCCACGGTCTCCAACTGGAGCGCGAAGTATCTGCAGGACGTGCTCGGGAGCTCGGAGGAGGTCGCGACCGTCCCGTACAACGCGTACATGGTGACGACCCTGCTGGGCCGGGCGGTGGGCGACCTGGGGGTGCGGCGGTTCGGTGCCGTGGCGGTCGTGCGGTGCGGGACGGTGCTGGCGGCCGCCGGGTTCGCCGTGGTGGCGGTGGCACCCAGGCCCGCGGTGGGGATTCTCGGCTTCACCCTGCTGGGGTTCGGGCTGTGTGTGATCGTGCCGCAGACGTTCGCCGCGGCCGGGCGGCGGGCGGTCGAGGCCGGTGGGCCCGGGGCCAGCGACGCGGCGGTGGCCAGGCTGAACGTCTTCAACTATGTCGGCTTCCTGGTCGGTTCACCGCTCGTCGGTGCGCTCGGGGACGCCTGGAGCTATCGATGGGCGATGGTCGTGCCGATGGTGTTGGTGCTGGTGACGTTGCGGTACGCCCGCTCGTTCGGCGCGGAGCCGGCCGGATACGGTGGCGGGCATGAGCGGCCGCGGATTGTTGATGTGGGACGAGGCGGTAACGAAGTATGACTTCGGGAGCAGCCATCCGATGGATCCGGTGCGGCTCGCGCTGACCATGGGGTTGGTGCGGGCGTACGGACTGGACCGTGCGCTGGACGTGGTGTCCGCGAAGTCCGCCGGGGACTCCACGCTCCGGCTCGTGCACCGTGAGGACTATGTGGCGGCGGTCCGCGCCGCTTCGGCGGACCCGAAGTCGGCGGACCAGTCGTACGGGCTCGGCACGATGGACGATCCGGCCTTCGCGGGGATGCACGAGGCGTCCGCGCTGATCGCGGGGCAGTCGGTCGGGGCCGCGGAGGCGGTCTGGCGCGGGGAGGCCGTGCACGCGGTGAACTTCGCGGGCGGTCTGCACCATGCGATGCCCGGTTCCGCCTCGGGGTTCTGCATCTACAACGACGCGTCGCTGGCGATCGCGCGGCTGCTGGAGCTGGGTGCCGAGCGGGTCGCGTACGTCGATGTGGATGTGCATCACGGGGACGGAGTCCAGGCGGCTTTCTGGGACGATCCGCGCGTGCTGACGATCTCGATGCACGAGCATCCGCGGATGCTGTTCCCCGGTACCGGATGGCCGGAGGAGACCGGTGGGGACGGTGCGGCGGCGGGCAGCGCGGTCAATCTGGCGCTGCCGGCCGGGACCGGCGACGAGGGCTGGCTGCGGGCGTTCCACGCGGTGGTGCCGGAGCTGCTGGCCGACTTCAGGCCGGATGTCCTGGTGACGCAGCACGGGGCGGACACGCACTTCGAGGACCCGCTGGCGCATCTGGCGGTGTCGCTGGACGCGCAGCGGGCGGTCCAGGAGTCGTGCCATGCGCTGGCCCACGACCATGTGGACGGCGGACGGTGGGTCGCGCTCGGGGGCGGCGGGTACGCGGTGGTGGACGTGGTGCCCAGGTCCTGGACGCATCTGGTGGGGATCGCCGGGCATGCGCCGGTGGACCCGGAGTCGGTGATCCCGTCGACGTGGCGGGACGAGGTGTACGCGCGGACGCGGCAGCTGGGGCCGGGACGGATGACGGACGGCCGTACCCCGACGTGGCGCGAGTGGGAGGCCGGTTACGACCCGGCGGACCGCCTGGACCAGGCGGTGCTGGCGACGCGGCGGGCGGTGTTCCCGCTCCGGGGGATGTTGGCGTAGGGGGACTGCCCCGACCGGCAACGGGCGGCGCGTGTCCGTGTGTCGACGAGTGGGCCGCTCTGCGGTGCGGGGCGGCCGCGCACCGAACTCCGCGCTTCGCCCCTGCCCTTGTACCCCCGTTACGCCAACCGTGCGGTCACTCGCTCCTTTTCGTACGGGCCCGCGTCCGCTGCGGGAGCATCGGAAGCGTGTTGAGTACCGGAGCGCTGCGGGCGCATCTTCTGGCGGCCCGGTTGGCCGGAGCCGTCGCCACGTCGCGGGAGGCGAGCCTGCGCAGTTACCGGCTCTTCGCCGCGCGTGATCCCCGCGCCACCCTCGGCCTCCTTCCCGAACGGGACTGGAGCGAGCGGGAGTTGATCGCCCTGATGGCCGACAGGTGTGGTGTTTCGGACGATCCCGCCTGTGTCGACGGCCTCGATGTCATCGACCCCGAGCGGACACTGACCGCGCTCGCCGCCTTCGCCGAACGGCTCGGTGACGTTGCTGCTCGTGGGGGAGCTGTGCTGCTCGGGACCGGGCATCCGCACCGGCTGCTCGGGTTCTACGCCGGGCTGGCAGACGCTTTGTCGGCGGCGGGCTGCGTCGTTCTCACCCCCGCGCAGGGGCGATGTGTCGACATAACGACCCGGTTCGGCGTACGCACGTACAACCTCGAGTACGTACGGGGCGTCGCGATGGTGCGCGAGGCCGGCGCCCGGGGCGTCGGGAGTGAGACCGGCGCACACACCCATTCCCCCTTGCCGGTTCGGGCCGCTCTGGAGGCTGTGGCGGAGGGTCGGGGGCCCCTGCCGGACCTCGTCGTCGGGGACCACGGCTGGGTCTGCGGGGCAGGTCAGCTGGGGATTGACGCGATCGGGCTCGCCGACACCGACGATCCGGCGCTCTTCGTGGGGGAGGCGGAGGGGCAGGTGTCCGTGGTCGTTCCGCTTGATGACGCTGTGCGGTCCGATTACTACCTACCGCTGACGCGCTATGTACTCAATCGAGCGTGTCTGTCACAGTAGGCGGCCGATCGCTGCTCCTCTTCCCCACTCGCACCACCCGCCCCTAGTCTGGGGAGTGAGCGCACAGCGACGAAGAGTCACCGGAGGGGAAGCCGGTGTGCGTCATGTGCGGAAGGTACAGGTGGGTCATGGCTGCTGGCAGCGAGAGGCCTCTCAACGAGGTCAAGTTCCTTACCGTGGCGGAGGTCGCCTCGGTGATGAGGGTGTCGAAGATGACCGTGTACCGGTTGGTGCACAGCGGTCATCTGCCGGCCATCCGGGTGGGGAGGTCCTTCCGGGTACCGGAGCAAGCGGTTCACGAATACCTCCGCGAGTCCTTTGTGGGGGTGGAATCCGCGTAGCCCGAGCAGGGCGGCTGCCCTCGGATTACAAGCTCGGGGCTATGGCGGGTAGGCTAGGCCGACGTAGGTCGTGTGGGCCCAGACGCCCCGCACCGAGTGAAGAGAAGTGAGCGAGGGTAGTCGTGGGCTCTGTTATCAAGAAGCGGCGCAAGCGGATGGCGAAGAAGAAGCACCGCAAGCTGCTCAAGCGCACCCGCGTTCAGCGTCGTAACAAGAAGTAATTCGTTACGGCAGCTGTACGTGTCATCGCGGCCCCTCCACCGTTTCGGTGGAGGGGCCGCGGTGCGTCCACTGGCGAAACAGCGTCGTGCGGTCATCACAGCGCAACACCGAACCGCTACGGTGACGGATAAGGGTGGGGTGGACCTAAGGGAAGGCGCTGATCTTGGGCAAGGTCGTGCTCGTCACCGGTGTGGCCCGGCAGCTCGGAGGGCGGCTGGTACGGCGCATCCTCCGGGATCCCGGAGTGGACCGGGTGATCGGTGTCGATGCGGTGGACCCCGAGCACCATCTGGGCGGCGCCGACTTCGTACGCGCCGACATCCGCCAGCCGGCCATTGCGCGAGTGCTGGCCGAGCACGACGTCGACACGGTCGTGCACATGGACGTGACCGGTACGCCGTTGGGCGCCGGCGGCCGGACGACGGTCAAGGAGACCAACGTCATCGGCACCATGCAGCTGCTCGGCGCCTGCCAGAAGTCGCCGACCGTCAAGCGGCTGGTGATCAAGTCCAGTACGAGCGTGTACGGCTCGGCGCCCCGCGACCCCGCGGTGTTCACCGAGACCACACCGCCCAAGTCCCTGCCCAGCGGCGGCTTTGCGAAGGACGCGGTCGAGGTCGAGGGGTACGTCCGCGGGTTCGCCCGCAGGCGCCCGGACGTCGCCGTGTGCGTCCTGCGGTTCGCGAACATCCTCGGCCCGTGCGCCGACTCCCCGCTCGCCGAGTTCTTCTCGCTGCCCGTCATGCCGACGGTCTTCGGCTACGACCCGCGGCTGCAGTTCGTCCATGAGGACGATGTGATCGACGTGCTGCGGATCGCGCTCGACGAGCCGCGGCGCGGCACGCTCAACAGCGGCACGTTCAACATCGCGGGCGACGGAGTGCTGCTGCTCTCGCAGTGCTCACGGCGTCTCGGGCGGCCGACACTGCCGGTTCTGCTGCCCGCGGTCACCTGGGTCGGCTCCGCGCTGCGTACGCTCGGTGTCACGGACTTCTCGCCCGAGCAGATCCGGCTGCTGACGCACGGCCGGGTGGTGAGTACGACGCAGATGCGCGAGACCCTGGGCTTCCAGCCGAAGTTCACGACCGCGGAGGCTTTCGCGGACTTCGCCCGCAGCCGCGGGCCCGGGCTGCTGCCGCCGGAGGCCCTGGCGGACGCTGTGGACCAATTGGCGGCCGCGCTGCCGGTCGGCGCCGGACGGTCCGCCGGTCCGGCCTCCTCCCTCCAGACGACTCAGAGCGACGCCGAATAAGGAGCGCAGCCAACGATGGCGGACGCCAAGGTCATTCCGTTCGACGACGACCGTTCACGCGGCAGCGCGCAGCGTGCTGCGCGACGGCGCCCCACGGGCGGCACGAGCCGGCGCAAGGCCGATCCCGGCGGTATGCGGGAGATGCCCGTGAGCCCGCTGCCCGCACAGCAGCCGGTGCCGAAGACGTCGGACGCGGCCGACCGGAAGCCTGCGGTGCAGCCGCCGCCGGCGGAGCGGGGCGGTGGCTGGGACCGGCGGATCGCCGGCGGGCTTGCGTTCCTGCGCCGCCGGATCACCGGGGACTACGAGGTCGACGAGTTCGGCTACGACGAGGACCTCACCGACCAGGTCCTGATGTCGATGGTCCGGCCGCTGTACGAGAAGTACTTCCGCGTCGAGGTGAAGGGGATCGAGAACATCCCCTCCGACGGCGGAGCGCTGGTCGTGGCCAACCACTCCGGCACGCTGCCGCTGGACGGCCTGATGATGCAGGTCGCCGTGCACGACAACCACCCTGCGGGCCGTCATCTGCGGCTGCTCGCCGCGGATCTGGTCTTCATGCTGCCGGTGGTCAACGAACTCGCCCGCAAGGCCGGGCACACGCTGGCGTGCTCCGAGGACGCCGAGCGGCTCCTCCAGCGCGGTGAGGTCGTCGGGGTGATGCCAGAGGGCTTCAAGGGCATCGGGAAGCCGTTCAGCGACCGCTACAAGCTCCAGCGGTTCGGGCGGGGAGGGTTCGTCTCCACGGCGCTGCGGGCGGGGGCTCCGATCGTCCCGTGCTCGATCGTGGGGGCGGAGGAGATCTACCCGATGATCGGCAACGCGAAGACGCTCGCGCGGCTGCTGGGCTTCCCGTACTTCCCGATCACGCCGACGTTCCCGTGGCTGGGTCCGCTGGGTGCGGTGCCGCTGCCGACGAAGTGGACGATCCAGTTCGGCGAGCCGATCCCGACGGACGGATATCCGCCGGAGGCGGCGGAGGACCCGATGCTGATGTTCAACCTGACGGACCAGGTGCGGGAGCAGATCCAGCACACGCTCTACAAGCTGCTGGTGCAGCGGCGGTCGGTCTTCTTCTAGCGTCTGTCGTCCGGATCAGCACGTGCCGGAGGGGCTGGATCTCTCCAGCCCCTCCGGCCTTGCTGTGTGTCAGTTGTCGTCGTGTCAGTTGTCGTCCTCGGCCTCCAGGCCGAGGCCCGGCAGGATTCCCGGCAGCAGCGGCGGGATGGTGATGTCCGGCTGCGGCGGGAACGGGTCCTTGCCCGAGGGCGAGGGTGTGTCGCCGTTCGTCGGAGGGTCGAACAGATCGCCCGGGTCGCCGCCGAGCAGACCGTCGTCCGACGCCGCACCGGAGCCCGAGGGCTGCGGCTTGCCGGCCTCGCCCGGACGGGACTCGCCCGTGCCCGGCGCGGACGGTGTCGTACGACTGCTGCCCGGGCTCGATGTGCGGCCCGAGTCCTGCGAGGAGGCTCCGGGACGCTGCCCGCCGCCACGGCTCTGCTCCGGGGCGCGGGGCAGCAGCGACTGAAGCGGCTCGACCTCTTGGTCTATGGCGTCGAAGACGTCGTTGACGTCGTCGCCGACATCGGTCAGCTGGGCCGGCAGCCGGTCCCGCAGCCCGTTCCACGCGTCACGGTGGGCGCGTGAGAACGAGTTGAGCTTCTGGATCGGTCCCAGCGAGCCGTCCCGTTCGTACGCCTCGTGGAGCAGCCGGTGGCCCTCGCCCGCGTCGTGCCGCACGCCGGTGAGGGCGCGGCGGACCTCGCCCAGTGATTCGTGGTCCAGGGCGCCCGCCCGTCCGCGCTCCATGAGGCGACGGGCCTCACTGAGCCGGGTGGATGCCTGGTCGAGGTACAGCTCGCCGCGGTCGGACTCGCCTTCCGCCATACCGAGCCGGATGTCCTCCATGCCGCGCTTCAGCCCGTACAGCGTGTCACCTGGAAGGGCGTCGGAACTGGCAGCGGCCACTCCGCTGAAGGCTCCCGCGGCGACACCGACGGTCAGACCGCCGGCCGCAAGACCCTTCGACCAGCGGGAACGCGGTCGCAATTTCCGGAGCGGGGAGGCCCGATGGGCGCCGCGGCCGGTCGTCCGTGGCTCGGGCACCGTAGGGCCCGCGGACCTGCCTCCCGAGGCCGTGCCTTCCTGGAACATGGCTTCCATGGCGGCCACGAGCTGCGCTCGCTGCACCACTTTGACCTCGGGATCCATTACCGGTCCCGGCAGCTCGCCGAGACCGTTCGCCAGCGCCAACAGCCGTCCGTGCTCGGTCGGTTCGACCGCATCATCCGGCTGCTCGGCCGCCTGATCTTCCAAGGCCTGGGCGAAGGCGTTCGCCCGCCGGTGCGCCGAAACGTTCGCGATCACTGGCGGCACCTCCTCTCGTCATGACGGTCGACTCCCCTCGGGGTCCGGAAGGTTGCACACCTTGAGCGCAACCACACGATCGAGTGAGTGGCTGCGGGCACGGCGTGACCACAGGGAGCCTGCATCCCGCACAACGAGCGTCGCGGCACTTGGGTTACGCGCGAAAGATGATCGGACCAGTGCGTCATCGTGGCGTCACCGATTGTGAGTTGGGATCGGTCAGCGGGCGTCGTCGGGCAGGAGGCGGGCCAGGGTGCGTACGGCGCGGTACTGGAGGGTCTTGATCGCACCCTCGTTCTTGCCCATCACCCTGGCGGTCTCCGCGACCGACAGGCCCTGCAGGAAGCGCAGCGTCACGCATTCCTGCTGCTGAGGATTGAGTTTCTTGACGGCCTCGAGCAGCGCGGCGTTGGACAGGGACTCCAGGACGGAGTCCTCCGGGCTGCGTTCGACCTCGTTGGCGTCGAGCATCTCGCCGGTCGTGACCTCCAGCCGGAAGCGGCTGGACTTGAAGTGGTCGGCGACCAGGTTCCGCGCGATCGTGACCAGCCAGGCCCCGAAGTCGCGGCCCTGATAGGTGAAGGTGGAGATTCGGCGCAGGGCCCGCAGGAACGTCTCACTCGTGAGGTCCTCCGCCGTCGCCTTCCCGCCCACCCGGTAGTAGATGTAGCGATAGACAGTGTCGCTGTACTGGTCGTAGAGACGGCCGAATGCTTCCGCCTCGCCCGCCTGGGCGCGCTCGACCAGCTCCATCATGCGGGCGCTGTCGCTGTCGGCACTGGGCCGGCGGGCGGTGGTCGAGGCGCCGGAGCCGCCCCGGCTGCTCCGTCTGCCCACGGCCGCGCGGCCGTCGGCCAGGGCGTAGCAGGGAGCGGCGGGGCCGCTGGTGGCGAGGCGGGGCATGGCAAGGGCGGGGCCGGCGTACGCGGTGGGGACGAAACCGCGCAGGTGGTCGAGGACCGCCGCGCGGAGCGTAGCCAGGCCCGAGGCGTCAACCCCGACGTGTGGGTACACGGGACTCCCAGAGGCAGAGCTTCCATCACGTGCAGTGCGGGAATGTTCACCCGTCGTGGCGACTGGTGGGTTCCCGTATGCGTTTGAGGAGAATAACGCTTCGTACAGGCAGTGCTACACCCAGTTGCTCAAATCATCGTTTCCGTCGCTTCTGTTACCCCTCGGCGACGGTTCAAGTAGCAGATCGTGAACGTTTGTTGATCGAAAAGCTTCGCGATCTGACTCATCGGTGGGTGTGCCGCAGCCTGTTCCCTGCGGTCGGGAGCGTCCCGGATCGTCGCTCTGCGTGTCAGCGCCGGCGGCGGTGCAAGGCGACCGCGGCTGCCGTACCACCGGCGATCGCTCCGACGCCGGCCGCCGCCGGGATGCCGACCTTGGCCGCCTTGCGGCCGGTCCGGTAGTCACGCAGTCGCCATTCGCGCTCGCGTGCGTGCTTGCGCAGCTTCGTGTCCGGATTGATCGCATACGGATGCCCGACGAGCGAGAGCATCGGGATGTCGTTGTGCGAATCGCTGTAGGCGGCGCAGCGGGCGAGCTCCAGGCCCTCGGCCGCGGCCAGGGCGCGGACCGCCTCGGCCTTCGCCGGGCCGTGCAGCGGCTCGCCGACGAGCTTGCCGGTGTAGACGCCGTCGACCGATTCGGCGACCGTGCCCAGCGCGCCGGTCAGGCCGAGGCGGCGGGCGATGATCGTCGCGGTCTCCACCGGGGCGGCCGTCACCAGCCAGACCTTCTGCCCCGCGTCCAGGTGCGCCTGCGCGAGCGCGCGGGTGCCGGGCCAGATGCGGTCGGCCATGTACTCGTCGTAGATCTCCTCGCCGATGCTCATCAGCTCGGAGACGCGGTGGCCCTTGACGATGGACAGGGCGGACTCGCGGACGTCCTGCATGTGCTCGGGGTCCTCGACCCCGGCGAGCCGGAACCAGGTCTGCTGCCAGGCGAATCTGGCCAGCTCACGGCGCTGGAAGAACTTCCGCTTGTACAGGCCGCGGCCGAAGTGGAAGATCGCGGCGCCCTGCATCACGGTGTTGTCGAGGTCGAAGAAGGCGGCGGCCCGATCGTCCCCGAGGACGGGGAAGTCGGGTTCGGCGGGCGGGGCGAAGCCGTCCAGCGTGCCGAATTCGTCGAGCTGCTGCGACGTCTTGCGCGCTGCCTCGGCTGCTGCCTCGCCTGCGAGCACGCTCCTTGCGGTGGCGGAGCGCCTACGGGGGGTGAGCCATCCCAGTGCGGCCATGGCGTGAGCATAGCCAGTCTGTTCGGGACTTCCCGACACGCCGGTGTGCCATGGCGTGAACTCTGCGCGACCGCTCTGTTAAACGCGTGGTGCCGGTGTGCCGCGGGGCGGGCACGGGGGACCGGACAGGCCGTGCGCGGGCGGAGAATGGCTCCATGAGTCCTCTGTTGCGGCGCGCGAAGAAGAAGCCCGGCGAGCGAATGGTGACGCTGATCGGCAAACCGGAGTGTCATCTGTGCGACGACGCCCGGGCGGTCGTCGAGAAGGTGTGCGCCGAGACGGGCGCGTCGTGGGAGGAGAAGGACATCACCCGGGACGAGGCGCTGCACCGGGCGTACTGGGAGCAGATCCCGGTGGTGCTCGTCGACGGCGAGCAGCACACGTTCTGGCGGGTGGACCCCGAACGGCTGCGGCGCGCGCTGGGGGCCTGACCCCGGCTCATGGCCGGCGGCGCGCCGCGCGCGGCCACGGGGGGCCGTCCGGGGGGTGTTCCGGCGCTGTCACGGCTCTATCGGGACGCGAGGGGGACAGGGCACAGTAGACGGTCTCGGGGCGTATACGTGAGGAGTGTGTACGGTTTTGCCCCCTTCGGGTCTCCAACGGGCCGATGCGGTTCGAGGTTCCAGGTTCACGCGAGCGAAATGCGTGACCCCGGTCACTTTGCTCGGACAAAACGGACACCATCTTTGTGCACGCGTTCACAAAGACATAGCCTGCATTCGACGGGGCGGTCTTGGGACACACGGCCGCCTGCAGCCTCGCTCATCCCGCAGGAGCACCGTGGCAACTGGCCGAAATCACCGACCGGCGACCCGTAGCCGAGGAATCCCCGAGGCCACCGTCGCCCGGCTTCCGCTGTACCTCCGCGCCCTCACGGCGCTGTCCGAGCGTTCCGTACCGACCGTCTCCTCCGAGGAGCTGGCGGCCGCGGCGGGCGTGAACTCGGCGAAGCTGCGCAAGGACTTCTCCTACCTCGGCTCGTACGGCACCCGGGGCGTCGGCTACGACGTGGAGTACCTCGTCTACCAGATCTCCCGTGAGCTGGGCCTCACGCAGGACTGGCCCGTGGTGATCGTCGGTATCGGTAACCTCGGCGCCGCGCTCGCCAACTATGGCGGCTTCGCCTCCCGTGGCTTCCGGGTCGCCGCGTTGATAGACGCGGACCCGACGATGGCCGGCAAGCCCGTCGCGGGCATCCCCGTCCAGCACACGGACGAGCTCGAGAAGATCATCAGCGACAACGGTGTGTCGATCGGCGTCATCTCCACGCCCGCCGGCGCCGCCCAGCAGGTGTGCGAGCGGCTGATCGCCGCCGGTGTCACCTCCATCCTCAACTTCGCCCCCACCGTCCTCTCCGTGCCCGACGGCGTCGATGTGCGCAAGGTCGACCTCTCGATCGAGCTGCAGATCCTCGCCTTCCACGAGCAGCGGAAGGCCGGCGAGGAGGCCGAGGCCGCGGCAGGCCGGAAGGGACCCGACGGGGACATGCCCGCCGTGATGCCGGCATGAGTCTCCTGGTCGTCGGACTGAGCCACCGCAGCGCGCCGGTCAGCGTGCTGGAGCGGGCGTCGCTGTCCGCGGACGCGCAGATCAAGCTGCTGCACGACACGCTCGCCGCCGAGCCGGCGGCGGAGGCCGCGGTGCTGGCCACCTGCAACCGCATCGAGCTCTACGCCGACGTGGACAAGTTCCACGCGGGCGTGGCCGAGCTGTCCACCCTGCTCGCGCAGCACAGCGGGGTCGGGCTCGAGGAGCTCACTCCCTATCTCTACGTGCACTACGAGGACCGGGCGGTGCACCACCTGTTCTCGGTGGCGTGCGGGCTGGACTCGATGGTCGTGGGCGAGGGACAGATCCTCGGCCAGATCAAGGACGCGCTGGCGCTGGGGCAGGAACTCCACACCGCCGGGCGGCTGATCAACGACCTGTTCCAGCAGGCATTGCGGGTCGGCAAGCGCGCCCACAGCGAGACCGGGATCGACCGGGCCGGGCAGTCGCTCGTGACCTTCGGCCTGGAGCAGCTCGCCGAGGGCGCGGACGTCGAGCAGTGGGCGGCGGACAAGCGGGTGCTGGTGATCGGCGCCGGCTCGATGTCCTCGCTCGCCGCGACGACGCTGGCACGCCTCGGTGTGGGCGAGCTCGTCGTCGCCAACCGGACCCTGGACCGCGCCGAACGACTGGCCTCCGTGCTGTCGGAGACGGGCGGGGTGGCCGCGCGGGCGGTGCCCATGGCCGCCGTCGCCGACGAACTGACACGTGCCGATGCGGTGGTGTCCTGCACCGGAGCGACCGGTCTCGTGCTGACGGCGGAGTCGGTCGCGACCGCGCTCGCGGAGCATGTGGTGCCGGTGGGCGCGGACGCCGCGTCGGCGGTCCAGGACCTGCGGGCGCCCGACGGCAGCCTGGTCGCGCGACTGGCGGAGTTCGCCGCGCGCGACGGGCGGGTCGCGGACCTCACCGTCGGCCCCGAGCCCCGGGCCTTCGCCCCCGACGCCGCGACGCAGGCCGGGTCCGCGAGCGGCGAGGCCGTCTGTCCCGTGGGACTCGACGAGCTGCACGTCGCCGAGACGCTGGCCCAGCACGGCGCCTGGATGGAGAACGCCGAGCGGACCCTGCCCCGCAACCCCGCACCCGTGCGCGCCAACGGCGCGGTGCGCATCGGACTGCTCGATCTCGCCATGCCGCGGGACATCGATCACGCCGTCCACCGGCTCCCCGGTGTGCGGCTCGTCGACATCGAATCGCTCGCCGAGGCGTCCGCCGACGCCCCGATGGCCGCCGATGTCGATCAGGTGCGCCGCATCGTGTCCGACGAGGTCGCCGCGTTCGGTGCTGCCCAGCGGGCCGCCCGCATCACGCCGACCGTCGTCGCGCTGCGCACCATGGCCGCCGATGTCGTCGCCGGTGAGATCGCGCGCCTGGAGGGGCGCCTCACCGGTCTCGACGAGAAGCAGCGCGCCGAGATCAACCAGACCGTCCGCCGCGTCGTCGACAAGCTGCTTCACGCGCCCACCGTGCGCGTCAAGCAGCTCGCCAGCGAGCCCGGCGGCGCCGGGTACGCCGACGCACTGCGGACGCTCTTCGACCTCGACCCGGAGACGGTCGCCTCCGTCAGCCGGGCCGACATGAATGACGCAGACGTCAAGAACCGAGGGCGAGTATGACCGAGAGGGCACTGAGACTCGGGACCAGGCGCAGCAAGCTCGCCATGGCCCAGTCCGGGCAAGTGGCTCAGGCGGTGCGCCAGTTGACCGGCCGTGCCGTCGAGCTCGTCGAGATCACCACGTACGGGGACACCTCCCGTGAGCATCTCGCGCAGATCGGCGGTACAGGGGTCTTCGTCACCGCGCTGCGGGACGCCCTGCTGCGGGGTGACGTCGACTTCTGCGTCCACTCGCTGAAGGACCTGCCCACCACGCAGCCCGACGACCTCACGCTCGCGGCCGTGCCGCAGCGCGAGGACGCGCGGGACGTGCTGGTGGCGCGCGACGGCCTGACCTTCGACCGGCTGAACGACGGCGCCCGCATCGGCACCGGTTCGCCGCGCCGGATGGCACAGCTGAACGCGTACGCCCGCGCGCACCACCTGCGCATAGAGACCGTGCCGATCCGGGGCAACATCGACACCCGGATCGGATACGTACGAAGCGGGGAGCTGGACGCGGTGGTTCTCGCCGCCGCCGGGCTCAACCGCATCGGAAGGATCGAGGAGGCGACCGACTTCCTGTCGGTCGACTTCGTTCTGCCGGCCCCCGGCCAGGGGGCCCTGGCGATCGAGTGCACCGCACAGGACGCGGAACTCGCCGCCGTGCTCGCCGAGCTCGACGACCCGCACACCCGGGTCGCCGTGACCGCCGAGCGTTCCCTGCTCGCCGCCCTGGAGGCCGGCTGCAGCGCACCTGTGGGTGCGCTTGCCGACCTGTTGGCCGACGGACAGGTTGTCACCGAAATGCGCCTGCGCGGCGTCGTCGGCACCACCGACGGCTCGACGCTGGTGCAGCTGTCCACCACCGGTCCCGTACCCACGTCGCACGGCGACGCCATCGCGCTCGGTCGCGAACTCGCGTCCGAGATGCTCGCCAAGGGTGCGGCCGGTCTTATGGGGGAGCGAGCACTTTGAGCCCCACCGCCAATCCGACTTCGGCGTTCTCGGCACACGGGCACGTCACCTTCCTCGGCGCCGGTCCCGGCGACCCCGGACTGCTGACACTGCGCGCCGTCGAGGCACTCGCGGGAGCCGACGTACTGATCGCCGAGCCGGATGTGCTCGACGTCGTACGCGGCCATGCGCGGGCGAGCGTGAGCACGCCTGAACTGACGGTTGTCGACGATGCGTCAACAGCCGCCGGAATCCCGGTACTCAGGGATGCGGCCAATCTTGTCATGGAGGCCGCGCGCGGCGGCAAGCGGGTCGTCCGTGCCGTGACCGGTGATCCGGGACTGGACACCGACGCAGGTCAGGAGATGCTGGCCTGCGCCGCGGAGGGAATTCCCTTCGAGGTCGTGCCCGGTGTCGCCACCGCGGTGGGCGTACCCGCGTACGCCGGTGTACCGCTGCGCGACGCCCAGGGCACGGACGTCCGGTTCGTCGACGCCCGTACCGCGAGTGAGCGGTGCTGGACCGAGATCGGCGCCAGCGACGGGACGGTCGTCGTCTCCAGCACGCTCGAGACCGTCGCCGCGGCGGCGGGCGAGCTGGTGGCCGCGGGCCGCAAGCCCGACACCCCGCTGACCGTGACGGTCGCCGGTACGACGACCCGTCAGCGGACCTGGACCGCGACGCTGGGCACGATCGCCCAGACCCTCAAGCAGGCGAAGGTGCTGCCCTCGCCCGAGGGGCACCGGTCCGTCATAGCCGTGGTCGGTGAGCGCAGCTCGGCTGCTCAGCGCGACCAGCTCGCGTGGTTCGAGTCCAAGCCGCTGTTCGGCTGGAAGGTGCTCGTGCCGCGGACCAAGGAGCAGGCGGCGTCGCTCTCCGACCAGCTTCGTTCCTACGGCGCGGTGCCGCACGAGGTGCCGACGATCGCCGTGGAGCCGCCGCGGACACCGCAGCAGATGGAGCGGGCGGTCAAGGGACTCGTCACCGGTCGGTACGAGTGGATCGCCTTCACCTCGGTGAACGCGGTCAAGGCGGTCCGGGAGAAGTTCGAGGAGTACGGGCTCGACGCGCGTGCCTTCGCGGGCATCAAGGTCGCGGCGGTCGGCGAGCAGACCGCGGCGGCGCTGGTCGACTTCGGTGTGAAGCCCGACCTGGTGCCGAGCGGTGAGCAGTCGGCGGCGGGTCTGCTGGAGGACTGGCCGCCGTACGACCCGGTCTTCGACCCGATCGACCGGGTGTTCCTGCCGCGCGCCGACATCGCGACGGAGACGCTGGTCGCGGGCCTGATCGAGCTGGGCTGGGAGGTCGACGACGTCACGGCCTACCGGACCGTGCGCGCGTCGCCGCCCCCGGCGGACACGCGTGAGGCGATCAAGGGCGGCGGGTTCGACGCGGTGCTGTTCACGTCGTCCTCGACGGTGCGGAACCTGGTCGGCATCGCGGGCAAGCCGCACAACGTCACGGTGATCGCGTGCATCGGTCCCGCGACCGCGAAGACGGCGGAGGAGCACGGGCTGCGGGTGGACGTGCTGTCGCCGGAGCCGTCGGTGCATCGGCTCGCCGAAGCGCTCGCGGAGTTCGGGGCGCGGAGGCGGGGGGCGGCGCTGGAAGCGGGCGAGCATGTGACGCGGCCGTCGGAGAGACGACCGGGGGGTCGTCGCCGCCGCACGACCTGACACTGCGGGAGGGCCCGCGCCCCTGTTCCGGCTGCCGCCGGGGTGGGGGTGCGGGCCCTTTCGTGTGCGCCGGCCACGACGGCGGTGGTGCGGGTGTGGTCGTGCGGGGCGCTGCCCCGGGCCCCGCGCCTCAATCGCCGGCGGGGCTGGATATGTGGTCCTGAGCCCCGTGGCGGGGCTGGATGTGCGGGGCGAGTTCGGCCCGTCCGGCGTTTGAGGACATGCCCGGAGGGCGTGCTCCAGGGCGGTGGTGCGGGTGGTTGCCGGGGCGCTGCCCCGGGCCCCGCGCCTCAATCGCCGGCGGGGCTGGATGTGCGGCCCCGAGCCCCGTGGTGGGGCTGGATATGCGGCCCCGCGCCCCATGGCGGGGCTGGATGTGCGGGCCCGCGCCCCATGGCGGGGCCGGATGTGCGGGGCACACGTTCAGCCCGTGGCCTGCTGGGCCGGGCCATGATCGGGCCGACGGGATGTCGGTACGTGGGGCATTCGGACGGGCGTAGCGTAGGCCCCATGACTGCGTACGGATCCTTTCCCGGGGCCCGGCCGCGGCGGCTGCGGGTCAATCCCGCGATGCGCCGCATGGTCGCCGAGACCCGGCTGCACCCGGCCGATCTGATCCTGCCCGCCTTCGTGCGGGAAGGGATCGGCGAGCCGGTGCCCATCACCGCGATGCCCGGTGTCGTCCAGCACACCCGCGACACCCTGCGGAAGGCCGCCGTCGAGGCGCGCGAGGCCGGGGTCGCCGGGATCATGCTCTTCGGCGTGCCCGAGGACGCCAAGAAGGACGCCGCCGGGACCGCCGGCACCGACCCTGACGGCATCCTCCAGGTCGCCATCCGCGATGTCCGTGCCGAGGTCGGGGACGAGCTCGTGATCATGTCGGACCTCTGCCTGGACGAGTACACCGACCACGGGCACTGCGGCGTGCTGGACGAGCACGGCCGGGTGGACAACGACGCGACGCTGGAGCGGTACGCGGAGATGGCCCAGGTCCAGGCCGACGCCGGCGTCCATGTCGTGGGCCCCAGCGGCATGATGGACGGCCAGGTCGCCGTCGTCCGCGACGCGCTCGACACGATCGGCAAGGAGGACGTGTCGATCCTCGCGTACACCGCGAAGTACTCCTCCGCCTTCTACGGGCCGTTCCGCGAGGCCGTCGGCTCCTCGCTCCGGGGCGACCGCAAGACGTACCAGCAGGACACCGCCAACGTGCGGGAATCCCTGCGGGAGTTGGCGCTGGACCTCGAAGAGGGCGCCGACATGGTGATGGTGAAGCCCGCGGGCCCCTACCTCGACGTCCTGGCGAAGGTCGCGGAGACCGTGGACGTACCGGTCGCCGCGTACCAGATCAGCGGTGAGTACGCGATGGTCGAGGCCGCGGCCGAGAAAGGCTGGATCGACCGGGAGAAGGCGATCGCGGAGACGCTGCTCGGCATCAAGCGCGCGGGCGCGAGCATGATCCTCACCTACTGGGCGACCGAGGTCGCCCAGGGGATCAGCGCCTCCGGCTGACGCGGCGGCCTGCGGGGGAGGCGGCCGTGGTTCACCGGAGGGTGAGGCCCGCCCGGACCTCCCCGGGGCGGGCACCGTGAGTCGGGGCGGTTGGAGTCGTTCGCTGTTCGAGCTGCCGGGCTGCCCTCCGGCGAGCCGGGCACGGGTGCCCTGGGCCCCGGAGAACACCGCGCAACGACACCGGAGGACAAGGCGTGACGGGAATGGCAACGGTCACTTTCGTGCTCTCGGGCCTGCTGATCCTCATGGCCTGCGTCAAGGCGGATCGCGTCCGTTCCTGGCGGGAGTCATGGAATCCCTCGGCCCCGGACGTCTCGGACGGCGCCTTCATCGCGGCTCGCGTCCTCCTGGTCGCGATGGCCGTCGGCGGAGTCGTCGTCGGACTGCAGGGCCTCAAGGTCCAGGACGACGTGGGGTGGAGCGACGACGAGTTGACCAGTGCGGTCAAGGGCGCCACCGCGTCCCTGGACGGCAGCACCGTCCACGGCGGCCCGTTCGAGGCCGACTCGCCCGCCGACTTCGAGGGTGAATACGCCATCAAGGTCGAGCAGGAGATCGTCGAGTACGGAGACGGCGGCGCCCCGCAGTTCGGGGTGGACGCCGAGCTCGCCGGAGAGCCGACGGCGGATCAGGCGCGGTACGCCATAACGGCCGACGGCGCGGGAGCGTGGTTCTGCATGGACGTCAAGCGCACCCATACGGGCTTCATCGAGACCGTCGCGCCCGGCGGCCTCGGCCGCACGGTGAAGCTGCCGAAGTTCACGTACGCCGTGTCGAGCCGGACCGGTGAGTGCTGAGTCCCGACGTCAGGCGAGCCCGCCCACGAAGGACGCCCATGCGGCCGGGTCGAGCGTAAGGCTCGGGCCGCCGGGGTTCTTCGAGTCGCGGACGTGGATCGCGGCGGGGTGGGCGGCGACCTCGACGCACTGCCCGCCTTCGCTGCCGCTGTGCGTGGACTTGCGCCAGTCGTAGGCGACTTCGAGGCACGCGCCGCCTTCGTCGCTGCTGTAGCTGGACTTGAACCACTCAAGTGCGGTGTTCATTGCTCTCCTAGCAGCTGGCCCAACAGGCCCTTCGTCTCTTCGGCGTTGAGGGCCTGCGTTCGCAGCATCGCATACTTCTGCGCCAGGATGCTGACCTCATTTGGGTCGGAGATGAGCTGGCTGCCGCGCTGCGTCTCGGTGTAGGCGAGGCGTTGGTAGTCCGGTGTCTCCAGCAGGATGAAGGGGCCCGCAAGTGCGGCGTGGGACTCACGGCCCAGCGGCATGATCTGAAGCGTGACTCCGGGAAGATCAGCTCGGGATCGGAGGTGGCGAATCATGTCCGCATACACCTCGTGCCCACCCAGACGATCCCTCACGATCGCCTCGGAGACGATGAAGCTCGTGGTAGGTGGCACGTTCCGTTGCAGGATCGCTTGGCGTTCCAGCCGAACCGTCACCTGTGCGTTGAAGTCCTCCTCGCTGAGAGCGGGGACCTTGCTGCGGAACACCGCCCTTGCGTAAGCCTCCGTCTGTAACAGGCCAGGCAGGACTTGGTTCTCGAACCACGACAGGGCCAGCGCCTCCCGCTCCAGGTCCATGTACTCCTCCGCCCACGCCGGGATCAGGTCCACCTCCGGCATGTTGTCCACCGCGACCGACAGCGCCCCCTTCGTGTCGAGGCGGTCGTCGAAGCGCGCGGCGAGGTCCGGTTTCAGCGGGCGGCGGCCCTGTTCGATCGAGGCGACGGTCTGCTCGGCGAGGTTGAACTCGGCCGCGAGTGCCCTTTGAGTCAGGCCCGCGGCCTCGCGGAAGCGGGCGAGCTGGCGGCCGACCAGCCGCATCGCCGAGGCGTTCTTCCGTGGACGTCTCCTGGAGTGCATGTCCGACCAACTCCCCGGACACGGGCGTACGTTACGCCTCCACGACCCGTACAGATGAAACGTACGGGTCCGCGCAGTGCTGTCACCCCGTCACGGGACGCGACTCTCGCCGCGTGGACAAGACGATGCAACACGAGGATCTGCGCGAGCTGTTCTGCCGCCGTGAACGCCGATCGGTCGCCGCGGCACGGGAGTTGACGCGGGAGGCGCTGAGCGCGTGGGGCTGGGCCTCCAGGGCCGACGACATCACGCTGTGCGTGAGCGAGCTCGCGACGAACGCGCTGGTGCACGGCGTACCGCCGGGGCGCGGGTATCTGCTGCGGCTGTGGCTGTACGAGCAGGGGGCCGCGCTGAGGGTCGAGGTGCACGACAGCGGTGACGGGCGGCCGGGTGTGCGTGAGCCGGACGGGGAGTCGGGGCGCGGGCTGCTGCTGGTGGACGCGTTGGCCGACACCTGGGGTGTCGGCCAACGCGATCCGGGCAAGGTGGTGTGGTGCGCTTTCACCCTGCGGTGAGGCGTGTCGCCTACGGCGCGTCGAGCACCGTGCCGGTCACCGCCGGACCGTCCGGCTTGCCGTCCTCGTCGTTTACGGGCTGGAGGACCAGGTGCTCCGTCTGCTCGGTCACCTTGTCGGCGGCCGTGGGGACGGTCACCTCGGCGCTGGTCTTCCCGGCGGGCACCGAGGCCCACAGGTAGGGCCAGTCCAGCTGCGACAGAGGCACGTCACCGTCCGGGACGTCGCCGAACGTGTCGGTGAGCCACTGCCGGTCGACGTCCTTGGTGGTCAACTCGGGGCCCGCCGTGGCGGGGACGATCTTCAGCGTCCTCGACAGCTCCACGTCGGCGGGCGCCGACAGGGAGAGCCGCCATGTCAGGGGCTTCCCCTCGGTCACCTTGTCGGCGACCGGCTTCATGGTGATCGTCGGCATCGCGTCGTCGTTCTCGGCGGTGACCCCGCCGGCGTGCGAGCCGACGACGGAGCCTCGCACCGCCTTCACCAGCACGTCGTGGCCCACGTCCCAGGAGTACCGGGTGTTGCCGGTGACCTTCACGGTCAGGTTGGCGACCTGGCCGCCGGGCCGTACGGTCACCAGGCGCTCCTTCGCCGTGCCGGTGGCCGGGTCGATGGCGAACATCCGCACCGTGCCGCTGCCCTTGCCGGACATGCGGACGGGCACCTCGTACGTGCGGGTGCCGGCGTTGCCCTCCTTGACCTTCAGACGGCCGATGTCGACACGGGTCAGCGGGGCCTCCCGTACCGCGGGGGTGCCGGGGCTCCATGCCCAGGCGTCCATCAGCCACGCCTGTCCGGAGCGGCTGCGCGGGGTCAGCTCCAGGGAGGCGATCCGCGTCAGGTCGAGACCGGCGCGCGAGGCGGCGGTGATCGGTACGCGCACCTCGCGTGCCCAGGAGGAGGCGGTGCGGTCGCTGCCCGGCAGCCCGTCCACCCGGACGCGGCCGAGGTTCGCCCGCTTGCCGGAGGAGTCCGTGACGGACACGTCCAGTTGTGTGCCGGTGGAGTTCGCCGGGACGAAGACGCGCAGCGCGAGGCTCTGGGAGCCCTTCACGGAGAGCGGCTTGTCGGGCCGTAGCTTCACCGCCGTACCGGGGGCGGACCAGCGCATGGCCACCGCTCGGCGGCCCGTCTCGCGGTCCGGTCCCCAGCCGGCGAAGTGCGGCGATGCGCTGTCCTTCTCCGGGTTCAGGCAGGCGATGCGCGGGTCGGGGTCGATGGCGGAGCACAGTCGTCCGCCCGTCACCTTCACGGAGCCGTCCGGAAGGAACCCGGCTCCGCGGTTGGCACCGACCGCGTGGGTCAGCACCCGCGCAGGGTCGGCGGAGGGGGCGCGGCGGCCGGTGCCGTCGACCAGTTCGCGCACGCGGTCGTCCCCGGCGACGAACAGCCGGGCAGCGGCGGCGATGTAGGTGGCGCCGGCCCGGTGCTGCTGGTCGGCGGTCAGCCGGGTCGCGGTGCCCGGCGAGCACACCGGGTCGGGCTGCTCGGGGTCCTGCCAGAAGTCGTCGTTCGCGGGTGCCTGGGCCTGGCCCGGCGTCCACTCGCTGTTGAAGTAGTTGTGGTTGGCGCCGACCATGTAGACCGCGCTGTGCAGGGCCTTGCCCCGGCTGACACCGCGGGTGCCGTCCGCGTACACCTGGCCCTGGAGGTCGGAGACGTCACCGTCGCAGCCCGGCAGGATCGTCAGTGACGGGACGTCCGGAACAGGGTTCTGGCCGAAGATCGTCGGGCCGATGAGCACGGTCCCGCGGATGTGCCAGCGCACCTTTCCGCGGTAGCCGTCCTGGGCGGGCGGGGGCGGGTAGAGGCTGTCCATGGCGGCCCGGTTGACGCCCTCGCCGCCGCGCGAGTGGCCGACGAGCAGGACGCGGGAGAGGTCCGTCCTCGGTGCCTTGCGCACGGCCGCCGGTGCCTTGGCGGGCGACGCGGCCCAGTCGGCCCAGCGGGCGAGATGCGTGCGCACCAGCGAGGAGCGGGCCTGCGCGCCGCCGTCGTCGACATCGCCGTCCTGGCCGTTGACGCCGTTGGCGGAGATGGACACGGTCACATAGCCCTGGGAGGCCAGCAGCTTCTGGTCGCGCAGATATCCCTGATGGCTCGGGATGGGCTTGGCACCCTTGGCGCAGGGCCAGTCGATGGACACGTCGTCCTCGGCGCCGGGGACGTAACAGGTGGCGTGGCGGCCGTGCAGGAACAGGGCGACGGGACGCTTGCCGGTCGCGCCCTTCGGAGCGACGACGACGCCGCGCATCTCGACGGGCGCGGGGAAGCCGGGGAGGCGGACCGGGTCGAGCGCGTACTCGCCGGTGACCGTGCCGTACGTGCCCGGCTTGCCCGGGTCGACGGAACCGGCCGGGAGCTTCGCCGGGGCCTTCGCGGCGGGCTGGGAGCGCCCGTCACGGACGCTTTCGGGCTTCTGGTCCAGCCGCCGGCCCGCCGCCAGCACCTGGAGGCCGGCCAGGTCGGCCGTGCGCGCGTCGTCGAGCGGAAGCCGGAAGGTGCGGTTGTCCTCGGCCGGCTCGGGAACGCCGACCAGTTTGCCGTCGGCGTGGAACTCCACGCGCGCGTCGCCCACCGGGACGGGGCGCGGGGAGCGCCACTCCAGCGCGCGGTTCCCGTCGGTCTTCGTGATCCGCCAGCCGGGCGGCAGGTCGTTCTCGCCGTTCGCCGCCGTGGCGGGCCGTGCGTCGGGTGGCTGCGGCAGCGCCTGCGCCGCCGCCGGCGACACCCCCGCCACCGTGATCACCGCTATCGCGGTGGCCCATATCCTGCGGGCACGTAACAATGGTCCCCTCCTCAACCCCATGGGTCGGGCGCCCGGTTGGGCCCGGGAGCCTCTCGCTCTCGGAGGACGGGGAGAAGATCCTGCGGGTTGCCTGTCGGCGGCGGACAGCTGTGACAGGTGAGCCCGGGGCGACGGGTGTGACCGGTCGCAGGGCTAGCGGGCCCGACATGGCTGACCGCGGGCCGGGGAACGTTCTCCCGGCCCGCGGTCGTGTGGGGGGTTTCCTCAGCAGTACAGGTTGCCGCCGGGGGCGACGCCGAGGATCTGGGTGAATTGCTGGTACTTGGTGACGCGGCTCTGGACCTGGGCGGGGTTCTTG
>NZ_JBHXSL010000084.1:0-23116 GCF_042714725.1 Streptomyces sp. NPDC058685
GGCGGGGGCCCCCCCCTGGCCGTCCCCCGGTTCCGCCCCGGGACACCCCCCCCCGCCGCCCACCCCCGGGGGGCATTCCCGCCCCCCGGCGTCGGCGAAGGGGTGTCAGCCGTTCAGGCCCAGGTTGCCGAAGGCCGGGTTCAGGACGCCGATCACGTTGACGCTGTTGCCGACCGCGTTCACCGGGATGTGGATCGGGGCCTGGATCAGGTTGCCCGAGGCGACGCCCGGGGAGCCCACGGCCTTGCCGTCGGCGTACGCGCCGCCGTCGGACGCCGACGCGGCCCCCGCGCCCGCGGCGACGATGCCACCGGCGACGATGGTCAGGACAGCGGCCTTCTTCAGGTTCATCACTTCGAAAATCCTCCTGGACATTCGCTGCGGCCGGCCGCCGCAGCACGCCATGGAGAACGGCCCACGCACGATCAGGATGCGCCGTCCGGGTGACATACACCCGACAGTATGAATCTCGGACCGGAGCGCGACGATCCGATCAGCTGGTCATTCCGTGCCGCACGGCCCACAGCGCCGCCTGTGTCCGGTCCGCGAGGTCCAGCTTCATCAGGATGTTCGAGACGTGCGTCTTGACGGTCTTCTCGGACAGGACGAGCGCGCGGGCGATCTCGCGATTGGACCGGCCGTCCGCGATCAGGCCGAGCACCTCCTTCTCGCGCTCCGTGAGCGAACCCCCGCGGCCCGTGCCGTTGCCCGGCTCGTCCTGGGACAGCAGCGCGCCCGCCACCTCGGGCTGGAGCAGTACATGGCCCGCGTGGACGGAGCGGATGGCGCGGGCGAGGGCCTCCGGGTCGACGTCCTTGTAGACGTAGCCCGAGGCGCCGGCCCGCAGGGCGGGGACCACGGTGCGCTGTTCGGTGAAGCTGGTCACGATCAGCACACGGGCCGGGTTGGAGAGGTCACGCAGCTTGCGCAGTGCCTCGATGCCGTCGGTGCCGGGCATCTTCACGTCCATCAGGACGACGTCCGGTTTCAGTTCCTCGGCGCGCGCCACACCCTCGTCCCCGTCGCCCGCCTCACCGACCACCTCGATGTCGTCCTGGACCTCGAGGAAGGTGCGCAGCCCGCGGCGGACCACCTGGTGGTCGTCGACCAGCAGCACACGGATAGTCCTGTCAGCCACCGGGGACCTCCATCTCGATCGTCGTGCCCTTTCCGGGCGCGGACTGCACCGTGAGCTTTCCCCCGACCCCGCCCGCCCGGTCGCGCATCGAGACGAGGCCCAGGTGGCGGCCGGCCCGGCGGACCGTGCGGGGCTCGAAGCCCGTGCCGTTGTCGGTGACGCTGAGGACCGCGCCCTGGCCGCGGCGGGCCAGAACCACGTCGACCCGGTCGCCCCCGGAGTGCCGCAGTGCGTTGTGCAGGGCTTCCTGGGTGACCCGCAGCAGGGCCTCCTCCTGAGCCGCGGGCAGCGCCCGGACCCCGCAGGTGTCGAACGTGACCCGGGCGCTGTGGGCCCGGTCGAGGACCTGTATCTGCGTACGGAGCGTGTTGACGAGCCCGTCCTCGTCCAGCGCAGCGGGGCGCAACTCCACGACGGCCGCGCGCAGTTCGTCCGCGGCCTCGGCGGCCAGCGAGGCGACCTGGTGGAGCTCCCCCTTCGCGCGTGCCGGATCCCGGTCGACCAGGGCGGCGGCGGCCTGGGCCGTGAGCCGCAGGGAGAAGAGCTTCTGGCTGACGGCATCGTGCAGTTCGTGTGCGAGGCGCGAGCGCTCCTCGGCAATGGTGAGTTCGCGGCTTCGCTCGTAGAGCCGGGCGTTGGTCAGGGCGATGGCCGCGTGCTGGGCGAGGATCGCCAGCAGTTCCTCGTCCTCCTCGGTGAATCCGCAGCCGCCGTCGGGTTTCGGACAGCGCTTGTTCGCGAGGAAGAGCGCGCCGATGGTCTCGTCGCCGTCCTTCACGGGCAGGCCGAGGAAGTCGGACATGTCCGGGTGGGCGGAGGGCCAGCCCTCGAATCGGGGGTCCTTGCGCACATCGCCGAGCCGCTCGGTCTTGGCGTCGCGGAGCATGGCGGCGAGAATGCCGTGCTGCCGGGGCAGCGGTCCGATCGCCTTCCACTGATCGTCACTGACCCCGTCGACCACGAACTGCGCGAAGCCGCCGTGGTCGTCCGGGACGCCCAGTGCCGCGTACTCCGCGTCGAGGAGCTCCCGCGCCGAGGCGACGATCGTCTTCAGCACGTCGCGGACCTCGAGATGCCTGCTCATGGCGAGGAGCGCGGTGCTCACGGCCGCGAGGCCGGAGCGTGGTCGGTGGCTCATGAGCTCACCGTACCCGCGGGGTGTGACGGTCCGTATCGGCCCGCGGACGCAGTCGCCCGGGCCCTGAGGCCTAGGTCCTCGTCCGCCGTTCACGTGGAAACGACCGAGAGGCCCTAGGTCGAAGAACCGAGCAGGGTGGGGTCCCGCGCACGAGGTGGCCGGGCGGGTGGCGTTCCTACGGTGAGGGCATCGACGCGGACAAGGGGATGGACGTCATGCCGGTAGCTGTGATCACGGGTGCTTCGAAAGGGCTGGGGCACGCCCTGGCGGCGGCTCTCGCGGAGCGGGGCTGGGACCTCGTACTGGGGGCGAGGACCGAGGTCGTACTGAGGGAGAGCGCACGGCGGGTGGCCGCGCACGGGACGCGGGTCGTGGCGGTCGCCGGTGATGTGACCGATCCGGCGCACCGCACGGAGCTGGTGGCCGCCGCCCGCGGGCTCGGCGGGCTCGATCTGCTGGTGAGCAATGCCAGTGCGCTGGGGGCGGAGCCGCTGGTGCGGCTGGAGGCGCTGCCGCTGGAGGGGCTGAGGGCGGCACTGGAGACCAATGTGGTGGCCGCGCTGGGGCTCGTCCGGGAGGCGCTGCCGCTGCTGCGGGCGTCGGACGCGGGGACGGTGATCGCGGTGAGCTCGGACGCGGCGGCCGAGGCGTACGAGACGTGGGGCGGCTACGGGGCGTCGAAGGCGGCGCTGGACCACCTCACGGCGGTGCTCGGGGTCGAGGAGCCGGGGCTGCGGGTGTGGGCGGTGGACCCGGGTGACATGCAGACGGATCTGTACGCGGCGGCGGTTCCGGACGACGCCGATCCGCGCCCGGATCCGGTCTCGGTGGTCCCCGGCTTCCTGCGGCTGCTGGACGAGCGTCCGGTCAGCGGCCGGTACGGGGCGCCGGCGCTGCTGGGGTCCGTGTGAGGGGCGCCCGCGGTGCCGCGGAAGGGGAAGGGGGTGCCGTGCTGGACACGCTGCGGGTGCCGGAGGACCTCTCGGCGAGGGTGCCCGCCGAGGTGCGTGGCTCGGGTCGTGACGACGTACGGCTGATGGTCTCGCGGGGGACGCGGGTGACCCATCACGCATTCCGGGATCTCCCCGGTCTGCTGCGGGCCGGTGACGTGCTGGTGGTCAACACCTCCGCCACGCTGCCGGCCGCCGTCAACGGCCGCCTGGCGGGCGAAGCGGTCGTCGTCCACTTCTCGACGCGCGGGGACGACGGCCGGTGGGCGGTGGAGCTGCGGGCCCCCGACGGCGGGGGCAGCACTCTTCCGCGCGCGGGCGGGCCCGCGGGCGCGCGCGTGAAACTGCCCGGCGGCGATCATCTGGTGCTGGAGGAGCCGCTGGCTCCCGGGGGCGTGCGGCTGTGGTGGGCGTCGGCGTCCGTGACCGTGCCGGGGCTGCTGCGCCGCCACGGGCGGCCGATCCGCTACTCCTACACGGCCGGGGACCAGCCGCTGGCCGCGTACAGGACGGTGTTCGCGCTCCTCTCCCCCGACGGCACCGGCTCGGCGGAGATGCCGAGCGCCGCCCGGCCCTTCACGCCCCGGCTGGTGGCGGAGCTGGTGAGCCGGGGGGTGCAGCTCGCTCCCCTCACCCTGCATACGGGCGTGGCCTCCGCGGAGGCGCACGAACCGCCGTACCCGGAGCGCTTCGAGGTGCCGGCGGCGACGGCGTGGCTGGTGAACGCGGCACGGGCGGGCGGCGGGCGGATTCTCGCGGTCGGCACGACCGCCGTACGGGCGCTGGAGTCGGCGACGGACCCCGACGGAGTGGTGCGGGCGGCGTCGGGATGGACCGATCTCGTGGTCACGCCCGAGCGGGGGGTGCGTGCCGTCGACGGGCTGTTGACGGGGCTGCACGAGCCCGAGGCCTCGCATCTGCTGATGCTGGAGGCGATCGCCGGGCGTGCGGCGCTGGGGCGTGCGTACGGGGAGGCGCTCGAACGCCGCTATCTGTGGCACGAGTTCGGCGACATCCATCTCCTTCTGCCCGCCGAAAGCACTCACTCTTTGCATTGCTGAAGCAACGGATCGTGAAACGGTTTGCCCTCCCATGTGAGCCCGCGCATAGGACGCAGATCACTTACGAAGCAGACTAGTGGATACAAAAAGGGCACTTGAGCATGGGATGAATGGGCATACGGGCGATTTGCCCGACCCCTGATCCACTATCGCGGATCGTACGTCACACCTTTGCCAGGGCTTTTTGCTGGCGCTAAGAATTGCAGCCGTCGCCCGCCGTAGAGCGCAGCGCCGCTCCGGCCTGATGCGACTTCCGCTACTCGAAGAGGTACGACGATATGTCTGCGTTCAGCACCCGTATGACCAAGACCCGCAAGGTCTCGATCGCCGGTATCGCCGCCGCCGGTGTCGCCGCACTGACCCTTTCCCTCGCCCCGGCCGGCGAGAGCGACGCCGCCGTCGCCGTCGCCGAGCCCCAGGCCGCTCAGAAGATCGCCCCGGTGGCGATGACCCTCGACGCGCCGAAGACGCTGTCGCTCGACGCCGCCGACCAGTCGGCTTCCGCGGCCAAGGTGAAGGCCGCGGCCGACGCCGCGGCGAAGAAGGCGGCCGCCACGAAGAAGGCCGCCGCCGACGCTGCCGCGAAGAAGAAGGCCGCGGCCGAGGCCGCCGCGAAGAAGCGGGCGGCCGACCAGGCCGCCAGCCGTGCCGCCGCTCGCAAGCCCGTCTACGCGAACAACCTGGACGGCTGGATCCGCGAGTCGCTCGACATCATGAAGAAGCACAAGATCCCGGGCAGCTACCAGGGTCTGCACAAGAACATCATCCGCGAGTCCAGCGGTAACCCGAACGCCATCAACGACTGGGACATCAACGCGATCAACGGCGTCCCCTCGATCGGCCTGCTCCAGGTCATCAAGCCGACCTTCGACGCGTACCACGTCGCCGGCACCAAGCACAGCCAGTACGACCCGGTCGCCAACATCGTCGCCGCGGCCAACTACGCCGCCGACCGCTACGGCTCGATCGACAACGTCAACAGCGCCTACTGAGGCTGACGACCCACACGCCGGAGGGCGGCACCCCATGCGGGGTGCCGCCCTCGGGCGCGTTTCCGGTTCGGCCTACTTGCGCATGACCTCGGGCTCGTGGCGGCGCAGGAAGCGCGCGACGAGGAATCCGCAGAAGGCTCCGAGGGCGAGCAGGGCGGCCATGTCCATGCCCCAGGCCGCCGCCTCGTGGTCCCACAGCGGGTCGGTGCTGGTCGGGTCGTCGGGGTTCGGGCTGATCTTGTTGAAGTCCAGCGTGGCCCCGGCGGCGGCGACCGCCCACCGCGACGGCATCAGATACGAGAACTCGTTGACGCCGATGGTGCCGTGCAGGATGAACAGACACCCGGTGAAGACGACCTGGATGATCGCGAACATCACCAGCAGCGGCATCGTCTTCTCGGCGGTCTTCACGAGCGCCGAGATGATCAGACCGAACATCATCGAGGTGAAGCCGAGCGCCATGATCGGCACGGACAGCTCCAGCATCACCGCGCCGCCCATGACCAGACCCTCGGAGGGCAGCTCACGGGTGGAGAAGCCGATCGCGCCGACCAGGGCGCCCTGGAGCACCGTGATCATGCCCAGGACGATCACCTTGGACATCAGATACGCGGAGCGCGACAGACCCGTCGCGCGCTCGCGCTCGTAGATCACCCGCTCCTTGATCAGCTCACGGACCGAGTTGGCGGCTCCCGCGAAGCACGCACCGACCGCGAGGATCAGCAGGACCGTGGTCGCCGTGCCGTTCGGGATGATCCGGCCGGTCTGCGCGTTCACGTTCGGCAGCAGACCCTTGTCCGGGTCGATCAGCAGGCTGACCGCGCCGAGCACCGCCGGCAGGATCAGCATCAGCGCCATGAAGCCCTTGTCGGACGCGATCACCGACACATAGCGGCGGACCAGCGTGACCAGCTGGGAGCCCCAGCTCTGCGGCTTCGGCGGCTTGCTCTGCTGCGTCACCAGGTTCACCGGCTGCGCGGCCACGGCGTCGATGTCGGCCGCGTACATCTGGTAGTGCTGCGAGCCGCGCCAGCGGCCCGCCCAGTCGTAGTCGCGGTAGTTCTCGAACGCCGAGAAGACATCGGCCCAGGTGCTGTAGCCGAAGAAGTTGAGCGCTTCCTCCGGCGGACCGAAGTAGGCGACCGAGCCGCCCGGAGCCATGACGAGCAGCTTGTCGCACAGCTGGAGCTCGGCCACGGAGTGGGTGACCACGAGGACGGTGCGGCCGTCGTCGGCGAGGCCGCGCAGCAGCTGCATCACATCGCGGTCCATGCCCGGGTCGAGACCGGAGGTCGGCTCGTCCAGGAAGATCAGCGACGGCTTGGTCAGCAGCTCCAGAGCGACCGAGACGCGCTTGCGCTGGCCGCCGGAGAGCGAGGTGATCTTCTTGTCCTTGTGGATGTCGAGCTTGAGCTCGCGCAGCACCTCGTCGATACGGGCTTCGCGCTCCGCGTTCGCGGTGTCGCCCGGGAAGCGGAGCTTGGCCGCGTACCTGAGCGCCTTACGGACCGTGAGCTCCTTGTGCAGGATGTCGTCCTGCGGGACCAGACCGATGCGCTGGCGCAGCTCGGCGAACTGCTTGTAGAGGCTCCGGTTGTCGTAGAGCACGTCTCCCTGGTTGGCGGGCCGGTAACCGGTGAGCGCCTTCAGCAGGGTGGACTTGCCCGAGCCCGAGGGGCCGATGACACCGATGAGCGACTTCTCCGGCACACCGAAGGACACGTCGCGCAGGATCTGCTTGCCGCCGTCGACCGTCACGGTGAGGTGGCGGGCGGAGAAGGAGACCTCGCCGGTGTCGACGAACTCCTCGAGCTGGCCGCCGACGATACGGAACGTCGAGTGACCGACGCCGACGATGTCGTTCGGGCCGATGAGGGCCGTACCGGACTTGGCGATCGGCTGACCGTTGACGTACGTACCGTTGTGGGATCCGAGGTCACGGATCTCGAAGCGGCCGTCCGGGTGCGAGCTGAACTCGGCGTGGTGACGCGAGACCTGGAGGTCGGAGACCACCAGTTCGTTCTCCAGCGCACGGCCGATACGCATCACGCGGCCGAGCGAGAGCTGGTGGAACGTGGTCGGGCTGCGGTCCCCGTAGACCGGTGGCGCCCCCGCCGCGCCGCCGGAACCGCCCGGACCGGGCTGGTGCGGGACCTGTGCCTGCTGCGGCTCGGGCCAGTTCTGCCCGGGAGCCTGCTGCCACTGCTGCTGCGGCGGCTGTTGGGCCGGAGCCTGCTGAGCTGCCGCCTGCTGAGGAGCCGCGCCCTGTGCGCTGTAGGCGCCCGCCGCCGCACCGGACAGATTCAGCCGCGGTCCGTCGGTGGCGTTGCCCAGGTGCACGGCCGAGCCGGGAGCGATCTCCATCTGATGGATCCGCTGGCCCTGGACATACGTGCCGTTGGTACTGCCGTGGTCCTCGATGACCCAACTGCGGCCGCCCCAGCTGATGCTGGCGTGCCGCCACGAGACCCTGGCGTCGTCGATCACCAGATCACCCTGAGGATCACGTCCGAGGGTGTACGACCTGGACGGATCGAGCGTCCAGGTCCTTCCATTCAATTCCAGTACGAGTTCCGGCACTCCATGCCCCACTAGTTGTCCCCCGAGTTACCCCCATCACAGGGAGTCTAGGGATGGCGAACATCGTGGGGAACTATTTCAGGCGCGGTCCCGTATCCGAAAGTCGGGCCATGTGAAGACCGCGTCCCGGTTGCCCGTTGACGGAGGAGAAACACCCCCGGAGAGTGGTAAGCACCCACAGTCGGCACGGATCATGCTGGACTGGGGACAACTGGGTCAAACCCAGCAGGGATCGGGGGGTCCGGGATGAGCGCGACCGGCAGCGACGACAAGGTGCCCTGGGTCGACGTGGTGCTGTCGTCGATCGCCGCGGTGAGCTGGGCGCTGGTGGGCATGGCGGGGGCGGCGGCGCTCGGCCTGCATCTGCTGGGCGCCGACGCATCGGCCTCACTGGGCCCGATGACGGCGGCCGTCGTGGTGCTCGCCGTGAACGGTTCGGTGACGCCGAGCGGTGATGTGTCCGCGTTCGGACTCGACGGCGCGACGGCCGAAACGGCCGTCGACTTCACGCCACTTGGGGTGGGTCTGTTCGGTGCCCTGCTCCTTGCGTACGTCTTTCTACGCTCTCTGCGGCGGGCCGGTCCGCACATCTCGGGAGGTGAACTCGGCGCTCGCGCGGGCGGTGTGGTCGTCCTGTTCGTCGCGACCGTCGGCGGGCTCGCGTGGGCGGGCCATGACGTCATCACCATCGACGGCGCGGAGCTGGGGCTCGACGGCGCGATCCCGGGGACCGGCGGGGACGGCGGAATCGAGGTGCCGGGACTCGGCGACATCGGTGACATCGGAGGGCTGCTGCCGGACCGCATCGGGGACCTGGTGGACGCGAAGGCGTCCGTCGGGTTCAGCGTGAACACCGCCGATTCGCTGGTGGGGGCACTGCTGTGGGTGCTCGGCGTGCTGGTCGTCGCGCTGCTCGCGGGCCGCCGCGCTCCGCTGCCGAGCGGCGCGCCGTGGGACGCGGTACGACGGCACATCCGTCCCGCCGCATCGGCGATGGTCGCGGTGCTGCTGGTCGCCGTGCTCGCGGGGTACGCGGCGGCGGCCTACGCGGCCGTCGGCGACGACCACCCGAAGCGGATCGCGGGCGCGGCGCTGCTCGGGGCGCCCAACGGGGTATGGCTCGGCGTGCCGCTGGGGCTGTTCGTGCCGTGGGACGGCACGGCGACGGGTGAACTCGCGAAGGTGCTGCCGGACCCCCTGGACGAGTTCCTGCGGATCTCGGCGGACGAGCCGGCGACCGTGGGCAGGCTGGCCGAGCTGGACGGGCGGGTGTGGCTGCTCGCGGTGGCGACGGCCGTGATGATGCTGTACGCCGGGGTGTTGGCGGCCTCCCGGACGCCGGTCGGCCGCCGGGGGACGGCGGGTTTCGCGGGCCGGTGCGCGGTGCGGCTCGCGGTGGTGGGCGCCCTGACCCTGCCGCTGCTGGTGTGGCTGACGGACGTGTCCGCCGGCGCGTCCCTGTCGGTCCTCGGCCTCGACGCGTTCGGTGCGGGCATCGAGCTGCACGGCCGGGCGGGCATGGCGCTGGTGCTGGGTGCGGCATGGGGAGCCGCGGCGGGCGGGGCGGGGGCGCTGCTGGTGTACGCGACCCGGGGCGGCCGGCGGGGCGAGGATGCGGTCCCGGCCGAGGTGCGCGAGGGGCCGGGTCCGTACCGGCCGACATCCCCGTACCGGCCGCCGAATCCCGACACCAATCCGTATCTGCGCCTGCCGCCCGAGGTCCGCGACGCACCTGCGGAGGGCAGCGCCGGGCGGGACCGGGCTTCATGGGGCCGGGGGGCGCCGCCGCAGGACGGCGGCGGCCCTCCGCGGGACCGCGATGTCCCTCCGCCCGGCCGGGGCGCTTCCGTGCGGAAGGATCGTGGGGTTTCCGGGGAGGGGGACCGCGGGACTTCCGGGGAGAGGCACCGTGGCGGCCCTCCGGAGATCCACGGCGCTCCGACGGTCGCGGGGCCCATGCCTCCCCTGCCGCCGCGCCGCCTGCCCCCGCCCGAGCAGGAGGACGGCCCGCCGCCGCCCCGGCCGCCGAGGTCCGGCAGATAGCCGCTCACCGGGTCGGACGCCTGTCCGCTCCTCGGGACGCGACGTCTCGCCGTCGTCCGGGCCCGATACGGTGGAACCACCATGAGCGCTTCGCAGACTTCCGACGTACGCACCCTTCTCGTCAAGATCTTCGGGAAGGACCGTCCCGGGATCACGGCCGGTCTCTTCGACACCCTCGCCGCCTTCTCCGTCGACGTCGTCGACATCGAGCAGGTCGTCTCCCGTGGCCGCCTCGTGCTGTGCGCGCTGGTGACCGCGCCGACCGCGGGCGGCACCTCGGAGGGCGAGCTGCGGTCCACCGTCCACAGCTGGGCCGATTCGCTGAAACTCCAGGCCGAGATCATCTCGGGCACGGGTGACAACCGGCCGCGCGGCAGCGGCCGTTCCCATGTCACGGTGCTCGGGCACCCGCTGACCGCGGAGTCGACGGCGGCCATAGCGGCCAGGATCGCGTCCACCGGCGGAAACATCGACCGCATCTTCCGGCTCGCGAAGTACCCGGTCACCGCCGTGGAGTTCGCCGTCTCCGGTGTGGAGACCGAGGCCCTGCGCACGGTCCTGGCCATCGAGGCCGCGGACATCGGCGTCGACATCGCGGTGGTCTCGGCGGGTCTGCACCGCCGCGCTCAGCGCCTGGTCGTGATGGACGTCGACTCCACGCTCATCCAGGACGAGGTCATCGAGCTGTTCGCGGCGCACGCGGGCTGCGAGGACAAGGTCACCGCGGTCACCGCCGCGGCGATGCGGGGCGAGCTGGACTTCGAGCAGTCGCTGCACGCGCGGGTGGCCCTGCTGGCCGGGCTCGACGCCTCGGTCGTCGACAAGGTACGCGCCGAGGTACGGCTGACGCCGGGCGCCCGCACCCTGATCCGTACGCTCAAGCGGCTCGGCTTCCAAGTGGGCGTGGTCTCCGGCGGGTTCACCCAGGTCACGGACGACCTCAAGGAACGCCTGGGCCTGGACTTCGCCTCGGCGAACACCCTGGAGATCGTCGACGGGAAGCTCACCGGCAAGGTGGTCGGCGAGATCGTGGACCGGGCGGGCAAGGCGCGGCTGCTGCGCAGGTTCGCGGCGGAAGCCGGCGTACCGCTGGCGCAGACGGTGGCGATCGGCGACGGTGCCAACGATCTGGACATGCTCAACGCGGCCGGGCTAGGGGTCGCGTTCAACGCCAAGCCGGTGGTCCGCGAGGCCGCGCACACGGCGGTCAACGTGCCGTTCCTGGACACGGTCCTCTATCTGCTGGGGATCACCAGGGAAGAGGTCGAGGCGGCGGACGAGCCGAACGCCGAGCACTGAGCTGCGGGCGTCGGCGGCACACGCCGCGGCCCAGGTGGGCGGGCCACACGGCCGAGGCCCCGGCACGGTGTGCCGGGGCCTCTCGTCTGCTGCTGGGGCGCGTCGGTCCACTCCGCCGGGCGCCGAGCGGGGCGGCCACGCGAGGCTGCGGAACCCCCCGCGTACCGACCGGGCCTCAGCCCACCGCCTGCTTCACCAGCGCCGCGATCCGCGTCTCCACCTCGGGTGTCACCTCGGTCAGGGCGAATCCGGCCGCCCACATCGTGCCCTCGTCCAGCTTCGCCTGGTCGCTGAACCCGAGCGTCGCGTAGCGCGCCTTGAACTTCTCCGCGCTCTGGAAGAAGCAGACGATCCTGCCGTCCAGCGCGTAGGCGGGCATCCCGTACCAGAGCTTCGGCGCGAGGGCCGGGACGCTGTCGGTGATGACGGCGTGGACGCGCTCGGCCATGATCCGGTCCGATTCCTGCATCTCCGCGATCTTCGCGATCACGTCCCGCGCCGCCTCCGCCGCCTTGTCCGCGCGCGAACTGCGGCGGGCCGCCTTCTTCAGCTCCTGGGCGTGATCCTTCATCGCGGCCCGTTCGTCGGCCGAGAATCCCTCGTGCGTTCCGCTGCCGCTTTCGCCGCTGGTCATGGAGCCCTCCCCTTGGGTCACCGGCGACACATCACCGGGAATGCCGGAACGATAGCCAGCCGCCTCGGGATGTCGTGCGCGGTTCCGCGGTGGTGGTGCGTCGCAGCCGGACGGCCCGAACTGCGGCCCCGGCACGACCCGATGGGCCGCGGGGGCGCAGTCCGGCCTCCGTCGATTCCGGCCGGGTGCCGACAGGGACGGCCGGCGGGAGACGCACGGCTCAGTCGTGCGGCGCCCAGTACTCGAGCAGGGTGCCGACCCCGTGCTCCAGGGACTTCCAGGAACCGGTGAACCCGACGACGGCGAACGACGACGTCGGAAAACCGCTCTGCGTCATACGGGCGAGGGCGTCCGCCTCCGCCTTGCCGGCGAGGGCGTCGGCGAGCGCGTGCATGCCGGGGTTGTGCCCGATGACGAGCAGGTCGTTGACCGAGTCGTCGGTCTCGTTCAGCAGCGCGATCAGGTCACCGAGCGAGGCGTCGTACAGACGCTCCTCGTACACCGTCTTCGGGCGGTGCGGCAGCTCGTGCACCGCCAGCTTCCACGTCTCACGGGTTCTGGCCGCCGTCGAGCACAGGGCCAGATCGAAGGCGATTCCGGTTTCGCCGAGCCGGCGGCCTGCCACCGGGGCGTCCATGCGGCCGCGGTCGGCGAGCGGGCGCTCATGATCGGCCACTTCCGGCCAGTCGGCCTTCGCATGCCGGAGGAGCACGATCCTGCGGGATTCGGGGGGTCCGGGGGGTGTGCCACCGGACGACGTGGCGACGCTCATGCACTCCAGCTTCGCATGAAATGCGCCAACGGGCGCAGGGTGTTGACCGGCTGCCCCACCACGAGTGATTCCGTCAGCGTGCGAGTGTGTGCCGGATGTGCTCGAGGATGCGTCCCATCGCGGGGTCGCCGTTCGCGGCGTGTGCCTGCGCCGGGTCGGCGATCACGACGAGCAGGACGACGAAGGCGAGCATCGGGAGCGCCACGGCCCACCACGGAAGCCGGATGTCGACGCTGCCCTTGGTCCGGGACGGGGACTGCGTGTGGGCCGGCATGGCCGCCTCCGTGGGGTCTGTGGCTGATGACCTCAAAGCTACGGATCATGCGTGCGGCGGCCCATCCGGTGACCCACCCACTTCACCCTGACCCTGGCCCCCTAGGGGATGGTGGTGCTGGCACCACCATCGACGCGCGCCGGGCCAACGGCCGTGTCAGGGAGAGGCGATGGAGGCGATGACGCCGATCACCACGGTCACGGCGAGCATCGCGCCGAAGACGAGGAGAAGCTTCTTCTGACCGTTCGGGGGATTCGGATCGAGCACAGGCATGGGTTCAGTTTCGCACGACCGCTTCGTCCTCGATCGTCCGGTCCCGGCCGGCGCGCACACCGACCGCGATCTGCGGCACGAGCAGCCCCGCCATCAGCGCGATCGGCAGTCCCCAGCCGCCGCTGTGCTGGTAGAGCACCCCGACGAGCAGCGGGCCGGGAATCGAGATCAGATAGCCGGTGGACTGGGCGAACGCGGAGAGCCGTACGACGCCCGCGCCGGTCCGCGACCGCATGCCGATCATGGTGAGGGCGAGCGGGAAGGCGCAGTTGGATATCCCGAGCATCAGCGCCCAGGCCCAGGCCCCGGCGGCCGGGGCGAAGAACAGGCCCGCGTAGCCGGTCAGTCCGCACAGGCCCAGGGCGATCACGATCGGGCCCTGGTTCTTCATCCGGGTGGCCAGCCGCGGAATGACGAACGCCAGCGGCACGCCCATGACCATGGTCACGGCGAGCAGCACTCCGGCGGTCGAGGCCGAGACCCCCGCGTCGCGGAAGATCTGCGGCATCCAGCCCATGGTGATGTACGCGCCGGTGGCCTGGAGCCCGAAGAAGCAGGCGAGGGCCCAGGCGGTGGGACTGCGGGTGATCCGCGGTGCGGGGGCCTGCCGGGAGCCGGCCGCGGCATCCGCCCGCTCGCTCTCGGCGGCGGGGCTGCGGTCGCGGATCAGGGCGACCCAGGGCAGTACGGCGAGGACGGCGACCCCGGCCCAGACGGCGAGGCCGGTACGCCAACTGCCGCCGAGCGCCTCGGTCATGGGGACCGTCGCGGCCGCCGCCACGGCGGTGCCCAGGGCCAGGGCCATGGAGTAGAGGCCGGTCATGGAGCCGACGCGGTCGGGGAAGTACCGCTTGACGATCACCGGCATCAGGACGTTGCTGACGGCGATGCCCATCAGGGCGAGTGCGCTGGCGGCCAGGAAGCCGGGCGTACCGCCGGCGAAGGGGCGGATCAGCAGCCCGGCGGCGATGGCGACCATGCCGGCGCAGACGACGGCGCCGGGTCCGAAACGGCGGGCGAGACGGGGAGCCGCGATCCCGAAGACGGCGAAGCAGAGCGGCGGTACGGAGGTGAGGACGCCGGCGACGCTGCCGCTCATGTGCAGGCCGTCGCGCGTCTCCTCCAGGAGCGCGCCGAGGCTGGTGATGGCGGGACGGAGGTTGAGCGCCGCGAGGACGATGGCGGCCATGACGAGCCGGGTGATCCAGACGGTGTGGGGCCGGGTTCCGGGTGCCGCGGCGGTACGGTCCGTGGCGGCGGTCAGGGGCAGCGACCGGGCCTGGGGCTCGCTCGGGGTCTGGGTCTGTGTCTCGTCCGGCATGAGGCCATCATAGAATCATGGGATGATTGGTTGTCCAATCCCGGACGACCGGTTCCGAGCAAGGAGCACGATGTCGCTGACCTCTCCCCGGCGCTCAGGGCTCACCGACCAGGTGATCGCGCAGCTGCGGAATCAGATCACCTCGGGCGAGTGGCCGGTGGGCTCACGGATTCCGACGGAGCCGGCTCTCGTCGAGCAGCTGGGCGTCGCGCGCAACACCGTCCGCGAGGCGGTCCGCGCGCTCGCCCACAACGGTCTGCTGGACATCCGGCAGGGCTCGGGCACCTATGTGCTGGCGACGAGCGAACTGGCGGGCGTGATGCACCGGCGCTTCGCCGACGCCAGCCCGCGGCACATCGCGGAGGTGCGCTCGACGCTGGAGTCCTCCGCGGCACGGATGGCCGCGGAACGCCGTACGGAACGCGATCTGAAGCAGCTGGACGCGCTGCTCGCCCGGCGCGAGGAGGCGTGGGCGACCGGCGACGCGGAGCGGTTCGTCGCCGTCGACGCGACGTTCCACCTGGCCGTGGTGGCCGCCTCGCACAACGACGTGCTCAGCGAGCTGTACGCCGACCTCGGCGACCTGCTGAGGGACTGGCTGCGCGACGACGTGGGCGCCGAGCTGCGCCCGGAGAACCACATGGACCACGCCCGCCTGGTCGAGGCGATCCGCGCGGGCGACGGCGACACGGCGGCCGCGGAGGCGGCGGGCTACCCGTTCCTGTGCCTCAGGGGGCGGCCTGCGGCTGGTGGCTGACCCAGGCCGAGCGGACTTCCTTCCAGCACCGGTCGGTGATCTCGACGTACCCCGCTGGGGCGATGTCGGCGGGCGAACCGTCGACGTCGATGTCCCACCAGCGCTCACACTCGATGTGCAGCCGGACCCGGTCGACGGCGGGGTACGGGTTGTGGCAGAAGGCGGTGGCCTGCGAGCCCTCGACCACGGTGCGGCAGTCGGCCGCGTAGACGGGCGCGGGAGGCGCGGGAGCGGGCTTGGGCATCGGGCGGTGGGGCTGGGAGAACGCGTCCGGAGTCACCCACAGGAGGAGTGTCACCGCTGCAAGCACGGGCGCCGAGCGCCAGTTCGTACGCATGAGCAGGACCTCCTCGGCCGTACGGCGGCGCAATCGCCGCGGCTGCACCACAAGGGGGATTGCTTCTCCAGAGTCCCTGTCATCCGGCGAAACCGCGCGGCGTCGCGGGCCGAACGGGCGAAACGGGCGGTCGACGACGGGTGGTGGGGTGGTCGTGACGACGGGCCGTGATCGCGCGGGGTGAGGGCCGGCGGGGCCGGTGGGGCGGGCGGGAGCAGGCCCTGATGGGTGGCCGGCGCCCGGGCGGCAGAGGCTCAGCGCGGTCGCAGCCCCGGCGACGGGCGACCTGGCACATGACCGGTGCCGGTGCCGCTGCCGCTGCCGGAACAGCATCAGCCGGACGACGCAAGCCGGGACCGACGGGCAGCGACCCGGGAAGGCAACCGGGGGCGGGGGTGCCATCGGTACGGCAGGCAGCCGGCCATGGCGACGGCGCGTGGCCCGCAGCCGAAGCAGGGGCGCACCCGCCGGGCGTGGACAGCGGGCAGCCGGACTCGGGCCGGCAGGGGCCCGGGCCGAAGCGGCACGGCCGGGAGGGCGCAGTGCCTGGCCAACAATGCACAGGGCAACAACCGGCCACCGTCGCGGCGACCCCCGGCGGCCAGCGGGCGCCCGGCGAGAACCAGGGACCAGCACCGAAGCGGCACGGCCGGGAGGGCGCAGGTCGGCGCAGGGACAGGGCCGCAACCCGCTCGGCAACCGCCCGCCGTCGCGGCGATCCCCGGCGGACAGGGGGGTTCGGGCGAGAGCCAGGGACCACCACCGGGCCAACCGGCCGAGGCGGCAGGGCCGGGACGGCGCAGGGCTACGGCAGCAACAGCGCACGGCAACCACCCGCCGTCGCGGCGACCAGCGGCAGGCAGCGGGCGGCGGGCGGCGGGCGGCGGGCGGCGGGCGGCGGGCGGCGGGGATGAGCCAGGAGACCAGCACCGGGCCAACCGGCCGTGCCGAAACAGCAGGGCTCGCACGACGTCACCCGGCCCCGTCGACAGCGGCCCTCGGCGGGCGGCGGGGATGAGCCAGGAGACCAGCACCGGGCCAACCCGTGCCGAAACAGCACGGCCGCGACCGCGCAGGACGGCGCAGCGCCAGGACAGCAACAGCGCACGGCAACCACCCGCCGTCGCGGCGCCCCTCGGCAGGCAGCGGGGGGCGGGCGGGGTCGACCGGCCGGGCCGAAGCGGCAGTGCCCGCACGACGTCACCCGGCCAGGTCGACAGCGGTCCACAGCGAGCGGAGGCGTACCCATCGGGCCGTGGCGCGCCGCCCCTACAGCCGACGCGGCCGGCCACCCCCGTGCAGCCCTGGGCGAGGGACAGTCCGGCGGCTACCCGCAGTCCGGAGCAGAGCCCGGTGCCCGCCCGCCGCACCCGCCGGGCCCGCGCACAACGAACGCCGGGCCGCCCGCACCCGCGGGCTGCCCGGCGTTCACAGCGACCGGCCCGCGGGACAAGCCACCCCGCACGCCCGACGCCGAAGGCGTCCTACGCGCCCATCATGTGGACGCCGCCGTCCACATGCACCACCTCGCCCGTCGTCCGCGGGAAGAAGTCCGACAGCAGGCCCACCACACCGCGGCCCGCCGGGTCCGGGTCCGAGAGGTCCCAGCCGATCGGGGCGCGGTGGTTCCAGACGTCCGCGAGCTCCTCGAAGCCCGGGATCGACTTCGCGGCCATCGACTTGATCGGTCCCGCCGAGACCAGGTTGCAGCGGATGTTCTGCGCGCCGAGGTCACGGGCCAGGTAACGGTTCGTGGACTCCAGCGCCGCCTTCGCCACGCCCATCCAGTCGTACTTCGGCCATGCGATCGTCGCGTCGAAGGTGAGGCCGACGATCGAGCCGCCGCGCTGCATCAGCGGCAGGCAGGCCATGGCCAGCGACTTGTACGAGTACGCCGAGACCTGGACCGCGGTCGAGACGTCGTCCCAGCTCGCCTCCAGGAAGTTGAACGCGCCCTGCGGGCCGAAGGCGATCGAGTGCACGATGCCGTCGAGGCCCGACTCGTCGCTGGAGTGCTCACGGATCTTGTCGGCGAGACCGTCCAGGTGCTCCTGGTTGGTCACGTCCAGCTCGATGACCGGGGCGGGCTTGGGCAGCCGCTTCGCGATGCGCTCGACGAGGCTGAGGCGGCCGAATCCGGTGAGGATGACCTCCGCGCCCTCCTCCTGCGCCACCTTGGCCGCGTGGAAGGCGATCGAACCGTCCGTGAGGACGCCCGTGACGAGAATGCGCTTGCCGGCGAGGATTCCACTCATGTGATCAGTGACCCATGCCCAATCCGCCGTCAACGGGGATGACGGCTCCAGTGATGTACGAGGCGTCGTCGGAGGCGAGGAAACGCACCGTGGCGGCGACCTCTTCCGGCTTCGCGTAACGGCCGAGCGGCACCTGCGAGACGATGCCGGCGCGCTGGTCGTCCGTGAGCGCCTGCGTCATGTCGGTGTCGACGAAGCCGGGCGCGACGACGTTGAACGTGATGTTGCGCGAGCCGAGCTCGCGGGCCAGGGACCGGGCGAAGCCGACCAGGCCGGCCTTGGAGGCGGCGTAGTTGGCCTGTCCCGCGGAGCCGAGCAGACCGACCACCGACGAGATCAGGACGACGCGGCCCTTCCTGGCGCGCAGCATGGCCCGGTTGGCACGCTTGACGACGCGGAACGTGCCGGTGAGGTTGGTGTCGAGAACGGCCGTGAAGTCGTCCTCGGACATACGCATCAGCAACTGGTCCCTGGTGACACCGGCGTTGGCCACCAGCACCTCCACCGGACCGTGCTTCTCCTCGATCTCCTTGTAGGCCTGCTCCACCTGCTCGGCGTCGGTGATGTCGCACTTGACGGCCAGGAAGCCGTCCTTCTGCAGGGCGGCGGGATCGCCGGAGCGGTACGTGATCGCGACCTTGTCGCCGGCATCGGCGAACGCGCGGGCGATGGCGAGGCCGATGCCCCGGTTTCCTCCGGTGACGAGAACCGAGCGGCTCAACGGATCACCCTTTCGATAGCGGTCTGGTATGCGAAAACCTATCGGTCCCATCCCCTTCGCGGAGAATCGGGCCCTGACAGCGCCTCGTTCGCGTCACTGTCGGGTCCCTACAGAAAGGCGCTGGGCAACGGCCACCCCGGCGCGACATGATCGGGGCGACCCGTCTCGACGACAGGAGACATTTCGTGCCTCATACCATCGACGAAGCCTTCACGGCACTGCCGCTGCGGGCGCTCGCCGACGCGGCGCTCGCCAGGGCGCGGGCGCTCGGCGCCGACCACGCCGACTTCCGCTTCGAGCGCGTACGCAGCGCGGCGTGGCGGCTGCGCGACGCCAAGCCGGCCGGCTCATCGGACACCACGGACCTCGGGTACGCGGTGCGGGTGGTGCACGGCGGCGCCTGGGGCTTCGCCTCGGGCGTCGACATGACCATGGACGGGGCCGCCCGGGTCGCGGGCCAGGCGGTCGCGATGGCGAAGCTGTCGGCGCAGGTGATCGCGGCGGCCGGCTCCGACGAGCGGGTGGAACTGGCGGACGAGCCGGTGCACGCCGAGAAGACGTGGATCTCGGCGTACGAGATCAACCCCTTCGAGGTGCCGGACGAGGAGAAGACGGCGCTGCTCGCCGAGTGGAGCGGGCGCATGCTGCGGGCGGACGGCGTGGCACATGTGGACGCCTCGCTGCTGACCGTGCACGAGAACAAGTTCTACGCGGACACCGCGGGTACCGTCACCACGCAGCAGCGGGTGCGGCTGCATCCGCAGCTCACGGCGGTCGCCGTGGACGAGACGACCGGTGAGTTCGACTCGATGCGGACCATCGCGCCGCCGGTGGGACGCGGCTGGGAGTATCTGACCGGCACGGGCTGGGGCTGGGACTCCGAGCTGGAGCAGATCCCGGAGCTGCTCGCGGAGAAGATGCGCGCCCCGAGCGTGCAGGGCGGGCGTTACGACCTCGTGGTGGACCCGTCGAACCTCTGGCTCACCATCCACGAGTCGATCGGCCACGCCACCGAACTGGACCGGGCGCTCGGCTACGAGGCGGCGTACGCGGGGACCTCGTTCGCCACCTTCGACAAGCTGGGCAAGCTGGCCTACGGCTCCTCGGTGATGAACGTGACCGGCGACCGCACCGCAGAGCACGGACTCGCCACCATCGGGTACGACGACGAGGGTGTGCAGGCGCAGTCGTGGGACCTGGTCAGGGACGGCACCCTGGTGGGCTACCAACTGGACCGCCGGATCGCGAAGTTGACCGACCTCGGCCGTTCCAACGGCTGTGCGTACGCGGACTCCCCCGCGCATGTGCCCGTCCAGCGGATGGCGAACGTCTCGCTCCAGCCGGCGGCCGGCGGGCTGTCGACGGAGGATCTGATCGGCGGGGTGGAGCGCGGGATCTATGTCGTGGGCGACCGCTCGTGGTCGATCGACATGCAGCGCTACAACTTCCAGTTCACCGGTCAGCGGTTCTTCCGTATCGAGAACGGCCGGCTGGCCGGTCAGCTGCGCGATGTCGCCTATCAGGCGACGACGACGGAGTTCTGGGGCTCGATGGAGCAGGTGGGCGGCCCGCAGACGTATGTGCTGGGCGGCGCCTTCAACTGCGGCAAGGCCCAGCCGGGCCAGGTCGCCGCGGTCTCCCACGGCTGCCCCTCGGCCCTGTTCCGCGGTGTGAACATCCTCAACACCACGCAGGAGGCGGGGCGATGAGCGGGCGCGGCACGATCCGCCGGGGATCCGGGCGTCGTACCCCGGGCAGGCACAGTCTCAACACCACGCAGGAGGCCGGACGCTGATGTCGACGAATCGCCACACCAAGCCCCACGAGATCGTCGAGCGCGCGCTCGAGCTGTCCACTGCCGACGGCTGCGTCGTCATCGCCGACGAGCAGTCCTCCGCGAATCTGCGGTGGGCGGGCAACGCCCTCACCACCAACGGCGTCACCCGGGGCCGCACCCTCACGGTGATCGCCACCGTCGACGGCAAGGAGGGCACCGCCTCCGGTGTCGTCTCCCGCTCCGCCGTCACCGCCGCGGACCTCGAACCCCTCGTCCGGGCCGCCGAGGAGGCCGCCCGTACGTCCGGTCCGGCCGAGGACGCCCAGCCACTGGTCTCCGGGGTCGAGGCGTCGCCCGACTTCACCGACGCTCCCGTGGAGACCTCGTCGGCCGTCTTCGGGGACTTCGCGCCGGCGCTGGGAGAGGCGTTCGCCCGCGCCCGGGCCGGCGGGCGGGAGCTGTACGGCTTCGCGAACCACGAGCTGACCAGCACCTATCTCGGCACCTCCAGCGGTCTGCGGCTGCGGCACGACCAGCCGAACGGCACCTTGGAGGTGAACGCCAAGTCCCCGGACCGCTCGCGCTCCGCGTGGGCCGGCCGTTCCACGCGCGACTTCAAGGACGTGGACCCGGCGGCCATGGACGAGGAGCTGGCACAGCGCCTCGGCTGGGCCGAGCGCCGGATCGAGCTGCCCGCGGGTCGCTACGAGACCCTGCTGCCGCCCACCGCGGTGGCCGACCTGCTGATCTACCAGCTGTGGTCATCGACGGCCCGGGACGCGGCCGAGGGCCGTACGGTCTTCTCCAAGCCCGGCGGCGGCACCCGTGTCGGCGAGACGCTCTCCCCCCTGCCGCTGACGCTGCGCAGCGACCCGAACGCGGCGGGCCTGGAGTCCGCGCCGTTCGTGATCGCGCACGCCTCGGGCGACGACGCCTCGGTCTTCGACAACGGTCTGCCGCTGCCGGCGACGGAGTGGGTGCGCGACGGCAAGCTGGAGCATCTGGTGACCACGCGGCACAGCGCCGCCCTGACGGGTCTGCCGGTGGCGCCCGGCGTCGGGAACCTGATCCTGGACGGCGGCGGCGAGCGTTCGCTGGACGAGATGGTGGCGGCGACCGCCCGCGGGCTGCTGCTGACGTGTCTGTGGTACATCCGCGAGGTCGACCCGGCGACCCTGCTGCTCACGGGTCTGACCAGGGACGGCGTCTATCTCGTGGAGAACGGCGAGGTCGTCGGCGAGGTGAACAACTTCCGCTTCAACGAGTCGCCGGTCGATCTGCTCTCGCGGACGACGGAGGCGGGCCGGACGGAGAAGACGCTGCCGCGCGAGTGGGGCGACTGGTTCACCCGGGCCGCGATGCCCGCGCTCCGGGTCCCCGATTTCAATATGAGTTCGGTCAGCCAGGGCGTATAACCTCGGAGGCGTCTGTAGGGACAGACGCACTCACCGAAGGAGACGCGAGAGAAGTGACGGACATCGTCGACGAGCTGCAGTGGCGCGGGCTGATCGCCCTGTCCACTGACGAGGACGCATTGCGCAAGGCGTTCGCGGACGGTCCCGTCACGTTCTATTGCGGCTTCGACCCGACCGCGCCCAGCCTGCATCTGGGCAATCTGGTCCAGATCCTCACGATGCGCCGGATCCAGCTGGCGGGGAACCGCCCGCTGGGTCTGGTCGGCGGGGCGACGGGCCTGATCGGCGACCCCAAGCCGAACTCGGAGCGCACGCTGAACGCGCCGGAGGTCGTCGCGGGCTGGGTGGACCGGCTGCGGGCGCAGATCGAGCGCTTCCTGGACTTCGACGGTCCGTACGCCGCGACCATGGTCAACAACCTGGACTGGACGTCGGGTCTGTCGGCGATCGACTTCCTGCGGGACGTCGGCAAGTACTTCCGGGTCAACAAGATGATCGCGAAGGAAGCGGTCGCACGACGGCTGAACTCGGACGCGGGCATCAGCTACACCGAGTTCAGCTACCAGATCCTTCAGGGCATGGACTTCCTGGAGCTGAACCGGCGGTACGGCTGCACGCTGCAGACCGGCGGCAGCGACCAGTGGGGCAACCTCACCGCGGGCACGGATCTGATCCACCGGGTCGAGCCGGAGGCCGTGGTGCACGCGCTGGCCACCCCGCTGATCACCAAGGCGGACGGCACCAAGTTCGGCAAGACGGAGTCCGGCACGGTCTGGCTGGACCCGGAGCGGACGACGCCGTACGCCTTCTACCAGTTCTGGCTGAACGCGGACGACCGTGATGTCTCCAAGTTCCTGCGGATCTTCAGCTTCCGGTCCCGCGACGAGATCGAGGAGCTGGAGAAGCTGACGGAGGAGCGTCCGCAGGCGCGCGCGGCCCAGCGTGCGCTGGCGGAGGAGCTGACGACGCTGGTGCACGGAGCCGACGAGTGCGCCGCCGTCGTCAACGCCTCCAAGGCGCTGTTCGGTCAGGGCGATCTGGCCGAGCTCGACGAGCCGACGCTGCGTGCCGCTCTGTCGGAACTGCCGCACGCCCGGGTCGCCGAGCTGGCGCCGGTCGTCGATCTGTTCGCCGAGGTCGGTCTCGTGGCCAGCAAGTCGGCCGCCCGCCGCACCGTGAAGGAGGGCGGGGCCTACGTGAACAACACCAAGGTCACGGCCGAGGACGCGGTCCCCACCCACGAGGACCTGCTGCACGGCCGATGGCTCGTCCTGCGGCGCGGCAAGAAGAACCTCGCCGCCGTCGAGGTGGCCACGGCCTGACACGGTCGCGGGGCGGGCGCGCGGTGCGGCCCGCCCGGGGCCCCCGGGGCGGGCGCT
>NZ_JBHXSL010000085.1:0-22499 GCF_042714725.1 Streptomyces sp. NPDC058685
GGCAACCGGCCGTTCCCGCCGGGCCGTTCGTAGTCGTCAGCCGGCTCCGGTGACGGCGACCGCATCCGCGTCGGCCTGATCGACGGCGCCGGCGCCGGGGCGAGGAGCCGCGTCCGCGACCTCGTGGTGGCGCCCCATGGGAATGATCATCGGAGTGCCGCTGACCGGGTCCCTTGCCACCTGGCAGCGCAGCCCGAAGACGTCGTCCACCGTGGAGGCGGTGATCACGTCCCCCGGCGGGCCCTCGGCCACGATCCGCCCCTTCTTCATGGCGATGACGTGATCGGCGTACCGGCAGGCCTGGTTGAGGTCGTGGAGGACCATGACCACCGTGCGGTTCTGATGCCGGTTGAGGTCGGTGATCAGGTCCAGCACATCGATCTGGTGCGCGAGGTCGAGATATGTCGTCGGCTCGTCGAGCAGCATCACCGGCGTCCCCTGCGCCACCGCCATGGCGATCCAGGCGCGCTGGCGCTGTCCGCCGGAGAGCTCGTCGACGGGACGGTCGGCGAGATCCGCCATGGACGTGGCGCGCAGGGCGTCGTGGACGGCCTGCTCGTCGGACCGGGTCCACTGCCGCCACCAGGTCTGGTGCGGTGAACGGCCCCGTCCCACCAGGTCGATGACCGTCAGCCCTTCCGGTGCGACCGGTGACTGCGGCAGGATGCCGAGCCGCTGGGCCAGTTCCCGGGTGGGGATGGAGTGCACGGCGCGGCCGTCGAGATGCACGGAGCCGGCCTTCGGCGTCAGCAGCCGGGCCAGGGCCCGCAGCAGGGTCGACTTGCCACACGCGTTCGCCCCGACGATCGCCGTGACCCGGCCGGGCGGTATCACCACGTCGAGGCCGTCGACGACGACCCGGCTCTCGTACGCCAGCCGCAGGCCTTCGGCCCGCAGATCGGGGCCCGCGGGGTCCACAGACTTCGATGACACGTGTTCAGCCTCCTGAGCCGGCGCGGTTGGCACGGACGAGCAGCCACAACAGGACGGGAGCGCCCAGCACTCCCGTGACGATCCCGACCGGAAGCTCCGTTCCGGAGATCAGCTTCCGCGCGATCAGGTCCGAAACGAGCACGGCCAGCGCTCCGGTGAGCCCCGAGGCCACCGGCGGTGGCCAGGCCGTACGGGCCAGACGCTGGGCGATCTGGGGCGCGGCGAGCGCCACGAACGCGACGGGGCCGGCCGCGGCGGTGCCGAACGCCACGAGTCCGACTCCCGCGAGCAGGACGGCCAAGCGGACCGGCTGCACACGCGTGCCCAGTCCTCGGGCGACGTCGTCGCCGAGCTGGAGCGTGCGCATCAGCCGGCCGAGCAGCAGCGCCGTGGGGACCAGGACCGCCATGGCGGCGGCCAGCGGGCCGACCTGGTCCCAGCCGCGGCCGTTGAGGTTGCCGACGAGCCAGCCGAGCGCGGCCTGCGCCTGGAACCGCTCGCCGCGGGCCATCAGGTAGTCCGTGGCACTGGTGCAGATCCAGGCGATGCCGATGCCGACGAGAACGATGCGGTAGCCCGTCGTGCCGCGCTTCCACGCGAGGAGGTACACCAGCAGCGCCGCGGTCAGCGCCCCGATCAGGCCGAGCGCCTGGGTGCTCAGCCCTCCGTCCCAGCCGAGCACGATGCCGGCGACCACGGCGGCGCCCGCGCCCTGGGTGATGCCGATCATGTCCGGGCTGGCCAGGGGGTTGAGTGTCATGGTCTGGAACAGCGCTCCGGAGACACCGAAGGCGAATCCGACGAGCAGACCGGCCACGGCCCGTGGCAGCCGCAGTTCCTGGACGATGAGTTGGGTGCCGGGGTCCGCCGTACCGAGCAGGGCTCGTACGACGTCCATGAACGAGTACGGGATGTCCCCGATCGTCATGCCCAGGCAGAACACCAGGAAGGTGGCGACGGCGAGTACGCCGCTCACCCACATCAGGCGTGGCCGCAGCACTCCGGAGACGGGCGGGACGCCGAGCCGGAACGTGACGCGGCCGGGGGTGCGGGACAGCAGATCGGTCATGCTCACAGCTCCGCGAGTCGTCGACGGCGCACCATGGCGATGAAGAAGGGTCCGCCGATGAAGGCGACGAGGATGCCGGCCTGGATCTCCGTCGGCCGGGCGAGAAGGCGTCCGACGATGTCGGCGGCGAGCAGCAGACAGGGCGCGAGCGCCGCCGACAGCGGCAGGAGCCAGCGGTGGTCGGGGCCCACACCGGCGTACTGGGTCAGGACGCGGGCGATGTGCGGGACGACGAGGCCGACGAAGACCACCGGCCCGATGACGGCGACGGCGCCGCCGGTGAGAAGCGTGACGGCGAGGACGCCCTGGATACGGGTCAGGCCGAGCCGCAGCCCCAGGGAGGCGGCCACGTCGTCGCCGAGCGCCATGCTGTTGAGCGCGGGGGCGCAGGCCAGGGCGAGTACGGCGCCGACGGCGAGGAACGGCAGGACGCGTACGAGGACTTCCTCGTTCTGGTTGGCCAGAGATCCCGCGGACCAGAAGCGGTAGCGGTTGAGGGCGTCCGGGTCGGTCAGCGCGATCGCGCTGGTCAGTGAGAACAGCAGCGAGGTCACGGCCACGCCGGCGAGGGCGAGTTTGACGGGCGTGCTGCCCGAGCGGCCCAGTCCGCCGAGGAGGTAGACGAGGACGCTGGCGGCCATCGCCCCGGCGAACGCGAACCAGATGTAGCCGTAGACCGAGCCCAGTCCGAGGACTCCGACGGAGAAGACGATGGCGAACGCGGCTCCCGCGCTGACGCCGAGCACTCCGGGGTCCGCGAGGGGGTTGCGGGTCAGTGCCTGCATCAGCGCGCCGGACAGGCCGAGCGCCGCTCCGGCGGCGAGCCCGAGCGCCGTCCGCGGTACGCGAACGGACCAGACCACGTTCTCGATCCGGGTGCTGGGGGCGTGGCCGACGAGTGTGTCCCACACCTGGTCGAGGGGAACGCTCAGTGCGCCGAAGGCCAACGACAGTGCGCACAGGGCCACGAGGGCCGTGGCGGGCAGCAGCATCAGGAGCATGCCGCGGGGCCTTCTGGCGCCGATCACTGTGCTCCCCACGCGAACATCCTTAGGTTAGGCAGGCCTTAAATGTAAGGGCTGCTCGGCTGCTCGGCCCACTGCCGCATGAAAGCCTGTCTTATTAGGTAATCCTTACCTTAGTATGACGCGGACCGACCCCGGCCGGGGGCCGGGACCGACTGCTGGGGAGGCTCGGCCACTGTGTCCGGTTCAGAAGAAGTCCTGGCGTACTGGCAGCAGTTGCTCACACCTCTCCCACAGGAGACGGTGCTGCCTGCCGACCGGCCCTATCCGCCGGCCCCGGCCGGCGGGCACAGCGTGCGGACGCTTCCCCTCGGACACGACGCCCCCGACGACGTGCTGCTGACCGCCTTCGTCGCCCTGCTGCACCGCTACGGCGGCGCCCCCGACCTGACCGTGGGTCACGGTTCGCTGCCCGTGCGCATCTCGTGCGAGGGCGAGCCCACCTTCGCCGAACTCGTGCGGCGCACGGCGGCGGCCCGTGACGAGGCCGAGGCCCGTCCGGTCGACCTGTCGGCCCTGGTCGACGCGCTCGGGCCCGAACCGACCCGGGGCGGCGGGCTGTTCTTCAACACCGCGTTCGCCACCGCCGCCAGGCCGTTCACCGCCGCGGCCGGCCCGGTCGATCTGGTGCTGGAAGCCCTGCCGGGAGAGGTGCGGGCGCACTACCGTGCCGACCTCTTCGACGATTCGACCGTGGACCGGCTCCTCGGGCACTACGCGACCCTGCTGGCCGACGGTGCCGAACGCCCCGAGACGCCGGTCGGCGCTCTGACGCTGATGACACCGGACGAGTACCGGCGCGTGGTCGTGGAGTGGAACGCGACCGCTCACACGGTCCCGTCCGCCACCTGGCCCGCCATGTTCGCGGAGCAGGTACGCCGCCGCCCCGACGACATCGCGCTCGTCTTCGAGGACGAACGCCTCACCTACGCCGAACTGGACGAGCGCGCCAACCGGCTGGCGCACGCCCTGATCTCCCGCGGTGCCGGCCCTGAGCGCATCGTCGCGCTGGCACTCCCCCGCTCGGCCGACCTGATCGTCGCCGAGGTCGCCGTCCTCAAGTCCGGGGCCGCCTACCTCCCGATCGACCACGACTATCCGGCCGACCGCATCGCCTACATGCTGGGGGACGCGGCACCGGCGGTGCTGGTGACGACCGAGGACACCGCCCGGGACGTCCCCGAGCACGAGGGGATGACCAGGCTTCTGCTCGACTCCCCCGGCACCGCCGTGGAGTTGGCGGACCGGCCCGTGCACGATCCGACCGACGACGACCGCGGTGGAGCTCTCACCGTGCTCCACACTGCGTACGTCATCTACACCTCCGGCTCGACAGGCAGGCCCAAGGGCGTCGTCCTCGCGCACAGCGGTGTCGCGAAGCTCGTCGCCACACAGAGCGAGCGGTTCGGCATCGGTCCGCACAGCCGCGTCCTGCAGTTCGCCTCGCCCAGCTTCGACGTGGCCTTCTGGGACCTGTGCCTCGGTCTGCTGTCCGGTGGCCGTCTCGTCGTCGTCCCCGCCGAACGCCGGGTACCCGGCGCGGCGCTCGCGGACTACGCCGACGACAACGGCATCACCTTCATGATCCTGCCGCCCGCCCTGCTCGCGGCGATGCCGGACGACGTCGTCCTGCCCCCGGCCGCGACCCTGCTGGCCGGAACCGAGCGGGTCTCCCCCGAACTGGTCGGCCGCTATGCCGGCGGCCGGATGATGTTCAACGCCTACGGCCCGACCGAGGCCACCACCAACTCCACCCTCGGGCTGTGCGATCCCGACACCCCGGCCGGCTCCGTCGTCCCCATCGGCATCCCCGACCCCGGCACCCGCGCCTATGTGCTGGACGCCCGGCTCCAGCCGGTCCCCGCCGGTGTCGCCGGTGAGTTGTACCTGGCCGGGGACGGTCTGGCGCGCGGCTACCTCGGCAGGCCCGACCTCACCGCGGAACGGTTCGTCGCCGATCCCTTCGGTGGCGCCGAGTCCCCGGGCGGACGGCTCTACCGCACCGGAGACCTGGTCCGCTGGAAGGCCGACGGACGGCTGGAGTTCCTCGGACGCGCCGACACCCAGGTCAAGATCCGGGGCTTCCGGATCGAGCCGGGCGAGATCGAGTCCGTGCTGCGCCGCCACCCCGCCGTCGACCAGGTCACGGTGATCGCCCGCGAGGACCGGCCGGGCGACCGCCGGCTCGCCGCCTACGTCGTGCCCTCCCTGGAGGCACGGCCCGGCCACGACGAGGGTGAGCAGGTCGAGGAGTGGAAGGACCTGCACGAACTCCTCTACAGTGCCGCCGGGTCCGAGGGCTTCCGCGAGAACTTCGCGGGCTGGAACAGCATGTACGACGGACGCCCGATCCCCGTGGCCGAGATGCGGGAGTGGCGGGACGAGACCATCGCCCGCATCGCCGAACTCGGCAGTCCGCGCCGGGTCCTGGAGATCGGCGTCGGCAGCGGCCTTCTCCTGTCCCGCATCGCGCCCGGCTGCGAGTCCTACTGGGGCACGGACGTCTCCCACGAGGCGGTGCGCGCGCTGCGTACGCAGGTGGACGCGGTGCCCGAACTGGCGGGCCGCGTCGAACTGAGCGCCCGACCGGCGCACGACACCGACGGCCTGCCGCAGGGGTTCTTCGAGACCGTCGTCATCAACTCGGTGGCCCAGTACTTCCCGAGCTCCGCCTATCTCACGGACGTCCTGCGCAAGGTGTCGGCCCTGCTGGCGCCCGGCGGCAGGGTGTTCGTCGGCGACATCCGCAATCTGCGGCTGCTGCGCACCCTGCGCGCCGCCGTCGAGAGCCGGCGCGCCGACGGTGACGGCGAGACGGACAAGAACGCCCTGCGCGCCGCCGTCGAGCGGTCCGTGCGCTGGGAGGGCGAACTGCTCCTCGACCCGGACTACTTCGCCGGGCTCGACGGCTTCGACGCCGAGATACGGGTCAAACGGGCCGCGCACCACAACGAGTTGAGCCGCTATCGCTACGACGTCGTCCTGAGCCCGAGCGACGGCTCCGCGCGTCCGGCTCCCGCCGAGCGGGAGATCCACTGGTCGGTGACCGGCGGGCCGGCCGAGGTGGCCGCTGTGCTGATGGAGCGGCCCGGGCGGCTGCGCGTGACCGGGATACCCAACGCCCGCCTCACCGACGACCTGTCGGCGCTGCGCAGGCTGGAGGACACCAGCCGTCCGGCGGCGGTCGGCGTGGACCCCGAGGAGCTGCTCGCGCTCGCCACCGAGCACGGCCACCGGGTGGACCTCACCTGGAACGGTCAGGCCGACGACGGTTCGCTGGACGCCGTCTTCACCGACGAGACGGACGAGACGGCGGCCGGGGCGCCTGCCGGGCTGTACCGTCTCGGCGGCCGGTTCCCGCAGGCCAACCGGCCCGTGCCGTTCCGCGATGTCACCGTGCTGATGAAGACCCTGCGCGGGCACGCCACCGAATGGCTGCCCGACTACATGGTCCCGTCCGCGTTCGTCCCGCTGCACGCGCTGCCGGTGACTCCCAGCGGCAAGCTGGACGCCAACGCCCTGCCCGTGCCCGACTACGGCGCGCTCAGCTCGGGCCGCGCCCCGCGCAACGCCCGCGAGGAACTGCTCTGCCGCCTGTACGCCGAGGTGCTGGGCCTGCGTGCGGTCACCGTCGACGACGACTTCCTCACCCTCGGCGGGGACAGCATCACCGCCATCCAGCTGCTGATCCGCGCCAGGGGCGCGGGTCTGCGCCTCACCCCCCGTGATGTCTTCCGGCACCGCACCGTGGCCGCGCTCGCGGAGGTGGCCGTCGACCTCGTGACCGCTCCCGCCGACGACGCGCGCCCGCCGCTGGTCGAACTCGCCCCCGGCGACCTCGCCGAGATCCAGGGCAGCGCGCCGATCACGGTGCAGGAACTGCTCCCCCTCAGTCCGCTCCAGGAGGGCTTCTACTTCCACGCCCTGATCGGCGCGGCCGACAGCGACGCCTACGTCGTCCAGCAGGTGCTCGACCTGTCGGGTCCGGTCGACGGGGAGACCCTGCGCCGGGCGGCGCAGGCCCTGCTCGACCGGCACGCCCCGCTGCGCGCGGGATTCCGCCGCCGTTCCGACGGCACCCCCGTGCAGATCATCCCCCGCGACGCCGAACTCCCGTGGCGTGAGATCGACCTGTCGGCGCAGGACGGCGGTGTCCGCGAGACGCTGGCGGACGCGGTCGCGGCGGACGAGCGGGCGGGACGGTTCGACCTGGCCCGGCCCCCGCTGCTGCGCTGCGCCCTGGTCCGGCTCGGACCGGAACGCTGCCGACTGATGTTGACGTTCCATCACATCGTGGCCGACGGCTGGTCGTTGCCCGTGCTGCACCGTGAGCTCATGGCGTACTACGGCACACCCGACCCCCGACTGGCCGAGGTGACCCCGTACGCCGACCATCTGGCCCGGCTCGCGCGGCAGGACCGTGACGCGGCGCGCGACGCCTGGCGCGCGGCGCTCGCGGGTGTCGACGAGCCGACACGGCTGGTCGCGACCCCGGCGGACGGGTCCGCCCTGGTGCCCGGCCAGGTCCGGGTCGAGCTGTCCGAAGGGACCACGAGGCGGCTGACCGAACGTGCCCGCGAGCACGGCGTCACCCTCGGCACCGTGGTCCAGGCCGCGTGGGGGCTGCTGATCGGCAGGCTCACCGGACGCCAGGACGTGGTGTTCGGCACCACCGTCTCGGGCCGGGACAGCGAGGTCGACGGCGTCGAGTCCATGGTGGGCCTGTTCATCAACACCCTTCCCACCCGGTTCCGTTGGCAGGCCGGCGAATCACTCGGTGTGCTGCTCGCCCGCCTCCAGGACGAGCAGGCACAGCTGATGGGCCATCAACACCTGGGACTCGCGGAGATCCAGCGGCTCACGGGGACGGCCGGCGGTACGGAACTCTTCGACACCCTGGTGGTGTTCGAGAACTACCCCGCCGACGGGGACCTGCGCGACGCGTCCGGGACGGTGCGCATCACCGGCCACGCGTTCCACGACGCCGTGCACTACCCCCTCGCGCTCATCGTGAAGCCGGGCAGGCGGCTCGATCTGCGGCTGAAGCATCACGTCGCGCGGCTGGACGGCGAAGCCGTCCGTGCGCTGGGCGACCGGCTGACGCGGATTCTGGAGGCGGTCGCGGCCGACCCTTCCGCCGTAGCCGCATCCGTCGAACTGCTCTCCGGGCAGGAGCGGGCGCGGGCCCTGCCCGCCGGGGACGAGCGGGCCGTCCCGGTCGCCACCCTGGCCTCGGCCATCGCCGAGCAGGTGGCCCGCACCCCCGACGCTCCGGCCGTCGTCGTCGAGGGCGAGGAGCTGACGTACGCCGAACTGGACGCGAGGGCCGAAGCGCTGGCGCGCCGGCTGCGCGCCCGAGGAGCCGGTCCCGAGTCCTTCGTGGCCGTCGCCGTCCCGCGGTCGGCCGAGTTGATGGTGGCTCTGCTCGGTGTGCTGAAGTCCGGCGCCGCCTACCTGCCGGTCGACCCCGACTACCCGGCCGACCGCGTCGCCCACATGCTGGCCGACTCCGGTACGACGCTCGCCGTCACGGTGCCCGGGACGGCCGAGCGGCTGCCGCGGGCCGAGGGCGTCACCGTGCTCGTCCTCGACGGAGCGACGACGCCGGATACGGAGACGGGACCTGTCGCCGTCCGGGCCGCCGGTCCCGACAACCCCGCCTATCTGATCTACACGTCCGGCTCCACAGGACGCCCCAAGGGCGTCACGGTCACCCACCGCGCCATCGTCAACCGGCTCGCCTGGATGCAGGGCGCCTACGGTCTGCGGCCGGACGACCGGGTGCTCCAGAAGACGCCGTCCAGCTTCGACGTCTCCGTCTGGGAGTTCTTCTGGCCCCTGCTCCACGGCGCGGCCGTCGTCCTGGCCCGCCCGGACGGCCATCGCGACCCCGCCCATCTGGCCGCCCTGGTCCGCGAACGGCGGGTCACCACCCTGCACTTCGTCCCCTCCATGCTGGAGGCCTTCCTCCAGGCGGACGAGATCACCGGCGACCCCGCCTGGTCCGCGTCGCTGCGGCGTGCCTTCAGCAGCGGCGAGGCGCTGCCCGTGTCCGCCGCGCAGCGCTGGCAGTCGCTCACCGGGGTGCCGCTGCACAACCTGTACGGGCCGACCGAGGCCGCCGTCGACGTCACCCATCACACCTACGACGGTGACGAGGGCGTCGTCGTGCCCATCGGACGGCCGGTGTGGAACACCGGACTGCGCGTCCTCGACGCCTGCCTGAGGCCCGTTCCCGACGGTGTCCCGGGCGAGCTCTACCTCTGCGGCGTCCAGTTGGCGCGCGGCTATCACGCCCGTCCCGCACTGACCGCGGAACGGTTCACCGCCGACCCGTACGGACCGGCGGGCAGCCGGATGTACCGCACCGGCGACCTGGTGCGCCGCCGGGCCGACGGGGTGATCGAGTACCTGGGCCGTACCGACCGCCAGGTCAAGCTCCGCGGCAACCGCGTCGAACTCGGCGAGATCGAGGCCGCACTGGTGGACACGGCACCGGTCGCGCAGGCCGCCGTGACCATCCGCGACGAGGCGCTGGTCGCCTATGTCGTACCGGCCGGCGGGGCCCGCCCGGAGGCGGTGGATCTGCGCGACGCCCTGACCGCCGTGCTGCCCGCACCGATGGTGCCGAGTGCCTACGTGGTCCTCGACGCCCTCCCCCTCACCCCGAGCGGCAAGCTGGACCGGGCCGCACTGCCCGCGCCCCATGCCGTACGCGCCGCCGTCCGCGCCCCGCGCGACGCACGGGAACAGGTGCTGACCGAGATCTTCGCGGCCGTGCTGAAGCTGCCGGAGGTGAGCGTCGACGACGACTTCTTCCTGCTGGGCGGCGACAGCATCAGCTCCATCGGCGTGTCCAGCCGTGCCCGCCGGGCGGGTCTGGCGCTCGATCCGCGCGACATCTTCGACCACCGCACCCCGGCCGCCCTCGCGGCGGCCGCGACCGTCACCGAGGACCGGCAGACCGAACCGGCCGCGGCCGACGTCGACCTCACCCCCGGGGAGCGCTCCCGGGTGGAGCGGCTCGCACCGGGCCGGATCGACGACGTATGGCCCCTCGCGCCGCTCCAGGAAGGTCTGTTCTTCCACTCGACGTACGACGACGGCTCGCTCGACGTCTACACGGTGCACGAGTCGTTCGACTTCGCACAGCGCGTCGACGCCGACCGGCTGCGTACGGCCGCGAGCGTGCTGCTCGACCGCAACCCCAGTCTGCGCGCCGGGTTCACCAGCGACGGGCTGCGCCAGCCCGTCCAGTTCATCGTGCGTGACCCGCGCATCCCTCTCGAAGAGGTCGACCTCTCCTCGCTCCCGGCCGCCGAACAGGACGTCCGCCTGGGCGCGTTGATGGACGAGGAACGCTCCCGGCGCTTCGACCTGTCACGGCCTCTGCTCTTCCGCATGCTGCTGGTGCGGCTCGGCGACGAGCGCGGCGACCGGCTCGTCATCGGCCGTCACCTCATCCTGTGGGACGGCTGGTCCGCCTGGCTCTTCCTCGACCAGCTCTTCGCCCTGTACGAGAGCGGCGGCGACCCGGCGTCGCCGGCGCGCCCCGGCTCCTACCGCGACTACCTGACCTGGCTGGAGCACCAGGACGACAGCCGGGCCACCGCGGCCTGGCGCGGCGCGCTGGACGGTCTGGAGGAGCCGACGCTCCTCGTGCCGTCCGCCGCCGACCGCGGTCTGGAACCGGTGATCCCCGAGCATCTGGAGACCGTGCTCACCGCTGAGGCCGGCCAACGGCTGCGGGAGACCGCGCGGCATCACGGACTGACCCTCAACACCGTGCTCAACGCGGCGTGGGGACTGGCGCTCGCGAGCGCCACGGGCCGTGCGGACGTCGTCTTCGGGACCACCGTCGCGGGGCGGCCCAGCGAGGTTCCGGACGTCGAGAACGTCATCGGCATGTTCCTCAACACCGTTCCCGCGCGTATCGCCTTCGATCCGCGCGAGAGCGTCCTGGACCTGCTGCGCCGCATCCAGGGCGAGCGTCTGGAGCTGATGCCGCACGAGTACCTGGGGCTCGGTGTGCTCCAGGCCGAGACGGGCCACCGGCGGCTCTTCGACACGCTGTTCGTGCTCCGCAACGCCGACACGGACGAGCGGCTCGCCGAACTGCGGGACAGACACGGCGCGTCGGCCGTGGCCAACGTCGATGCCACGCACTACCCCGTCAACCTCGTCGTCACGCCCGGCGAGAGCGTCCGCGTCACGCTGGCCTACCGTCCCGACCTCGTCGACGGACCGTCCGCCCGGACCCTGCTGGAGCGATTCGCCCTGCTGCTGGACCGGCTGATCGCCGACCCGTCCGCACCGGTCGGCTCCCTCGACGCGCTGCTGCCCGGCGAGGCCGCCACGCTGGCCCACGAGGACGTGGCGGGGCGTGAGCCGGTGCCGCACGAGACCGTGGCGGACATGCTGGCCGCGCAGGCCGGCCGGACCCCGGACGAGACCGCCCTCGTCTTCGGCGATCAGGTCCTCACCTACGCCGAACTCGACGCCCGGTGCAACCGGATGGCCCGGCTGCTGCTGGCGCACGGCGCCGGCCCCGAGACGGTCGTGGCCCTGGGGCTGCCGCGTTCCGTCGACATGGTGGTGGCCCTGTTCGCAGTGCTGCGCACCGGCGCGGCCTATCTGCCGCTGGAGCTGGACCACCCGGCGGACCGGCTGTCGCTGATGCTCCAGGACGCGAAGCCACTGCTCCTGCTGACGACGGAGGGCGTTTCACGGACCCTGACCGGCGACGTGCCGCGCCTGCTCCTGGACGACCCCGGCACAGCCGCCGACCTGGCCGCCCGCTCCGCCGAAGGCGTCGAGGTGCGCTTCAGCCTGGACCACCCCGCCTACGTCATCTACACCTCCGGCTCGACCGGCCGCCCCAAGGGCGTGGTGACGCCGTACATCGGGCTGACGAACATGCAGCTCAACCACCAGAAGGAGATCTTCGCGCCGGCCATCGCCTCGGCCGGCGGGCGCAGGCTGCGCATCGCGCACACCGTCTCCTTCGCCTTCGACATGTCCTGGGAGGAGCTGCTGTGGCTCGTCGAGGGCCACGAGGTGCACATCTGTGACGAGGAGTTGCGGCGCGACGCGATCGCCCTCGTCGCCTACTGCGAGACGCACCGTATCGACGTCGTCAACGTCACCCCGACGTACGCCCATGTGCTCATCGAGGAAGGGCTGTTGGAGGGGCACCGCCCGCCACTCGTCCTCCTCGGCGGCGAGGCCGTCACGGAGACCGTGTGGAACGCCCTGCGGGACACGGAGGGCACCTACGGCTACAACCTGTACGGGCCGACCGAGTACACGATCAACACCCTCGGCGGCGGCACCCACGACAGCGCCACACCCACGGTGGGCCGTCCCATCCGCAGCACACGCGCCCGCATCCTGGACACCTGGCTGCGGCCCGTCCCCGACGGGGTCCCCGGCGAGCTGTACATCGCCGGGGTCGGGCTGGCCCGCGGCTATCTGGACCGGCCCGGCCTGACGGCAGAGCGCTTCGTCGCCGACCCGTACGGTCTGCCCGGCGAGCGCATGTACCGGACCGGCGACCTGGTGCGCCGCCGCGCGGACGGCAACCTCGACTTCCTCGGCCGCACCGACGACCAGGTCAAGATCCGCGGTCACCGGGTCGAGCTGGGTGAGATCGAGACGGTCCTCGCGCAGCATCACGAGGTGGTGCAGGCGGCCGTCGTCGCGCGCGACGCCACGGCGGCGCCCGGCACCCAGCGCCTCGTGGCCTACGTCGTGCCGGCGGAACCGGACGAGGAGGCACGGGAGACGGCCGAGCGCGAGCAGATCGGCGAGTGGCAGGAGATCTACTCCGCCGAGTACAGCGAGATCGGCACCGCGGTCTTCACCGAGGACTTCGCGGGCTGGGACAGCTCGTACGACGGAACACCCATCCCGGTGGAGCACATGCGCGAGTGGCGCGCGGCCACCGTGGAACGGATCGGCGAGCTGCGCCCCCGGCACATCCTGGAGATCGGCGTCGGATCCGGTCTGCTGCTCTCCCAGCTCGCACCGGACGCCGAGTCCTACTGGGCGACCGACTTCGCCGCCCCCGTCATCCGCAAGATCGGCGAGGACCTGCGGCGCGACCCCTCCCTCGCCGGAAAGGTCGAACTGCGCTGCCAGAGCGCCGATGTGACGGATGGTCTGCCCGTCGGTCACTTCGACACGATCGTCATCAACTCGGTCGTGCAGTACTTCCCGAGCCTCGACCACCTCGCCCAGGTCATCACCGGGGCGATGGGTCTGCTCTCCTCCGGTGGCCATCTGTTCATCGGCGATGTGCGCAATCTGCGACTGGCACGGCCCTTCCAGACCGGGATCCAGCTCACGCGGGCCGGCTCCGACGCCGACCCGGACACGGTCCGCAAGGCCGTCGACCGGGGCATCGCCCTGGAGAAGGAACTCCTCGTCGACCCGGACTGGTTCGCCACGCTCGGCTTCGGCGTCGAGCTGCGCACCAAGGCCGGCCGGCACCACAACGAACTGACCCGCTACCGCTACGACGTCGTGCTGTACGCCGATAGCGTGACTGCGCTGGACCTCGGCGACGCTCCGGGGTCCGACTGGAACGGCGTCGACGAGCTCACGGCACGGCTGGACGAGGAGCGCCCGCAGTGCCTGCGGGTGCGCGGGGTGCCCGACGCGCGGACCGCGGGCGAACTCACCGCCATGCGGGCGGTGGACGCCGGCCGGCTTCCCGGCGGCGCGCCCGAGGGCGTGGAGACCGAGACCCTGGGCCTGCTCGGAGCCGAGCGCGGCTACCGGGTCCTGACCACGTGGTCCGGCGAACTCGGCTGCTTCGACGCGGTGTTCGTGCAGGAGTCGGTGGCCGTGCGGGACGGGGCGGTCCGGCGTACGTCCGGGCTGCTGCTGCCGTCGACCGACGGCACGGCCGTGCACGCCAACACCCCGGCCACGGCCCGCGGCGCCGGGGCTCTCGTGCGACGGCTGCGCGAGGACCTGGGCGGACGTCTGCCCGGCTACATGGTGCCGGCCGCGTTCGTCGTGCTGCCCCGGCTGCCGATGAACGACAACGGCAAGCTCGATGTCCGGGCTCTGCCGGACGCCGAACCGGCAGTCGCCCTGTCGACCGGTCGCGGGCCGCGCACCCCCGGCGAGGAGGTGCTGTGCCGGCTGTTCGCCGAGGTGCTCGGTCTGGCACGGACCGGCGCGGAGGACAACTTCTTCGACCTGGGCGGCCATTCCCTGCTGGCGACCCGGCTCATCAGCCGGGCCCGTACCGAGCTGGGCGCCGAACTCGCCATCCGTGACCTGTTCGAGGCGCCGACACCCGAACTGCTGGCCGGTCGTGCCGACATGGGCCGGCCCGCGAGGCCCGCCCTGGGAAGGGCCGCCGAGCGCCCGGAGCGCATCCCGCTCTCGGCCGCGCAGCGCCGGCTGTGGCTCGTCGAGCGGATCACCGGTGGCGGAGCGGCGTACAACTTCCCGCTGGTCTTCCGGCTGCGCGGTGAACTCGACCTGGACGCCCTGCGGGCCGCCCTGCGGGATGTGGCGGGACGCCATGAGGCTCTGCGGACCCGCTTCGTGGAGCACGACGGTGAGCCGTACCAGTGCATCGTCCCGGCCGAGGAGGCCGTTCCGGAGTTCCTCGTGGCCGAGTGCGACGAGGCCGGGCTCGCCGGGCGGATCGAGTCGGCCCAGCGCCGTCCGTTCGACCTCGGGCGCGAACTGCCCCTCCGGGCCGAGGTGCTGCGCCTGGGACCGGCCGACCACGTGGTGGCCGTGGTCCTGCACCACATCACCACCGACGAGTGGTCGGACCGGCCGTTCCTGGCCGATCTGAACACGGCGTACGCGGCGCGCGCCACGGGCACCGCGCCGGACTGGGCACCCCTGCCGGTGCAGTACGCGGACTACACACTGTGGCAGGAACGGCTGCTGGCGGAGGTGGGCGAGCGGCAGCTCGGCCACTGGAGCGAGGCCCTGCGGGATCTGCCGGAGGAGCTGGACCTGCCGCTGGACCGCCCGGGTGCGGCCCGGACGACGGGCCGGGGCGCGGTCGTGCGCACCGCACTGCCGGACGCGACGGCCACGGAGCTGCGCGATCTGGCGGCCGCCCACAACTGCAGCATGTTCATGGTGTTCCAGGCGGCGACGGCGGTGCTGCTGCACCGGCTGGGCGCCGGTGAGGACATCCCGCTCGGAGCGCCGATCGCGGGGCGCACCGACAGCGCCGTGGACGAGCTGGTCGGCTTCTTCGTCAACACGCTGGTCCTGCGCACGGATCTGTCCGGCGATCCGTCGTTCGCCGAACTCCTGGGGCGGGTCAGGGAGTCGGCGCTCGCCGCCTTCGAGCACCAGGACGTGCCGTTCGACCGGGTGGTGGAGGCGGTCAATCCGGCCCGGGTGGCCGACCGCAACCCCCTGTTCCAGGTCATGCTCGGTTACCACCACCGCCCCGACGGGGACCCGGACCTGCTGGGTCTGCCGACCGAGTGGTTCGACATGGACACCGGTACGGCCAAGTTCGACCTGGACTTCACCGTCGTCGACCACGGTGCCGGGCACGACATGGCTCTGCTGCTGGAGTACGCCACCGATCTGACGGAGCCGGGCACGGCCGCACGGCTCGTGGACCGGCTGGTGGGGCTGCTCGAACAGATCGTCCGCGAGCCGGAGAAGCCGGTCGGCGCTCTGGCGGTGCTCACCGACGAGGAGGGGGCGGCCGCCACGACCGTGTGGAACGACACCGCCCGGCCGCTGGAGACCCGTACCGTGCCGGAGCTGTTCGCCGACGTGGCCCGCCGCCGCGCCGACGCGACGGCTCTGGTCACCGGTGCCTCGCGGCTGACCTTCGGTGAGCTGGCCGCACGGGCGGACGCGATCTCCCGACTGCTGCTGCGGCGCGGCGCGGGCCCCGAGACCGTGATCGCCCTGGCCCTGCCCCGGGCGGAGACGGTCCCGGCGATTCTGGGTGTGCTGGGCGCCGGTGCCGCGTATCTGCCGCTCGACCCCGGCTACCCCGCGGACCGCCTGGAGACGATGCTCGCGGACACGGCTCCGCTGTGCGTGCTCACCACGACGGCGCTGGCGGGAGAGCTGCCCGTGTCGGACTGTCCGGCGGTGCTGCTGGACGACCCGGCCGCGTTCGAGGACGCGACCGCGCCCCCCGCGCACCGCCCGGGGCCGGACAACGCCGTGTATATGATCTTCACATCGGGTTCCACGGGCCGTCCCAAGGGTGTGGTGGGCACCCATCGCGGTCTGAGCAACTTCTTCGCCGCGCAGTACCAGGACGTCATCGAGCCGGCCGAACGGACGGCGGACGGCGCTGCTCTGCGCGCCCTGCACGCCGCGTCGTTCAGCTTCGACGGCTCCTGGGAGCCGCTGCTGTGGCTGCTCGCCGGGCACGAGCTGCATGTGCCGGACGAGCCGACGATGGCCGATCCGGCCGCTCTGCTCGCGCTGATCGACCGGGGACGGCTCGACTATGTCGACCTCACCCCGAGCCATCTGCGCGAACTCACCCACCACGGCTTCCTCTCCGCGGACCGGCACCTGCCGCGCACCCTCGCCGTGGGTGGCGAGGCCACCCCCGCCACCCTGTGGCAGCGGCTGTGCTCCCTGCCCGGGGTCCAGGTCCACGACCTGTACGGGCCGACCGAGTGCAGCGTCGACGCCTACGGCTGGCACGGCGGTGTCGACGGTTCGTGGGCGGCTCCGGTGGGCAACATCCGCGCCCATGTGCTGGACGAGCGGCTGCGGCATGTGCCGGTGGGCGTCGCGGGTGAGCTGTATCTCGCGGGCGAAGGCGTGGTGCGGGGCTACCTCGGCCGGCCGGGGCTCACCGCGGAGCGCTTCACCGCGGACCCGTACGGCCCGCCCGGAACGCGTATGTACCGCACTGGCGACCGGGCCAGGCGACGGAGCGACGGGACCCTGGAGTTCCTCGGCCGCGCCGACGACCAGGTGAAGCTGCGCGGGTTCCGTATCGAGCTCGGTGAGATCGAGTCCGTGCTCGACTCGCACCCGGACACCGCCGCCTCGGCCGTGGTCGTACGGGAGGACTCCCCGGGAGTGCCCCGGCTCGTCGGATACGTCGTGCCCTCCCCCGGCCGCACACCCGACCTCGCGGCACTGCGCGCCCATCTCGCCAGGGCACTGCCCGGACACATGGTCCCGGCCGCCTTCGTGGTGCTGGACGCGCTGCCCCTCGGGGTCAGCGGCAAGCTGGACCGGGCCGCCCTGCCCGCGCCCGATCTCGCGGCGCTGTCGACGGGGCGGCGTCCGCGCACGCCGCGCGAGGAGCTGCTGTGTGCGGAGTTCGCCGGGGTCCTCGGACTGCCGGGGGTCGGCGTCGACGACGACTTCTTCGCACTCGGCGGTCACTCGCTGCTCGCCATGCGACTGGTCGCCAGGATCCGTTCCGTGTTCGGGGCGGAGGTGTCGCTGCGGACCGTCTTCGACGCGCCGACCGTGAGCCGGCTGGCCGAGCACCTCTCGGGCGCGGTGGAGGAGGCACGTCCCGCCCTGACCGCCCGCGCCGCACGGCCGGAGCGGCTGCCCCTGTCGTCGGCGCAGCGCCGCCTGTGGGTGCTCTACCAGGTGGAGGGCCCCAGCGCGACGTACAACATCCCCTCCGCCTGGCGTCTGACGGGACCGCTCGACATGGCCGCGCTGCGTGCCGCGGTGGCGGACCTCGTGGAGCGGCACGAGACACTGCGCACGGTCTTTCCCGACGAGGGCGGACGCCCCTACCAGCTGGTGCTCGACCCGCACGAGGCGCTCGTGCCGGTGGAGTTCGAGGACACGGGCGAGGAGGAGCTGCCCGGGCGGCTGGCGCAGGCGGCGGCGTACGGGTTCGCCCTGGACCGTGAGGCTCCGCTGCGGGTCCAGGTGTTCCGGACGGGCGAGGAGGAGTACACCCTGCTGCTCCTGCTGCATCACATCGCCGGGGACGAGTGGTCCGAACTGCCGCTGAACCGGGACCTCGCCATCGCCTACGGGGCGCGCACCGCCGGGCTGGCGCCCGACTGGCTGCCGATGCCGGTCCAGTACGCCGACTACACGCTGTGGCACCGGGAGTCGCTCGGCGACGAGCAGGACCCGAGCAGTCTGACGTCCCGCCAGATCACCTACTGGAAGCAGGCGTTGGCGGGTCTGCCGGAGGAGCTGGCACTCCCTGTCGACCGGCAGCGGCCGCAGGAGTCGAGCTACCGGGGAGGCACGGCCGATCTCTCGCTCGACGCCGAACTGACCGCCGAACTCACGCGGCTGGCACGCGCCGCCGACGTCAGCATGTTCATGCTGCTCCAGGCCGCGGTGGCCACGCTGCTGACGCGGCTGGGCGCCGGTCACGACATCCCGATCGGCAGCCCGATCTCGGGACGCACGGACGCGGCGCTGGACGACCTGGTCGGCTTCTTCCTCAACACCCTCGTGCTGCGCACCGACACCTCCGGCGACCCGACCTTCCGTGAGGTGCTGGCCCGGGTCAGGGAGGGCGACCTCGCCGCCTTCGACCACCAGGACGTGCCGTTCGAGCGTCTGGTGGAGGTGCTCAACCCGGCGCGGTCGCTCGCCCGCCATCCGCTGTTCCAGGTGATGGTCGTCTATCTGGCGGCAGGCGGCGACGAGGCCGGTCTGCCGGGTCTGCGAACACAACGGGTGGACGTCGGCCAGACCACGGCGAAGTTCGACCTGTCCTTCGACTTCGTCGAACGGGCCGACGGGACCGGGGTCGACGGTGTGCTGGAGTACAGCGCCGATCTCTTCGACGAGGCGACAGCCCGGTCGTTCGCCGACCGGCTCCTGCGCATCCTGCGGGCCGTGGCGGCCGACCCGGACACCCCGGTGGCACGGATCGGCGTGCTCGGAGACGCCGAGCGCCGGTGCATCCTCCACGAGTGGAACGACCGGCCGCTCACCGCGCCGCCGACCACGGTGCCCCGGCTCTTCGAGGACCAGGTCCGGCTGTCCCCCGAGGCGCCGGCGGTCGCCTCCGACGGGGTGGAGCTCAGCTACGCGCAGGCGAACGCCGAGGCCAACCGGCTGGCGCGGCTGCTCGTGGCGCACGGCGCCGGGCCGGAGCGGTATGTGGCCCTCGCCCTGCCGCGCACGGCCCACACCCTGGTGGCGATCCTCGCGGTCCACAAGGCGGGCGCGGGCTATCTGCCGCTCGATCCCGAAGCTCCGCACGGCCGCACCACCGAGATGCTCGACGACGCCCGCCCGGTCGTGCTCCTCACCACCCGCGCGCTCGCCGGCGAACTGCCGCGTACGGATGTGCCCGTGCTGGTCGTGGACGATCCGGCGACCGCGGAGCGCACCGCTGCCCTGGCCGCGGCCGATGTGACGGACGCCGAGCGCACGGCGCCTCTCGCGCCCGGCCACCCCGCGTATGTCATCTACACCTCGGGCTCCACCGGCCGCCCCAAGGGCGTGGTGGTCACCCACGAGAGCGTCGGCAACCTCTTCCACAGCCACCGCGAGACGCTGTACCGGCCGGCGGTCGCGGCCACCGGCAGACGGCATCTGCGGGCCGGTCACGCCTGGTCGTTCTCGTTCGACGCCTCCTGGCAGCCCCAGTTGTGGCTGCTCGACGGGCACTGCGTCCATGTGGTCTCCGAGGAGACGCGCCGCGACCCGGAGCTGCTCGCCGCCGACGTCACCCGGCACGGCTTCGACTTCCTGGAGGTCACCCCGTCGTTCTTCGCGCAGATGGCGGAGACCGGGCTGCTGCGGGACGGTCACTGTCCGCTCGCGGTCGTCGGTGTCGGCGGTGAGGCGGTACCCACGGCGCTGTGGCAGCAGCTCGCGGCCCTGGACGGAACCGAGGCGTTCAATCTGTACGGTCCGACCGAGTCGACCGTCGACGCCCTGACGGCGCGGGTGCGGGACAGCGAACGGCCGCTCGTGGGGCGGGCGGTGGCCGGCACGAGGGCGTACATCCTGGACGCCTTCCTCCAGCCGGTGCCTCCCGGAGTGACGGGTGAGCTGTATCTGGCGGGCGGCGGCCTGGCCCGCGGCTATCTGGGCAGCCCGGCGCTCACGGCCGAGCGGTTCGTCGCCGACCCGTTCGGGGGTCCGGGCTCGCGTCTCTACCGCACCGGCGACCTGGCGCGCTGGACGACGGGGGGCCGGATCGACTACCTCGGCCGTGCCGACGACCAGGTCAAGATCCGCGGCTTCCGTATCGAACTGGCCGAGATCGAGTCCGCTCTCGCCACCCACCCGGCGGTCGGCCCTGTGGTGGTGACGGCACGTCAGGACGGCCCCCGCAAACAGTTGGTGGCCTACGTCGTCCCGGCCGCCGGGCAGTCACCGGACCCGGGGCAACTCCGTGGCCATCTCGCGGCGACGCTGCCGGACTACATGGTCCCGGCCGCGATGGTCCTGCTGGACCAGCTGCCGACGCTGCCCAACGGGAAGCTCGACCGCGGATCGTTGCCCGCACCCGACTTCTCCGCGCTGTCCTCCGGGCGACAGCCCACGACACCGCTGGAGACGGCCCTGTGTCAGGTCTTCGCCGACGTGCTGGGACTCGAACGGGTCGGCGCCGACGACGACTTCTTCTCTCTGGGCGGCGACAGCATCGTGGCCATGCAACTGGTCAGCAGGGCCCGCGCGGCGGGTGTGCGGATCACACCGCGGCTGGTCTTCCGGCATCGCACCGCCGCGGGGCTGAGCACGGTCGCCGAACTCACCGGCGCGAACGAGGCACACGCGTCCGACGACGGCACGGGCACTGTGCCCCTGACGCCCGTCATGCACTGGCTGAGGGAACTCGGCGGGCCCTTCGGGAGCTACCACCAGGCGGCGCTCGTCCGCACTCCCGCGGAGCTGGAGGTGTCCTCGCTGACCTCGGTGCTCCAGGCACTGGCGGACCGGCACGACCTGCTGCGGGCACGGCTCGTGCGGCCGTCGGCCGACGACACCACGAGCTGGAGCCTGGATGTTCCGGAGGCCGGTGCTCTCGACGCCGGTTCGTGGATCGACCGGGTGGATGTGTCCGGAGCGGACGACGAGACGCTGCGGACGACGATCGCGGAGCACGCGCACCTCGCCCGGACCCGGCTGGACCCGGACGCGGGCGAGATGGTGAGGGCCGTGTGGTTCGACGCGGGCACGGAGCCCGGTCGCCTGCTGCTGATGGCCCACCACCTGGTCGTGGACGGCGTCTCCTGGCGGGTGCTGCTGCCGGACCTGGCCGCGGCCTGGCAGGACGTGGCGGCGGGCCGACCGGCTCGACTGGCGCCCGTCGACACGTCGTTCGCACGCTGGTCCCGGCATCTGACCGAGCTGGCGCAGGACCCGGCGAGGGAGGCCGAGCTGCCCGTCTGGACCGCGGTCCTCGACGGCGGCACGGAGCCCTTCCCACTGGCGCGCGAGCTGGACCCGGCACGCGACACGACCGCCTCGATGCGTGAACTGGACCTGCGTATGCCGACGGAGCGCACGGCACCGCTGCTCTCGACCGTCCCTGCGGCGTTCGGCGCGACGGTCAACGATGTGCTGCTGGCCGGTCTGGGGCTGGCGGTCGCCGACTGGCGCCGTCGCCACGGGGGCAGCGACACCTCGGTGCTGGTCGACCTCGAAGGGCACGGACGCGAGGAGGAACTCGCCGGTGACAGTGCGGACCTGTCCCGCACGGTCGGCTGGTTCACCAGCGTCTTCCCCGTCCGGCTCGACCCCGGCCCCGTCGACCTGGCCGACGCCTTCGCGGGCGGCCCGGCCGCCGAGGAGGCGGTGGCACGCGTCCGGGAACATCTGACCGCACTGCCGGCGAACGGCGTGGGCTACGGTCTGCTGCGGCATCTCAACCCGCGCACCCGCGACGTGCTGGCGCAGCGGGAAGCGCCGAGGATCGAGTTCAACTACTTGGGCCGCTTCGGCATCCCGGAGGCGGTGGACTGGTCCTACGCCCCCGAGGAGGACGTGGCCGACATCGGCCCGGAGCCCGCGATGCGCGAGGGCCACGCGCTGAGCATCAACGTCGTGACGGAGGACCGCGCGGACGGGCCGGTGCTGGCCGCCCACTGGTCCTATCTGGACGGGCCGCTCTCCCGGGAGACCGTCCAGGACCTGGCCCGGACCTGGTTCCGGGCACTCGAAGGACTGCTCGCCCGGGCGGCCCGCACGACGCCCGCGACCCCGAAGAACTGACCGGACCCACACATCCGTACCGAGGAGAAGGACACCATGAGCAACCCGTTCGAGAACCCCGAGGGCGTGTACTCGGTGCTGGTCAACGACGAGAACCAGCACAGCCTGTGGCCGGACTTCGTGGACGTCCCGGCCGGCTGGACCGTCGCCCACGGGCCGGCGTCGCGGCAGGCGTGCCTGGAGTACATCGAGACCAACTGGACGGACATGCGGCCGAGGACTCTCGCGCAGTCGATGGACGGCTGAGTGGACCGGTGGACCGCCGGCAGGGTCGGCGGTCCACCTGGGGAGACGACGAAGGAGCCGGGCCGCCAGTGATAAAGCCGGCC
>NZ_JBHXSL010000086.1:0-21318 GCF_042714725.1 Streptomyces sp. NPDC058685
CCGGGAGCAACCTCGGTCCCCGGACTCCCGCCCCGGCAGGACGATCACTTCGCGGTGAGCGCCTTGAGTGCGATGTTGAGTTGGAGAACGTTCACCGTCGGCTCGCCGATGAAGCCGAGGGTCCGGCCGTCGGTGTGGTCCTTGACCAGCTTTTCGACCTTGTTGACGTCGAGGTTGTTCTTCTCGGCCACCCGGTGGACCTGGAGCTCCGCGTACTCGGGGGAGATGGCCGGGTCCAGGCCGGAGCCGGAGGAGGTGACGGCGTCGGCCGGCACCTCGGAGGGCTTGACCTTGTAGGTGGCGGTGGAGTTGTCCTTGACGACCGCGGCCTTGGCGTCCTTGACCCACTGGATCAGCTCGGGGTTGTCGCCGGAGCGGTTGGTCGCTCCGGAGAGGATCAGCGAGTACTGGGTGTTGACGCTGTTGCTGCCCAGGCCGTTGGACGGGCGGGGCTGGAACCACTTCAGGTCCGGGGCCGGGGCCTCCTCCGGGTCGTTGGGGTTCTTCGGCGGAAGGTTGTACGTCTGCCCGATCAGTTCGGAGCCGACGACCTTGCCGTTCGAGGAGACCTCGGACCCGTTGGCCTTGTTGTTGAAGAGCGCCTGGGCGACCCCGGTGATGGCGAGCGGGTAGATCACGCCGCAGACGACGGTCAGGACGAGGAGGGCACGCAGCCCTGCCCCGATCAGCCGTGCGGTGCTGCCGACAGAGTTGTTCATGACGTCACCCGATGCCAGGGATGAGGGAGATGAGCAGGTCGATGAGTTTGATGCCGATGAACGGGGCGACGAGGCCGCCGAGTCCGTAGATCCCGAGGTTGCGGCGGAGCATCCTGTCGGCGCTGGTCGGCCGGTACTGCACGCCCTTGAGGGCGAGCGGCACGAGCGCGACGATGATCAGTGCGTTGAAGATGACCGCGGACAGGATCGCCGACTCCGGTGAGGACAGGCCCATGATGTTGAGCTTGTCCAGGCCCGGGTAGACCACCGCGAACATCGCGGGGATGATCGCGAAGTACTTCGCCACGTCGTTGGCGATCGAGAAGGTCGTCAGAGCGCCTCGGGTGATGAGGAGCTGCTTGCCGATCTCGACGATCTCGATCAGCTTCGTCGGGTTGGAGTCCAGGTCCACCATGTTCCCGGCCTCCTTGGCGGCCGAGGTACCGGTGTTCATGGCCACTCCGACGTCCGCCTGGGCCAGCGCGGGGGCGTCGTTCGTACCGTCGCCGGTCATCGCGACCAGCTTCCCGCCGGCCTGCTCCCGCTTGATGAGCGCCATCTTGTCCTCGGGCGTGGCCTCGGCGAGGAAGTCGTCGACACCCGCCTCCTCGGCGATCGCCTTGGCGGTGAGCGGGTTGTCACCCGTGATCATGACCGTCTTGATGCCCATGCGGCGCAGTTCGTCGAACCGCTCGCGCATGCCCTCCTTGACGACGTCCTTGAGGTGGATGACACCCAGGACCCGGGCGCCCCGGTCGTCCTCGACGGCGACCAGCAGCGGGGTGCCGCCGGCCTGCGAGATCGTGCCCGCGAGGGTGTCGGCGTCGTCGGAGACGGTGCCGCCGCGTTCGGTGACCCAGGAGATGACCGAACCCGCCGCGCCCTTGCGGACCTTGCGGCCGTCGACATCCACACCCGACATCCGGGTCTGGGCGGTGAAGGCGATCCACTCGGCGTGCGCCAGTTCGCCCTGGTGGCGCTCGCGCAGGGAGTACTTCTCCTTCGCCAGGACGACGATGGAACGGCCCTCGGGGGTCTCGTCGGCGAGCGAGGAGAGCTGGGCCGCGTCCGCCAGGTCGGCCTCTGTGACTCCCTTGACCGGGACGAACTCGGCGGCCTGGCGGTTGCCGAGGGTGATGGTGCCGGTCTTGTCGAGCAGCAGGGTGGAGACGTCGCCCGCGGCCTCGACCGCGCGGCCGGACATGGCCAGCACATTGCGCTGGACCAGCCGGTCCATGCCCGCGATGCCGATGGCCGAGAGCAGCGCGCCGATCGTGGTCGGGATCAGACAGACCAGCAGTGCGGTCAGCACGATCATGGTCTGTTCGGCGCCCGCGTACTTCGCGAAGGGCTGGAGGGTGACGACCGCGAGCAGGAAGACGATGGTCAGCGAGGCGAGCAGGATGTTCAGCGCGATCTCGTTGGGCGTCTTCTGACGGGAGGCGCCCTCGACGAGCGCGATCATCCGGTCGATGAACGTCTCGCCGGGCTTCGCCGTGATCTTGACGACGATCCGGTCGGACAGCACCTTCGTGCCGCCGGTGACCGCGCTGCGGTCGCCGCCGGACTCTCGGATGACCGGGGCCGACTCGCCGGTGATGGCCGACTCGTCGACCGATGCCACGCCCTCGACGACGTCACCGTCGCCGGGGATGATGTCGCCGGCCTCGCAGACGACGAGGTCGCCGATGCGCAGGTCGATGCCGGGCACCCGCTCCTCCGCCCTGCCGTCCGTGGTCAGACGGCGGGCGACGGTGTCGGTCTTCGCCTTGCGCAGGGTGTCGGCCTGCGCCTTGCCGCGGCCCTCGGCCACGGCCTCCGCCAGGTTGGCGAAGATCGTGGTCAGCCAGAGCCAGGCGGCGATCGCCCAACCGAACCAGTTGGTCGGATCGGTGATCGCGAAGATCGTCGTCAGCACGGAGCCGACCAGGACCACGAACATCACGGGGGACTTGATCATCACCCGCGGGTCGAGCTTCCTGAGGGCGTCCGGCAGGGACGTGATCAGCTGCTTCGGGTCGAACAGACCCCCGCCGACGCGGGCCGCGTCGGGCTTGTGACCGGTGGGCGCATCGCTGTGAGGCGCCCGGGTCGGTGTGGCAGTGGACATGGAGCGGGGCTCCTCGTGCTTCTTCGTTGCGGGGGTCATGACGCCAGTCCTTCGGCGAGGGGGCCCAGCGCCAGGGCCGGGAAGTACGTCAGACCCGCGATGATCAGGATGGTGCCGACCAGCAGGCCCGCGTAGAGGGGCTTGTCGGTCCGCAGGGTGCCCGCGGTCGCCGGCACCGGCTTCTGCTCGGCGAGCGAGCCGGCCAGGGCGAGGACGAACACGATCGGCAGGAAGCGGCCGAGGAGCATCGCGAGACCGAGGGTGGTGTTGAACCACTGCGTGTCCGCGTTCAGACCCGCGAAGGCCGAGCCGTTGTTGTTCGCCGCCGAGGTGTACGCGTAGAGGATCTCGGAGAAGCCGTGCGCACCCGAGTTGGTCAGCGAGTTCACCGGGGTCGGCAGGACCAGCGCCGCGGCGGTGAAGCACAGCACCAGCGCCGGGGTGATGAGGATGTAGCAGGCCGCGAGCTTGATCTCGCGGGTGCCGATCTTCTTGCCGAGGTACTCCGGGGTACGGCCGACCATCAGGCCCGCGATGAACACGGCGATGATCGCCATGATCAGGATGCCGTAGAGACCGGAACCCGTACCACCGGGGGCGATCTCGCCCAGCTGCATCCCCAGCATGGTGATACCGCCGCCGAAGCCCGTGAACGACGAGTGGAAGGAGTTGACCGCGCCGGTCGAGGTGAGCGTCGTGGCCACCGCGAAGATCGACGAGCCGCCGACTCCGAAGCGGGTTTCCTTGCCCTCCATGGCTCCGCCCGCGATGTCGAACGCCGGGCCGCCGTGGTGGAACTCGGTCCACATCATCAGCGCGGTGAACCCGATCCAGATCGCCACCATCGTCGCCAGGATCGCGTAGCCCTGCTTGACCGAGCCGACCATCCGGCCGAAGGTGCGCGTCAGCGCGAACGGGATCAGCAGGATCAGGAAGATCTCCAGCAGGTTGGACAGGCCGTTCGGGTTCTCGAAGGGGTGGGCCGAGTTGGCGTTGAAGTAACCGCCGCCGTTCGTGCCCAGCTCCTTGATGGCCTCCTGCGAGGCCACCGCGCCGCCGTTCCACTCCTGTGTGCCGCCCATGAACTGGCCGACCTCGTGGATCCCGGCGAAGTTCTGGATCGCACCGCACGCGACCAGGAGGATCGCACCGATCACGGCGATGGGCAGCAGGATGCGGACGGTGCCGCGGACCAGGTCCGCCCAGAAGTTGCCCAGCTCACCGGTGCGGGCGCGGGCGAAGCCCCGGACGAGGGCGACCGCGACGGCGATGCCGACGGCGGCGGAGACGAAGTTCTGCACCGCCAGGCCACCGGTCTGGACGACGTGGCCCATGGCCTGCTCGCCGTAGTACGACTGCCAGTTGGTGTTCGCGACGAAGGACGCGGCGGTGTTGAACGCCTGGTCCGGGTCGATCGAGGCGAAGCCGAGCGAGCCGGGCAGGCTGCCCTGGAGCCGCTGGAGCAGATAGAGGAAGAGGACGCCGACCGCGGAGAAGGCGAGCACACCCCGCAGATAGGCGGGCCAGCGCATCTCGGCGGACGGGTTGGCGCCGATGGCCTTGTATATCCACTTCTCGACCCGCAGATGCTTGGTCGAGGAGTAGACCCGGGCCATGTAGTCGCCGAGCGGGCGGTACGCCAGCGCCAGCGCGACGATCAGCGCGAGCATCTGGAGCACGGCGGCGAGGATGGGACTCATGACGGGGCTCAGAACCTCTCCGGGTACACAAGGGCGAGGACGAGGTAGCCCAGCAGGGCGACGGCCACGATCAGGCCGACGATGTTCTCGGCAGTCACAGCTTCGCCACCCCCTTGGCGATGAGCGCCACCAGCGCGAAGACCGCGATCGTGATGACGACGAAGGCCACGTCGGCCATCGTGAACTCCTGAAAGAGATGTGGAAATGTTTCGGGCCTCTAGAGGAAAGCTCCTTTTCGAGCGGTTCCGCCTGTCGTTGACGGCTCCCTTACGGCCATTGGCGCACCTTTGATGGCCCATTGACGCCGACGCCTCCGGCCTGTGAAAACGCCGTCCGGCCGTACTCCGTTCGAGGGGGTTTCCTTCGCCGCGGAGGACGATTTCCGGTCACCGCGACGTCCGGGCCCGGGCGGGTGCGCGGGCCCCATGTGGGAGGCGTGTCCGCTCGACGTCGCAGTGCCCGCACGCCACGACGCCGCGGTCCCGTTCCAGGCGCTGCGGCTGCGGCTGCCCGAGCAGCCTGCCGTGCCGGGAACGGCGTCCCCGCGGCGGCAGTACATCGATGAGCCGTCGCCCCGGCCCGGTCGACCACGGCGTCGGAAGAGAGGGGGGCCCGGCCCGGCTGCGCGGTCCCCGGACAGGTGCCGGGTGGTCGGCGTCGGTCACCGTGATCACCAGGAGCTTCCGGGCACGGGTGGTGCCGGAGCGCCCTTTCCCGATGCCCCCTGACGCGCTTTCAGTACTGCTCGACCAGTCATGGGGAACCCACGGCCATGAACGCGAGGCCCAGCGCGCCGCAGTCCTTGTCCCCTCACACTTCCCCGTCGGCTTCCCGGACCCCGCTCCGCGGGTGTCCGGTCCCATCAGAAGGTCTTCCGCGACGCTTCCCGCCGCCCCTCAGCGGGCCCCGACGGCTCCGAGGGGCCGGCCTCCAGGAAGAGGGCGGAATCCCCGGGCGCCCCGCAGGCGCACTCGGCCGGGTGGCCTCTTCGATCCCGTACAGCTGGTGAGGTCCTTTCCGGAGGCGCTGCGCAAGCTGCACCCGCGTGCACTGGTGAAGAACCCGGTGCTGGTCCTCGTCGCCGCCGGATCGGTGCTCACCACGCTGTCCGCCCTGGTCCCCCCTCGGTCTGTGCGAGGACATCGCCTCCCGCGGCCGGGCCGCGAGCTGGACCTGTTCGCGCGACAACCGTCCCAGCCGTCTGCCGGCCTGGACGGCGGGCTTCCGGCTGGAGCGCGAGTACGTCCACTACCGCACCGGGAACCCCGCGGCCCGCAGCCTTCCGCAAGGGAGGATCCCGGCATGACAGGCGTTCGCGGGCGACACGGCCGGGCGCCCGCCGGCAGCACGCCGCCCGCCCGGCGCCCTGCCGCCCGTCCCATGACTCCGCCGCCCGCGGAAAGGGACGGCACGGCCCCGCGGCATTCCACGATTCCGGCCGGGCATGGGTCACACTGACGGTCAGTCAATGCCCGACCGGAAGGCTCTGGACGTGCTGGTCAGAAATCGCACTCGCGCATTTCTTCTCGTCTTCTCCTGCGCCGGACTTCTGCTCACAGGATGTTCGGCGGGGCCGGACACCGGCGGCGCTCCCGACGCGGCGAACGCCCCGCGCGTCACCGCGTCGCCGCGCGGACAGGCAGGGGCGCAGGTCAAGAAGGCGGACGGCGGAGTGATCCGGGGGCTGGGCCCCGCCACCAGCTCCCGCGTTCCCGCCGACACCCGGCAGGCGCTGGTCGTCACCGGCGCCGGCGTGGATTCCTCCATCGCCTCGGCGGTCCTGTACCAGCGCGAGGCCGGGCGGCCGTGGACCCCGGTGGCGGGCCCCTGGCCGGCGCACAACGCATTGCGCGGGTGGACGGACGACCATGTCGTGGACGACCTGCGTTCACCCGTGGGCGTCTTCTCCCTGGGCGACGCCGGCGGACGGCTCCCGAATCCCGGTACGAAACTGCCCTACGACCAGGACGAGCAATTCACGGAATCCGGTATCGGCTTTCTGGGTGAATCGCTGGAAGGCTCTTTCAACTACGTCCTCGCCATTGATTACAACCGCATTCCCGGTACGTCACCGCTGGACCGGAATCGGCCGGAGGGTGAGGAAAAGGGCGGCGGAATCTGGGTGCACGTGGATCACGGCGGACCCACGCGCGCGTGTGTCTCGCTGGAGCAGCCCCACATGGTGGATCTGCTGCTGCGGCTCGACCCGGCCAGGAACCCGGTCATCGTCATGGGCGACGTGGCCTCACTGACGCGCTGACCCGGCGTCACGGATGCGCCGGCGCGGCGGACGGCCGTCCGCGCGTCACGGGCGCCCGTGCCAGTCGAGGCACACCACCATCGCGTCGTCGTCCGCCTCGCTCGCCCCGCGGTGCCCGGTGAGTTCCTTCAGGACGGCTCCGGGCACCTGGGACGGCGGCAGCAGCCGGGTGGACGTGATGGCCCTGGCGAGGGCCTTCTCGCCGTAGCGTTCGCCGGCGGGTGAGAGGACGTCGTAGACACCGTCGCTGGCGAACAGCAGTCGGTCACCGGGCTGCACCTGGAAGCGCTGGGCGGTGTAGATCGTCTCCTCGAACATGCCGAGCGGCAGCTGGGGTTCGAGTTCGATGGGCTCGATCCTTCCCTGCCTCATGCGCCACATCTTCGGGGACCCGGCGTCGACGATCTCCACGTCTCCGGTGGCGAGGTCGAAACGCAGCAGGAGCGCCGCGACATGGACGGCGCCGTGGTAGTGCCCGTAGACCGCCTGGTCGGCGAGGAATGCCTGGTCCACGAGTGAGAGTCCCGCGCGGCGGGCGTTGCGCAGCCCGTTGATGGCGAGGTTGGTGAGCAGGGCGGCCTCGATGCCCTCGCCCATGCCGTTGGTGAGCGTGAGGGTGAACTGGTCCGCGTCGCCCGACCAGTCGAAGTTGTCACCGTGTGTCGAGTACGCGGGCTCCAGCTGGGCGCCGATCTCGTACTCGGGCCGGGTGCGGGAACGACCTGGCAGGAGCTGCCACTGCATCTCGGCGGCGAGCGTGAGCCTGCTGGCGCGACGCGCCTGGAGGAAACGGTCGGTGTCCCGCTCGGCCACGATGATCTCGTGGCCGAGAATCTCCGCGATGTCCGACAGTTCCCGTTCGACGTCGGGTGTGAACCGGTCGGCGGCGAGCTTGACGGTGAGGACTCCGAGGCGGTCGCCGCGGACGCTGACCGGCAGATGGGCCGTGCACTGCCGCGCCCTCTCGTCCTTCTCCACATGGGGCTGCTGGGCCCCGAAGGCGCGGCCCGGTCCGTCCGCGTGGGCGGGGATCGAGCGGTCGGCGCCGGTGGGGACGTTGACGGGCTGAAGTATGGTCATCGCGTAGTCGGCGAGGAGCAGATCGACGGAGACGGCCGCGTAGTGGGTGGCGAGCGCGCCCTGCACTGCCTCGAGGAGTGCATGAGGCGCAGCCCCGCGCAGCGCACGTTCCACGGCCGTGAATCTGTCCACCGTTCGATTACCACCTGTTCGGGAAGAATGAGCAAAAGGACCGGATGGCCTCTTATGTCTCAGCGACTGACAAGGCCGTTGCGAAGTGTCACAGTTGGGGGCATGCATTCCGAGACTTCTTCGAACGACGATCGGGCTGCCGCTGTGCACGCCGCCCGTGAGGTCATCGAACTTCTCGAAGTGCTCTGGCAGCAAGGCCGCGACGCGACGTCCACGGCCCCCGTCTCGTCCTCGCAACTGCGCGTGCTGTACATCCTCGACCGCGACCAGCCCATCAACCTGCGCACGCTCGGCGAGGTCCTCGGGTCGGCACCCTCGTCGGTGAGCCGGATGTGCGATCGTCTCGAAGCCCTGGGCTTCATCCAGCGATCTCCCAGCTCAGCCAGCCGCCGCGAGCTGGAGCTGCGCCTGTCGGGCCGGGGTGAGACCTACCTCCGGGATCTGCGGATCCGGCGCGAAGGCGCACTGCTCGAGGTCATCTCCAGCATGACACCCGCGGAGCGCACGGCGCTCGTGGACGGCCTCGGCGGCTTCCGCTTCGCCTTCGAGGGCGCACCCTCGAAGGAAGGGCGAGCGGGCACCGCGGCGGAGTCCGCCTGACCGGGACGTTCGGTGGGAGCGGGATCCCTGCACGGTTCACCTGCCTTGTTCCGGAGCGTAGGGACGGCGCGGAAGCACGGACGCGGATCCGCACGAGGTCAGATTGTTTCCTTTGGTGGACAGTTGTCAAACGGCAACCGTTGTCGCCATGTCAGCGTCATCGGCCGCCACCGGACGACAGTGCCCGGCTGAGGTGGGAGCGCGCGATGTCGCACGCGGCCGCGAAGGCCGCCACCTCGGGTCCCGAGGCGGGCAGCGCCGCCCCGATCAGAGCCGCCGTGTGCGCATGATGACTGCGCACCTCCTCCGCGCCCGCCGGACTGAGCTCGACGACGGTCTTGCGCCGGTCCTTCGGATCGGCGTGCCGTGCGAGCAGCCCCGCGCTCTCCAGCCGGGCACACAACCGGCTCGTCGAGGGCGCGGTGATGCCCAGCGCACGCCGCATCTCGGCGGGGCAGTCGGCTCCGGCCTGCACGGCCACCAGAGCCCGCAGCCACAGGCGGGGATGGGACGCGGTGACGCCGGCGTGCTCGGACAGAGCCATCAGAGCCGCTACCGCTGTCTCGGCACCCGCCGGAGCCTCGCCCTCCACTGTGGCCGCACCTCTGCCTTCCCGGGGTATCAGCGCTTCACTGTCGCTCATCACACGTTCGGATCGGGGTTCGGTGTCGTACCGCGTGTGCCCGGCATCGCGAGCGGCATGCCGCAGGGCTGCCGGGTCCGCCTTGGGCCCCTACGACCCCTCCGCTAACATTTTCCGCGCGACAACCATGACGAGGTGGACCTGATGAACGCCAGTGAGCCCGAGGCCCGGCTCGACATCGGCGCGTTGCTGCGCGAGCAGGGCGAGAAGGTGGCCGACCGGTGGGTCCGGCTTCAGCTGGAGCAGGGGGCGCTCGGCCCCGGGATCACCGAGGCCGAACTGCGCGAGGAGGCCGACACCCTGGTCGACGCGTTGCGGGCCGCGCTGGAGAGCGGCCATCCGGTCGAGCGGCTGGTGGAGGCCCACCAGGGCCTGCACCGGGCGGTCACCGAGCTGTCCCTGCTGCGGGCCCGGCGCGGAGCCTCGCCCACCGTGATCACGTCGGCGGTTCGGACGCTGAAGGAAGCGCTGCTGGAAGCCGTGCAGGGTCTCGCGCGCGACAGCGCGTCCCTGTATGCCGCGGCCCGGCTGACCGACCGCCTGCTGGACGCCGCGGCCGCGGTGTCCTTCGCCGCGTTCGTGGAAGGGCGCGAGGAGATCATCCGGCGGGAGAGCGGCGGGATGCCGGAGGTGTCCACGCCGGTCGTGCGGCTGTGGGACAAGGTGCTCGCGGTCCCCCTGATCGGCACGCTGGACACCGCCCGCACCCAGGTGGTCATGGAGAACCTGCTGGAGGCCATACAGCAGCACGAGGCGCAGGTGGCGATCATCGACATCACCGGCGTACCGACGGTGGACACCGCCGTGGCCCATCACCTGGTGCAGACGGTCAACGCCGTACGACTCATGGGCGCGGAGTGCGTCATCAGCGGCATCCGGCCGCCCATCGCCCAGACCATCTCGCAGCTCGGCATCGACCTGTCCGCCATCCTCACCCGTGCCACCCTCGCCGACGCCCTGGCCGCCGCCATCGCTCTCACCGAGGCGTCCGGGCAGGCGACCGGTACCGCGGCTCTCCGGTGAGCGGCGGCGGCCTGGCGGGCGTGCCCATCCTGCGCCTGGGAGACGTCCTGATCACCGGACTGCTGAACGAGCTCGACGACAAGGCGGCCATCGACTTCACCGAGGAGCTCACCGAGCGGATCGTCGCCGACCGGGCCACCGGTGTACTGATCGACATCTCCCGGCTGGAGATCATCGACTCGTTCGTCGCACGCACCCTGATGGAGCTCGCCACCACGGCGGGCCTGCTCGGGGCTCGCGTCGTGGTCGCCGGAATGCGGCCCGCCGTCGCCATCACCGTGGTGGAGCTCGGTCTTCGGCTCGACGGCGTCGAGACCGCGCTCAACGCCGAACAGGGCCTCACCGCCCTCGGCTGGCAGCGGGTTCCCCAACTCCGGAAGGGGGCTTCCGGTGCTTCCACACGGTGAGGTCAACGCCGGTGCGGCCGCGTCGCCGGGGCGTTCCACCGGTACGGAGAAGGACGGCGACGAGACGTCCACGACGTACGAGATCCGCACGGCGGAGGACCTGCTCGCCGTCCGTCACGCGGTGCGTGCGGCCACCCAGCGGGCCGGTTTCGGTCTGGTGGACCAGACGCGCATCGTCACCGCCGCCAGCGAACTGGCCCGAAACGCCTACGTCCACGGCGGTGGCGGCACCCTCGCGATCGAGCACGTCCACCGCACCGGACAGCGCGGCCTGCGGCTGTCCGTGGCGGACCGGGGACCGGGCATCCCCGACGTCGACCGGGCGCTCACCGACGGGTACACGACCGGCGCGGGGCTCGGACACGGCCTGGGCGGCGCGCGTCGCCTGATGGACGAGTTCCAGGTGGAGACCGCCCCCGGGCAGGGCACGGTCGTCGTCGCACTGCGGTGGAACACACGGACGTGACGCCTTCCGTACCCCGGCCGACGGTGCGGATTCCCGTCGACCACCCCGGTGCCGTGCAGGTCTCGGCGGACCGGGCGCGCGCTCTGGCCCGGGAGTGCGGCCTGCCCGGGGCGCTGCCGGACCACGCGGCCGTGCTGGCAGGCGAACTCGCCACCAACATCGACAAGCACGCCCGTGACGGCGCGATCTACCTCCAGCCGTCCCCTCGGGGAAACGGCCTGGACATCGTCGCGGTGGACCGGGGGCCCGGCATCGCGGACATCCCGCTGAGCTCCACCGACGGCCGCACCACGCCGCGCGCCCTCGGCGCCGGCCTGGGCACGGTGCTGCGTACGGCGACCGACGTCACGCTGCGCTCGGCACCCGGGTACGGCACCCTCGTCCACGCCTGGCTCGCGGACCCGCCCGGAGAGCAACACCCCGTCACCGTGGGCGGGTTGTGCCTGCCGGCGACCGGGGAGGAGGTGAGCGGGGACGGCTATGCCGTCTCACGGCACGACGGCGTCTGGACCGGCCTCGTGCTCGACGGACTCGGACACGGCCCCGAGGCGGCCACGGCCACCCGGCGCGCCGTGCGCACGTTCCGGGCGCACCCCCACCTGCCGCCCGCTGAACTCCTCACGGCCCTGCACGAGGCGCTGCGGCACAGCCGGGGCGCCGCGGCCACCGTCGTGCGGGTGCATCCGGGGTACGTCGAACACTGTGGGATCGGCAACATCCGGGTGGTGATGTGCTCCCGCGAAGGCATTGCCCAGCAGTTCACCGGGCAGCCGGGGATAGTGGGATACAACATGCCGACACCACGCACCCAGCAGCTGGAACCCGCTGCCACGGTGCTCGTGCACACCGACGGAATCGACCACCGCTGGACGCGTGACGTCCCGCCGGCACACCTGTGCCTGCCGCCCACGCTCCTGGCGGCGTCCCTCCTGCACTCCCACCGCCGGCACCGGGACGACGCCACGGCTCTCGTACTCGGCGGTCTCCCCCAGGGGCGGTCATGATCCGGGACACCTTCCGTACGGTGCACTCACTGCGCCGTACGGCCCGCAGGATCGCCGTCACCCACCGCCTCAGCGCCGAGCAGCGGGCCCGGCTGGTGATGTCGCTCAGTCAGGTCGCCGCCCCTCCCCTGAACAGTGGGCGTCAGGTCACGCTGACCGCCGCGCAGGAGTCCGACCGCGGCGGCGACCAGGTGGTCGTCACGCTGCGGTTCGCCCACCCGGGAGCTCCGAGCGGCACCGACCCCGAGACCCTGCCGCTGCCGGGAAGGGCCACCTCCGACGGCGCGCTGGTCTGGCGTCTGACGGCCCCTCCCACGCCGCCGCAGCCGGCCGGCGGGGAGCAGCCGGGGCGGATCGTCCTGCCGTCGCCGGGCGAGCGGTCGCACAACGGCCGGGCGCACTCCACCCCCGTCGCCGGCGCGGAAGCGGATCTGGCGCTGGTCGAGGAGGAGCTGCAGGCCACCCTCGCCCGCGCGGACGCCCTCGCGGTCGAGCACCGCCGTCTGGAGGAGGAGCTGGCGGAGACCAACAGCGGTGTCCTCGCCCTCTACGTCCAGCTGGAGGAGCGGGACGAGCAGCTGCGCGCGGCCCACGGCCACACCCTGCGCGCCCTGGAGGACGCGCTGCGCCCGCGCCCGCTGCGTACGGACGGCGTCGAACTCGCCGTGCACTACGCCCCGGCCAGCGACGACGCACCCACCGGCGGAGACCTCTACGACTGGTTCACCCTGCCGGACGGCACCGTCCACATCACCATCGCCGACGCGCTCGGCCACGGCGTCACCAGCACCCGAACAGCCCTGACCGTCACCCACGCGGTGCGCACGCTGGCGCTGGAGGGGCACTCGCTCGGCAGCATCGTGGCGCGTACGGACGAGATCCTCGCGTCCTTCGACCAGAACGTCATGGCGACCCTGCTGCTCGCCCGTCTCGACCCTGCCTCCGGCGAACTCGCGCTGGCCAACGGCAGCCATCCGCCGGCGCTGCTGGTGCGCCCGGACGGGACCGCGTCGTACCTGGAGGTCCGCGGCCGCGGCATCGGCTACCCGCACCCGGGCAGCGAACGGGTCCTCACGACCAGACTGGAGCCGGACGACCTGGTCATCCTCTACACCGACGGCCTCACCGAGTGCCGGCGCGATCCCTACGAGGGCGAGGCGGCCCTGATGACATCCGCTCTCCGCCACCGCGCCCGGCCCACCGACCACATCCCCGGCGCCATCGCCGCCGACATACTCGTCGACGTGCTGCACAGCGACGACACCCTCGCCATCGCGGCCCGCTTCACCCCCACAGGAGCCGGGAGTGACGACGGCGAACCGGGGTAGACGAGCAGGGCCGCAGAACGCGGAACACACAGGGCGCAGGAGCAGCATGGAACACATCGGACTGACCGGCAGGGACGCGGTGCTGTCCTCCGGTACGACGCCGTGGGCGAGCGTCTGTTACGACGGTGCGCCGGAGAGCATCGCCGCCGCACGGTTCTTCACCAAGGAGTTCCTGACGCGTGTGCAGGCCGAGTTCGGCCTCCCCGTGTCGGCACACGCGATCGGGACGGCCCAGCTGGTCGTCAGCGAGCTGGTGACCAATGCCTGCAAGTACGCTCCCGGTCCCTGCCTCATGGACCTGGAAGTGACCGGCGATCTCCTGGAGATCACCGTGTGGGACACCAGCCCCGTGCTGCCGGTCGCCCGCGCGGCCGAACCGGGGCGCGTCGGCCAGCACGGACTGGAGATCGTCCTCGCCCTGTGCGAGGGCTTCGACGTCAGGCGCGACCCGGTCGGAAAGCGGATCAAGGTCCGCACCACCCTCGGCCTGTAGACCACCTCCGGTCCACAGGCCGGGCGCCCGGTCCGTTCTGTCACTCCCGCGCACTCCTGCTGTCACTGCCGCGCACTCTGCTCCGCCGGCCGACGGGGGTGCTCCCGATCCCCCGAGGGACGAACCACCATGGATCATCAGTCCACCCAGTCCTCCGCCGCCGATGCGCCGGACCTGCCGAGAGTGACCCTGCTGTCGGACGCGGCCGACCCGGTGCGTGTCATCTCCGCGGCCGGGGCGTTCGACCTCGGCTCGCTCCAGCAGCTTCAGGAGGTCCTCGCCGAGCCCGCCGGGGATGCGGCCGTACGGACCGTGCTCGACCTCTCGCGTGTGACGTTCGGCGACTCCAGCCTGCTCAACCTGCTGCTGAGCGCCCACTCCGAGCAGAATCTGGTGCTGGCCGGCCCGCTCAGCCCTCCGGTGCACAGGCTCTTCGAGGTGACGGGCACGGACACGATCTTCGCCATCGCCCCCGACCTGGACGCCGCTCGCTCCGCCTGACGGGAACCCGGCCCCCGGGTGCACCGACGGACAGTGGGAGAGCGCATGCAGAGGCCGTACGACGTACTGGTGATCGGGGCGGGCCTCGCGGGACTGGCCTGTGCTCACGATCTCGTCTTCGCCGGGCTGTCCGTCCAGGTCCTGGAGGCATCGGACGGGGTCGGGGGTCGGGTGCGCACCGACCGCCGCGACGGCTTTCTGCTCGACCGCGGGTTCCAGGTCTTCAACACCTCCTATCCGCAGGTCAAGAAGCGGCTGACGTTGCGGGACCTGCGGCTGCACCCCTTCACTCCCGGCTTCCTGCTGCATCGCGGCGGCGAGCTGCTGCGTGTCGTGGACCCCACCCGGCGGCCGCGCGCCGCGGCCGATCTCCGGCCGGGACGTCTCGCGCCGGCCCGGGACATGGCGGCGCTCGGCGTGATGACGGCACGGGACATGCTGGCGCCCGCGTCCCTTCTGACACGGGGGCCGGACCGCACCACGTGGACCGCTCTCGCGGAGGCCGGCGTCTCCGACGAGACGATCGACACCGTGCTGAGGCCGTTCCTCTCCGGGGTGTTCCTGGAGGACGAACTGGAGACATCCGCGCGGTTCTTCCATCTGGTGTGGCGCAGCATGACGCGTGGCAGTCTGTGTCTGCCCCAGGCCGGCATCGGGGCCGTACCGGCGCAGCTCGCCGACCGGCTGCCGCCCGGCACGGTGAGTCTCGGGACCCCGGTCACCGCCGTCACGGACAGCGGGGTGCTGCTCGACGACGGGAGTGAGCGGACCGCACCGGCCGTGGTCGTGGCCACCGGTCCGCGGGCGGCGTCGCATCTGCTGCCCGGGCTGGAGGTACCGGCGACGCGGACGGTCACGACGTACTACCACGCCGCCTCCACGCCGCCACTGGCCGAGCCGACCCTGGTCACCGACAGCCGGCACCGGTTCCTCAACACCTGTGTGCTCAGCGAGGTCTCCCGGTCGTACGCGCCCGAGGGCCGGTCGCTGATCTCGACCTCCGTGCTCGGCCGTGACGAGCCGGGACGCGAGCGGGCACTGCTCGCCGATCTGGCGGACGTCTACGTCACCGGCACCGGTTCCTGGGAGCCGGTGGCGACGTACACCGTCGAGGACGCGCTGCCGGCCATGGCGGCGCCGTGGCCGCTGAGCCGCTCCTCGCGCTTCGCTCCCGCGCGCTATCTGTGCGGCGACCACCGTGCCACCGGCTCGGTGCAGGGCGCTCTGGCCTCCGGGGCGAGGGCGGCCCGTGAGGTCCTGGCCGACCGGGGCGCCGGGCCGCGGGGGCGCGCGTAGCGGCGGGACGTCAGGCGCGCAGCGCCGATTCCAGGACTCCGAGCGCCTCGCCCAGTCCCAGCGGACGCACCGTACCCGCGACGCGCGGGCCCGCCCACCCCGGTCCGGCGGTCAGGACCACCGGCTTTCTGCGGGCGCCCCGAACCCCCCAGGCGGTCCGGGCGACGTGCTGGGCCAGCGGCGCGCTCGCGGTCGTCCTGGACTGCGCCCAGAGCACCACCGCCGCCGGCCCGGTCCTGCGGACGGCGCCGTCGAGCGCCTCGACCGGCAGGGCGGCCCCGTACATCCGCACCGGGAGGTTCCGCTCGGCGAGGGCCGCGGCGAGGACTTCGAGCGGAAGGGTGTGGTTCTCCCCCGGCACGCAGGCGAGCAGCACGGGTGCGCCCGGCTCCGTCCCGGAAGCGGGGCCGACGCTCCGGCGCAGCGCGCTGGAGACATGCCACGAGAGCAGGTGCTCGACCTCGACGTACTGCTCGCCGGAGCGCTCCCACTTGCGTCCGACGGCGCGCAGCGTCGGCACGATGACCTCGTCCCACGCGGTGACCAGCCCGTGCTCCGCGATCACCGAGGCCAGCACGGTGTCGACGGCCTGGGCGTCGAGGCGAAGGGCGGCGCGGGCGAGGCCCCGGCACTCCTGGCGTACGTCGCCGAGCTGCAGACCGGTACGAGCCCCCCGCCGGCGGCCCGCCTCCCGGTGCACCGGCGGCTCCGGACCGGTCTGCCCCTCCGTCCCGGCGGCACCCGCCACCGCGGCTCCTGTCGACGCGTCGGTAAGGACGACACGGGCGGCTTCCGCGGGCGGGAGGCCGGTGCTGGTCAGCGCGCACATGCGCTCCAGCATCGCGATGTCCTCGTCAGTCCAGCGGCGGTGTTTCCTGCCGTCGCGTCCGGCGGGCCCGATGCCGTAACGCCGGTCCCACGAGCGCAGCGTGGTGGGCGCGACTCCGAGCCGGCGCGCGACCGCTCCGGTCGTGAGACCGCCTGTCCGCCGTGGTCCCTCGGCTGCGGAAGTGTCCACGCCTTCGAGCATACGACGCACAAACGACGCGTGTTGCCTGCGTCGATTCGCCCGTCCAAGACTGAGTCACCCACGCGGGACACCGGCCCGGTGGCCCGGAGGGCGAGCCGCGGACAGCGGCGTCGGACCTGTTCGACGCACCAACCGGCCGGGATCCGGCGGAAGGAGCGAGACCATGACCACGTCAGCACTGGCCGGCCCGGCCGGGCAGCTGCATCCACCGGCCGAGCAGACCCACGCGTCCGGGCAGTTCGCCGAGGGACTGCTGCGCGGCGACGAACAGAGCTTCGCCGCGATCTACCGCCAGTGGGCACCGCTGGTGCACACGCTGGCCGCCCGCACTCTCGGCGACGCGCGCGAGGCCGAGGACGTCACCCAGCAGGTCTTCCTCGCGGCATGGCGGGGCCGGTCGGGATTCCGGCCGGAGCGCGGCCCGCTCGGCGCCTGGCTCGTCGGGATCACCCGGCGCAAGACGGTGGACGCCCTGGCAGCACGGACCCGGCGCACCGAACTCGCCGCGGCCGCCGCCCATGTGCCGGCACAGAGCACGGAACCGAAGCCCGGCACATCGCCCGAGGAGTGTCTGGACCGGGTGCTCCTCGCGGACGAGCTGGCGAAACTGCCGCTGCCCCAGCGGGAGGTGCTGTGCCTGGCCTTCTACGAGGACCTGACGCAGGTGCAGATCGCCGAGCGCACGGGCATTCCGCTCGGCACGGTGAAGAGCCACGTACGGCGCGGACTGCACCGGCTGCGGCGACGGATCACCGAGGTCTACGGCCCGTCCCGGTCCGGTGCGGCGCTGTGAGATCCACGGCGTCTGCCGGCCGGGGGAACTCCCGGCGGCCGGCACGTCGCGCGCCCGCCCCCTCTACTCCTTGCCGCGTGCATGCTTGAAGCGCGCCAGGCCCTCGGACAGTTCGACGATGGGCTCCGGGTAGTCGTACTGCTCGCGGTCCAGCCCCCTCAGCCGCCACGGCTCGTGCACGGCGGAGCCCTTCAGATCCGCCAGCTCCGGCACCCAGCGGCGTACATAGACGCCGTCGGGGTCGAAGCGCTTGCCCTGGATCACCGGGTTCAGCACACGGTTGGGGCGGGTGTCGGTGCCGGTGCCCGCCACCCACTGCCAGTTGAGCTGGTTGTTGGCGATGTCCCCGTCCACCAGCTGCTCCAGGAAGTGGCGGGCGCCGATCCGCCAGTCGACGTACAGCGTCTTGGCCAGGAAGGAAGCGGCCAGCAGCCGGCCGCGGTTGTGCATCCACCCCTCGTGCCTCAGCTGGCGCATCGCGGCGTCGACCACGGGGTATCCCGTGCGGCCCTGCTTCCATGCCTCGATCTCCTCGGCCGCGTCCTCCTCGGTGCGCCATGCGTCGCCGTGGGGCCGGTAGTCGTCCCGGGAGGCCGCCGTACGCGCGGCCAGCACCTGGTGGTGGAAGTCGCGCCAGCACAGCTGACGGACGAAGGCCTCCGCCCCCGCGCCACCGTGGTCCCGCGCGCGGTGCACGAGTTCGACCGGGGACAGCGCGCCGAAGTGGAGGTACGGGGAGAGCTTCGACGTGTCGTCGCCCGGCAGGTCGTCGTGGTGGTCCGCATAGCCGGCCAGTCCTCGCCGCTTCCAGGTGAGGAACTGTTTGCGGCCCGCCGTCTCGCCGCCCTCGGCCAGTCCGGGCGCCACCCCCTCCACGTCCTGGCGCGGCGGCAGCCGGTAGGAACCGACGTTGTCGGGGACCGTGACACGCCGGGGTGCGCCGTAGGGGGTGCGGAGGTGTTCCTGTGCCCAGCGCCTGAAGTACGGGGTGAAGACGGCGAAGTGGTCGGAGCCCGCGGGCACGACCGCCCCCGGCGGCACGGCGGTGATCACACCGTCATGGACCTCCAGACGGCAGCCCTGCCCGTCGAGTTCCCGCCGCAGTTCCTCCTCGCGGCGGCCCGCGTACCCCGAGACGCCGGCCGCGGTGTGGACGGTCGACGCTCCCGTCTCGGCGACGACCTTGCACACCTCCTCCGCCGTACGGCCGGAGCGCAGCACGAGACGGCCGCCTCGCTCTCCGAGCCCGGCGTCGAGATCCGCGAGGCAGTCGGCGAGGAACGCCCGGCGGTTGGGGGCGTCGAACCCGGCGGCCCGGATGCCCGGGTCGAGCACGAACAGCGGGACCACCTCGTCCGCGGAGTTCACGGCCGCGCGCAGGGGCGGGTGGTCGTGCAGCCGCAGGTCCGACGTGAACAGGACGACCGAGACCGTCATGGGCGCCTCTCCTGGTGGGGATGTCGATGTCTACGGGAATTCAGGGGCTCTACGGGCATGATTCGGGCGCGGGCGGCCCGGCGGATGCACCCCTTTGAGCAACCCCCGAAGGCACCGGACGCACCTCAGCGGGAGACCGGCCGCCGCGAGGTCCTGGCAGGCATGCCCTTCACCGCCGCCCGCGCGATGTTGCGGGCCATGCCGCCGAAGACGATCGCGTGGAAGGGCGACACACTCCACCAGTAGGCGTGGCCGAGCAGGCCCCGGGGGTGGAAAAGGGCGCGCTGCCGGTAGCGGGTGCGTCCCCGGTCGTCGTCCTCGGCGTACATCTCCAGCCATGCGAGACCCGGCAGCCGCATCTCGGCCCGCAGCCGCAGCAGACGACCGGGCTCGATCGCCTCGACTCGCCAGAAGTCCAGCGAGTCACCGACCCGCAGGCGTTCGGCGTCCCGCCGTCCGCGCCGCAGGCCGACCCCGCCCACGAAGCGGTCGAGCCATCCCCGTACCGCCCACGCGAGCGGGAAGGAGTACCAGCCGTTGTCGCCGCCGATGCCCTCGATCACCCGCCACAGGGAGGCACGCGGTGCGTTCACCACCAGCTCCCGGCGGTCCTCGTAGAGGCTGCCGCCCGCCCAGTCGGGGTCCGTCGGCAGCGGGTCGCTGGGCGCGCCGGGCAACGACGCGGACGACCACCGCGTGGTGACGTCGGCCTCACGGACCCGTCGCAGCGCGAGGGTGAGTGCCTGCTCGAAGCTGAGCGGCCGGCCCGGCACGTCGGGCACATAACGCGCGATGTCGTGCTCGTCGCACACCACTTCGTGCCGCAGCGACTCGGTGAGCGGCCGGGCGATGGAGTGGGGCACGGGTGTCACCAGCCCGATCCAGTGGCTGGAGAGCCGCGGGGTGAGAACGGGGACGGGCACGATGAGCCGGCGCGGGAGTCCGGCCACGGCGGCGTAACTGCGCATCATGTCGAGATAGGTGATGACGTCCGGACCGCCGATGTCGAAGGCGCGGTTCACGTCCTCGGGCATACGGGCCGACCCGACGAGATACCGCAGGACGTCCCGTACGCCGATCGGCTGAATACGGGTCCGCACCCAGCTGGGGGTCACCATGACCGGCAGGCGCTCGGTCAGATAGCGCAGCATCTCGAAGGACGCCGAGCCGGAGCCGATGATCACGGCCGCGCGCAGGAAGGTCGTGGGGACCTCCGCGTCGAGGAAGATCCGACCGACCTCGGCGCGGGAGCGCAGATGGGCGGAGAGCTCGCGCTCGGGGACACCGGCTGGGGTGAGACCACCCAGGTAGACGATGCGCCGTACGCCTGCCGACCGCGCCGCGTCGGCGAAGATCCGGGCGGCCTCGCGGTCGGTGTCCTCGAAGTGCGAGCCGGTGCCCAGGGCGTGGACCAGGTAGTAGGCCACGTCGATGTCCTGCATCGCGGCCTTGACGGACTCGGGGTCGGTGACATCACCCCGGACCACCTCGGCGTCCCCGGCCCAGGGGTGGTCGCGCAGCTTGTCGGGCGAGCGGGCGAGACAGCGAACGGAGTGTCCGGCCTCGAGCAGCTCGGGCACCAGCCGGCCGCCGATGTACCCGGTGGCCCCGGTGACCAGGCACCGCAGCGGCGGGGTGTGCTGCCCCGTCTCCGGCTGGTCACGCGTCACCGGCCGGTACCCGGACTGCTGCCGGTCCCGGCTGTCCGGCTGCTCCTGCGCTCCTGTCGGTCCGTCCGTCGGCATCGGCGCCTCCTGTGCCCGTGGTCCGCTCGTCCGTCGCATGACCCGCGACCGTGCTGTCGCCGAGCCGCACCGACTCTTCCGGCGAAGGACGGCATACGGATGCGGTAGCGGTCCGGCGGGCGGCAGGTCACCAAGACCGATCATGGCGCGGACGACGCGGGGACGCGCGCGGACACGGGCCCGGCAGGGCCGGGGAGTGTCCGCAGGTGTCGCGAACCGGACGGGACATTGCGGACCGGACCGCGGACCGAAGCGGGAGCGCGCCCGCCGGGACCGCGTCATGACGCCGCCGCGAGCCGGGGCGACGGACGCAGATGGGCGGATGCCGCGCCCGCCGTCGTCCGGCGAGCGCGGCATCCGCACAGAAGTCGTTGCCCGGGGTTCGTCGCTCGGGGTTCGTCGCCGAGGCTCAGGCTCAGCGGTCGGTGAGCATGCCCGCCCGGAGCTTCGCCAGGATGCGGGTCAGCAGACGGGAGACGTGCATCTGGGAGATGCCGAGCTCCTTGCCGATCTCGGCCTGCGTCATCTCCTGGCCGAAGCGCATCTGCAGG